>JAFDDT010000254.1 GCA_019310725.1 Deltaproteobacteria bacterium | reverse complement strand
CCTTTTCCTTTGAGTGTGTTATGAAAAGCTGGAGATAGATGTGGCAATAACCGGCATATAGGGCCTGTTTCCAAAAAGAATGATTTTCTATTTTTTTTGAAAAATGGGGAGGGAATCTCCAATGGAAAACAAACCAACCTATGAAGAACTTGAGCGCAGGGTCAAAGAACTCGAAAGAGAAGCTATTGAGCGTAAACGTGCAGCCGGGACGCTTCGGGAGAACGGGAAAAAGTATAGACTTTTGGTGGAAAATGCCAATGACGCCATCTTTGTCACTCAGGACGAAAAGATAAAACTCCCAAACCCTAAGACAGAAGACATGATAGGTTATTCTGCTGAAGAATTACGTGAAATACCTTTCCCAGATCTTGTTCATCCTGAAGACCGAGATATGGTTTTGAATAGGTACAACAATACGCTGGATGGAGAGATCTTGTTCATCCTGAAGACCGAGATATGGTTTTGAATAGGTACAACAATACGCTGGATGGAGAAGATCTTCCCGGTACCTATTCTTTCAGAATCATAGACAAAGATGGCGAGGAATTATGGGTACAACTCAATGCTGTGTCAATAGCATGGGAAGAGCGCCCTGCTACCCTCAATGTGCTCAGAGATATAAGCCCACAGAAGAAACTCGAAGTCCAACTCCAGCAAGCCCAGAAGATGGAAGCCATCGGCACCCTGGCCAGTGGCATTGCTCATCACTTTAACAATGTGCTTATGGGCATACAGGGAAACGCTTCGTTGATGCGCCTGGAAATCGACTCCAGCTATCCTCACACTGAAAAACTACGGAACATTGAACAATATGTCCAGCAAGGGACAGAACTCACAAAACAACTCCTGGGTGTTGCGAGGGAAGGCAAATACGAGGTTAGGCCCACCGATCTCAATGATATTGTTAACAACAGTTCTCAAATGTTTGGTCGCACCAAGAAAGAGATAAAGATTCATACGAGATATCAGGAGCGAATCTGGATCGTTGAGGCTGACCAGGGTCAGATTCAACAAGCGCTCTTAAACCTCTATGTTAATGCCTGGCAGGCCATGCCAGGAGGCGGGGAACTCTACCTTGAGACAGAGAATGTAATCCTTGATGAAAACTATGTGGAGCCATATCATATTGAACCCGGCAGATATGTGAAGATATCAGTTACAGATACTGGTGCTGGCATGGATAAACAGACTCTGGAAAGGATATTTGATTTATTCTTTACCACCCAAGAGATGGGAAGGGGAACAGGCCTGGGATTGGCCTCCGTTTCTGGGATTATTCAAAACCATGGGGGCCACATAAATGTCTACAGTGAAAAGGGTCATGGAACCACCTTTAATATCTACCTCCCAGTATCTGAAACTCAAATCGTGGAGGAAAAAGGGGCTCCTAATGAACTGCAAACAGGCGCAGAGACGATTCTTCTGGTAGATGATGAGGATATGATTATTACTGTCGCCAGCGAGATGCTTAGAAAATTAGGCTATGAGATAATCGTTGCAAAAAGTGGAAAAGAGGCTATTGAGCTCTGCAGGGCGCATAGGAATGCTATTGATATCATTATTCTGGATATGATTATGCCAGACATTAGCGGTGAAGAAACATACGACCGAATAAGGGAGGTTATGCCTGAGGCAAAAGTTCTCCTTTCAAGTGGATATAGCATTATTGGTCAAGCAAAAGACATGCTGGAGCGAGGATGCAACGGCTTTATCCAAAAGCCCTTTAATATGATACGATTATCCCAAAAAATAAGAGAGGTTTTGAACAAAAAGGAGCAATAAGGTTTCGACAGGCTGTTGCCGAAATCCCCTTTCTCTTGGTCTAAAACGTTTTTTGACAAATCTAAGGCTCGCTCCAGGCGATGTCAAAACTCGCCTTTAGGGCTCAGACAGTTGACATCGCTTATCTTCCGCTTCTCCAAGATTTGTTCGCAAAAAACGTTTTAATCACCGCTCAAAGGGATTTCCATTTGGGCAACAGCCTGTCCACGCTCCGTATAACAGCAATTGCATACCACCCTCATTTTTCTTGGGAATAGGCTTGCAAAAATCTCTCTGAAATCTTCTGTGCAATACGCGGGGCATTTCCTCCAGCACGATTATTGACAATCACGCCTATATCCACTCCCCGATCAACCGCTTCTGCCATTATCTTTACCGTGTCTTCAATCATTTGTGGACTCATCATTTCATCAATCAATTGATTGAACGGATGTGCCTTCACATATGCCTCATCATAGCGCATTTGCAGAGGGGTCATTAATCTGATGATGGATTTGTTACCAGCGTTCAAGAATGTACGCGCGCTCAAGGCAAATTGCTTCCTGAGGGGAGGCAACCAGGTCCAGTGGGAGAGAACCTGCCCAACGCCATATTTTCTAAGTACCTGGAAGTATGGGTATCTGAGCATAGATTCTGTTCGGGTCTCAATATGGTACCGGTTATCTTCGGGGATATTATCGAGGAATCCATCAAGGGTTGCTGCGTACTCATCCGGGGAAATCCTTTCCTTTTTAGCCTGATATTCCTGCTCGAAAATGAATCCACTGATCGTATCACCCAAAAGATCCACTGCTGGTTTGTAAAACTGATGAGTAAAAAGCTCTGAATTGAGATAATCGGGATTCTCTGTAAACGCACCCCCTCTCCAGAGTCTCTGTGCAAAGATTACCTGCGGGACCTTCAGTATCACATGACCATCTTTACCCAGATATTTTCTATAGGTCCGGAGCACGTGATAGTTCTGGGTGGGCCTTAAATCCTTGTCCAACAGCAAGCTATAAAAGGTGAAATCCAGCTCCAGAACCGAAAAATGTTTAAAATACTCCTCAACACTTTCTACTGGAAGTACTTCCACTTGAAGGGTCTTCCCCCCAATAGTCTTGGGTCTCACCGATATGCTATTTTGGTACCGTTCTTTCGAATAGATCTGTCCGATCCAACCAGCATATCGATCACTTGCTGTTCCCATGAAAACATTTGAATGAAGATCACGGAAATAAAATGTCTCAAGTATTTTATGAAAATCTTGTGCCATAAATCACACCACCTGAACCTCTGATTACGGTCTCTTAACAGACCCCCATCTGGAAATAACCACAGTGAGAGCATTCTCCCTCTTCTCTTTTTGTCTGCTTTACACGGTTTCCAATCTCCTCGAAACCCTCCTTATGTATTTCGATAAACCCTATGAAATCATCGATCTCTTTGCCTGGATCACCACTATATGCTATCTCCACAAGCTTGCCCAAAGAGAGAAAGTACAGATACCTCCCCCTGATTCTGGCGTATTTCAGCTGTTCGATAACAAACCCGTAACAGGCCAACTGTAGATCAAAATAGTGCTCCCTGGCAAAGCTGGCAGGATTTTTATCCTGCAATGAACCTGTCTTCCAGTCTATTATAGCCCACTCACCCGTTCTCTCAGCTTGAAAAAGCCTATCTATTCTTCCTCTAAAGGCATACCCCTGTTTTCTATTCAAAACAAAGGGAATCTCTGAGTATTGACTCACCCCGGTAAGAAGCTCTAAAAGGATTTTATCTGTAATAGCGTTCAAAATCATCTCCTTCACCCTGGTCTTCAAGCCCTCAATGATTTGGCTCTTGAGAAGCATTGTTTCCCTCTCTTGGCCCAAAAACCTGGAAAATACAGACTCTAAGAGATCCTGATCGAAATCTGATCCAAAGACATGTTTCTCGAGATAGGCATGCACGATAAGACCAATAATCCTCGCCTCAAAAGTTCCCCCCTCACTCTTATCCTCTAAGAGATGTTCTATGTAGTCATTTCCCTCAGAAAATAAGGGGTCCTCAGGTATGTTTAACCAGTATCTATAGTAAAATCTCAGGGGGCATCTCTTGAAGACAGCAAGACTTGTTGGACTCAATTGATGAAAGGATGGAATAGCGAGCTTATGACTTAAATCCAACTCTCTGGTCTTGTCACCCAGCTTTGCAAAACTATCCACGGATAATTTCGTCTTGCTGGAGCCTACCCCGGCAAACCTCCTTGGAGTTGGTTCAGACCATACCACAAGAGGGGATTCATCTCCTCGAGGATATTTCCCCACCATGTCTTCGTGAAATGTGCTGCTTAACCCCCAGATATCATCGAGGAGGTCTAGAATGGTGGCCCCCTCCTTATAATCAAGCGGGCTAAGATGCACCCCATTGTTGTTACCCTTTGCCACTGCCCTATGACCCGTCAGGATAAGATGATGCATGGCCCTTGTGCAACCAACATAGAATACCCTGCGATTTTCAGCAACCGCTTCTAAGGTATCTCTTCTTTTCAGGATGAAGGACAGGGGGTTTACAACCTTCCTAAAATTAACAAGGGGAAATTCAACATCGAAAATAGGGAGGATACCTTCTTGGTCATTCCAGGCCCCTGTTCTTGAATCGTGAGCAGGGTAAAGCCTAACAGGTTTCCCCGGTTTCCCTCCCTTTGGAAGAGATCGATCTAATTCAGGAATAATCACCATAGGAAACTCAAGGCCTTTGGCAGCATGTATGGTCATCAGATGGATAGAAACCCCCTGTGTCAGTTCCACCAGGGCCTCCCCCTCATCATCATCTTCTTCATCAGCCATTCTCAGACAATAGGAGACGAAATCGGCCAGGGATCCATTTCCCTCCAACTCAAACTGCCTGGCTATCCCTATAAACTTCTCCATATTGGCCATCCTCTGGATTCTCTTTGGATGGCTGGACAATGCAGCAATAAGCC
>JAFDDT010000253.1 GCA_019310725.1 Deltaproteobacteria bacterium | reverse complement strand
GGGTGTTCAGTCATCAGCTCGGATATTCGAGGGGGTTGAGGATTTATAATTCGATGATAAATGCTGCGAGGCTAGAATGCTAGCAGGCTAGGAAGCCTTGAAATATGTTTTCACCACCCCAGTGAAATACGCTTGGCTGTCTTTTACATGCCCCGGTTAAACAAAAGACACAGAGAGGTTTAACGGGGTAAAAATTTCACGGGGCAAGCGGGCAGGCGGCATAAAGAGATTTGTATACTTCCCTATTTTACCCACTATGATGAAATTATCACATACCTGCTTGTTACCCCGAGTATCCTTTTCTTTTGCATCGCGGAGACAACCACTGCTGTGAAACGTTCCGCAGACATGGGGGCCTGGATGATATGGGTATGCCACCAGCCTGCCTTATTTAAAATCTTGAGATAATTGTCTATCAGGATTGATTCTCCGTGGGATTCTTCGGCTGCCGGTTTGTTCTGAAAATCCCGCCAGTCCGCATTGATGAAGGCCAGCCATGTCGTCTTTTTGGCATTGCGCTTCAGGAGGGCGAAAAGGGCCTCAAGGAATTCCATATATTCTTTTTTCGGCAGCCCGGATATGCTTTTTTCGGAGTAGTCCTCAGCCTTTTTGTCGAAGTATGGTGGATCGAGGATGATGAGGTCGGGTTTCTCTTTTGAGTTTACCGGCCAGGATGGCCCCAGTTGAATGGTCTTCGAATTCAACGGGGTGAATCTTTTTGCTGAAATCCAGGTGTGGGGTTCGATTTCCGGGCGTGTTTCTGGCCGGTCTATCATATCAAAGGCCCAGCATCTGCGGTTCAGGGCAAGGCAGGTGTCTGGTGTCACGCCTCCTCCGGCCATAGGGTCAAAGACCAGGTCGTTTTGTTTTGAGAAATAGTAGAGGATGTGGGCTATTAATTGCGCAGGGATGCGCCCCGGCCAGTCGTCGCCGAAACGCCGGTCACAATCATTCCATTCCCATAGGTCCCATGCCCTTAATCCCCATCCAAGCTCTTTGAATCGTTCAAGTATTTAGCGGATTTGCCAATGCCGGCATTTTCGCTAAATGGTCGGATATTGTCCTTTGGGGCAGGTCAAATTTCTTTGCAATTCTGTCCTGGGGGATGCCGAGGCGGTTCACGCGGAATATCTTGATGTCGAGGCCTATCTGGGTTGCAGCGCGAAGATCGGCTATGTAGGAGTCCACTGTCTGCCTTGAACGTCCGATTGCCTTTCCGATATCTGCAGAGCTGAGCCTGGAGTTTTTACCGTATGCGCGCCGCGCGGTGTCTCTTGCTTCGTCTTCTGTCAACTGTCTGGGGCCAATGGCCTTTTTAGCCGCGTAGAGCAGCGGGTCTGCCCCATTCAAATCCTTTATGACGGCCTCGAGATCTGGCATCCCCACTGTTTTATACGCGCTCCACCTGTGCACACCGTCGAGCAGTCGATATTTGCCGGGCCTGTCAGGATCGGGCTCGACCTCGATAGGGTCGAACTTAAAGTCATCCCTGATATTCTCCGCAAATATGCCGACCCGCTTTTGGTCGAGTCCTTTCCTCGGATAGATGTCCTCATTAAGGATGATTGAGGAGATAGGGATTTTGGTTGCTGATTTCGTCATAGCTGTTTACTTAGGCCCCAGTTAAATAGAATGGTCCTGAACTAGCTTGTCATAACGGGGCGCTACGGTGCTCTCTCCATTCAGTTGAGGTAGCACACTGCGTTTAACGGGGTAAACCCCAGTAGCATCTCCCGGAGCAAGCGGCATTAAATTGGTGTGTGAAAAGAGTTTTTTGACACGGGTTCTGCTCCGCAGAACACACGGATTGAACCCCAGTTGAATAGGTTTCACATTCAACGGGGCGCGCGGATCTCGCGGATAGAAAGAAGGGATCGCTTAAAAGCATTTGGAGAGACCGTCACGGCGAGAAATAAACGAGCTTATTTCTACCCGTGAAGGTTCTCCATTGTCCTGATGTAACTCATCGGGACCCCTGCTTCGCAGAGTTTTTAAGATATCGCATCAAAGGCATGTACATAATGCCAGCAGGTTCCGTGTGTTTCGCAAAGCGAAACCCGTGTTAGAATACTTTTTAGCATGGGTAGTAAGGCGCGATGCGCAAAGCGTAAAGCGCAGAGCGCATAGAGCAAAGCGCCCCGCTGGAATAGAAAAAGAGATTCTACCCCGTACGATCTCTTGCCCTACGGGGCCCCGATAGCGGGATCTACGCTTCGCTTGGACAGGCGGGGTAAAAGTTTATTGGGTTTATTTTGTTACTTGAGTCTGTTGGGTTAGGCATGATCTATATGCTTTTACAGATTTCGTTTTGCCCTTACCCACCTCATAAAACTCCGAAAGCCCGCTTCTATGTCCTTTTCAAATTGTGATGAGTCAGTTACGTTGTCCTGAGAACCGTCGTGAAAGTGATATGGATAGGTTGAAACATATTTCCATTTGGTATTTGGGAAATTATCGTAACGATAAGACAGACTTGTGGATTTGTCTTCCCAATGAAAGCCGAATCTATCTGAGAGTTTTCTGGACAACCATATATCGATAAAACCTTCCTTTGTTAGCATTATTCGAAGCTTGATTCCTATAAATTCAGTGGTATCAACAATGTCAGTAAATTCAATTTCAGCAATTCTTGACAATTCTTGTAGAGAAACCATTACAGCTTCTCCAAATGATTCATTATTAGATCTCTTTCTGCTTCAAGATTGTCAAAAGTGAAATAATCTTCGAATGTATCTTTTTCATGAAACTTTCCTTCTTGTACCATCCTGTCAAACTCAAAAACACTACTAACTCCGTATTTTTTTGCAATAAGAAACAGTTCAGATTCTATTACCTTCAGCTTACGGTTTAAAAATATTTCTATACTTTCTCTTAACAAAGCCTCGGGCTTCATATGCAGGTCTTTAGCCAAGTATTCTAAATTCGTCATGAGAACCTCCTTGAATCTATTAATAACGTTCAAAGGTGTTTACGTGGCCTAAAACTATATATATTCATCGTCTGGACTACCAAAACCAGATACCCATTGTATCTGTGTTTTTTACTGTAATAGATGGCTACTTTTTCCATGTTTTTTCCCCTTCCTTAATTTTATCAGTGGGATAAATCTTAGTCGTCATCCGATGTGTATGGAAGACCTTTCATATCCTACAATTTCATTCCTAGGGGTAACGGTGTCATTCTCTATCTCGAAGCCGCATTCGGTAAGATATTCTTCCAATGTCCCCATTCCCTCCATCTCCTGAAACTGAATATTCACAACCTCTTCGAGGTTTTTCCTCGCTTCTTCGCGTGTTCTTCCCTGAGATACAAAGTCCAGTTCAGGTGATTTAGCCACGTACCATTTTCCTTTTCGCCAAAGCTCGATAGTTAAGCTTAACTCCATTTTGCCTCCTTTCACATCGGCTCAGGAAGGTCCTCTATTTCTCGCATTACAACCTGTTTGTCCTGCATCTCCACCTCCCTTGATATTCAATATTGATGGTAATCAGGACGGTTAGCATATCGTTATTATTTTAGCAATAAATCCATTAATGTCAAAGAGCAAAGCGCAGAGAGCCCCAGTGGAATAGAAAAAGAGATTCCACGGGGTAAACCCCAGTTAAATCCGCTGCACTGTCTTTTTCATGCCCCAGTAAAACAAAAGACACAGCGAGGTTTAACGGGGTAAAGATTCGAAGGGGTAAACATGGCGCAAAGGGCATAAAGTGAATTCGGCCAAGGTGGTTGGTAAAAGTAGGCAAACGCCAAGGTCCATCACGAGCACGTAAAGAGGAAGAAGGGTAATCTCTTTTTCATGGTTACATCACTCTGACCTTTCGCCAGCGGCTTCCAGTGCTTGCTGATAAAAACTCTGGCTTATCCAAAATCCCCTTTGATAAACAAGCCGATCTAACTCAGGCTTTAAAAGTTCAATGATCTTCTCACGTTTTGCCCTCAGGAGGAGGCCTATAGTCCCTGTCCTCGGTATCCCATAAAGATCAGCAACCCGCCTCGCCTCCGTTTCGTCAACAAGTATAAGTCCTGCCTTCCTTTCCACAGCAAGTGCGATAACCTCAGCCTCTCCGTCATCCAAATCGCGAGATAAAGCTCGAACAAATGCATTGTCACTGGGCGCTTCGATAGTCATCCATCCCGAATTCTCAGCCTGTCTTACTTCTTCAGCCCCCAGGCGCCCTTCGCCAAGATCAACAACTTCTTTCCAAACGGCAGAAGGGACAACTACCTGACCAAAAAAGTTCCTTAATAAGCCAAGCCGACCGATATTCACCAGGTGGATCAAGGTGGAAGCATCACTGATGACCAAGCCCATAATTTATATCTTCCTGAAGGTCTTTTGCTGTGTAGTGCCTCTCAACACGCCGTTTGGCCAGTAACTCCTCAAATTGCCATCGTGTCATGCGGGCAAGCAGCCGGGCCTTACCCGAAGAGAGCACGCCGCGTTGGTATAAAGCAAGAGCCAGTTCTTTTCGAAATTCATCTTCCATTTCGTTTTCCGGCAACTTGGCCCCCTCCAAGACCGTATAAGGAATCTCCAACGTTAAGCCCTCATTTTTCATCCGTTTACCTCAATTTTATTGTCAAATAATCGGAGCCGTGTCTATGCAGACCCTTAAGCCTTTGAGTTCATCAGCTAATCCCAAGACTCTCTCTCCGTGCGCACATACTTCTGAGCATTAATCCCTTTCCATATGTCGGCTCCCAACCCTTCGAGTTCCATAACACTGTGTCTTGGCCTTTTCGGCGCGATGGTTCTCTTTAAGCTCGCGGAAATGATTTCTACTAAACTCAACTGTTCGTCCGGTTTTAGCCCTTTAATTCCCCTCACATAGTCATCATAGGTAAGTGATACCTTTTTCCCTGCCATTGAATTATCTCCTTTTAAAGTGAAACAATTGTTCCAAGTATACCATTTTTTCGCAAGTGGATACAGGGCTGAAATACGAATTACTTGACATGGGTGCCAGAGGGCAAAGGGCAAAATGTTAGGAAAGGGTTTATCCGTCCTGATCAGGATCTCTTTCAGCTCGTTCAAAAGAATTTCTGAAGTAAGAAAAGCAAACTCTCTATTGAGGACCCTATTGAATAGCTGTTTTGGCTTGCCGGTCCAAAAGGTGGCAGAGATCAGCACATTGGTATCGATGACAATTCGCACTATTTGCCACTTCTGAAATCATTTACGATCCGGGCAACATCGTTTTCAGTCAGATTAGAGAATCCCCTGTCTCAGTCAGATTAGAGAATCCCCTGTCTTTTGCCAAATTGAGCGCCCACTCATCAAACTCTATCCATTTCCGAGCATTACCCCGATAGGTCAAAAAATCGAGAAAATCGATTGCTTCTTTCCTTTCGTCAGGAGAGAGCTGGCGAAACTTCCCCAAGATGACTTCTTCATTTGATTTATTTGCCCGTTCCATATCATCCTCCGTTCGATTCACCATTCATTTCCGTCAGTTATACCAGTTAAGGAAGCAGATTGCAAAATAAACTGCAGAGCGCAAGGCGCAAGGGATGAGGTGATGCTGACCAAGGATCGCTACGCTTGTCGAAGATGCTTGAGGTTGGAGGCATCTTAAGTGTTTGAGGTCAGAGGAGTGTTTCACTCGAGGAGCGCTATACTTGAGGTCACAGAAAGCAAACTGCAAAACGAACAGCAGAGCGCAAGGCGAAAGGGGCCCCAGTGAAATAGGTTTCACATTCAACGGGATAAACATTTCGCGGGATAAAAATCTGCAATCATTCTGGCGGGTAAACCTTCCAGACTGACGGCGGGCAAGCCTCAGTTAAATACATTTCTCTGTTGAATTTCGAATTGGGGTCGTCTTGGACAGTTTTAACAATTACAGAAAAAGTATTTGACACTTGAGTTAAACCTAGTATAACCAAGCAAAAATAGGAGAAAACATATGCGTCGAATTTCAAAAGGTCCGATAAAAATGAAGGGGTTTTTCCCAAAGGCCAGGTGGTGATTCCAAGCGATCAGATACATGCAGTCCCCGAGAAAGATGGCATTTTTCTAAAGCCAAACCAGGAAGGAAAGATCCACAAGTCTCTTACCGAACATCTTTTCGGCATTTTCAACATGTATGCCACTGCAAAACCAGAGCTTACCAAAAAAGATATCAGCAAAGTAGTCAAAA
>JAFDDT010000252.1 GCA_019310725.1 Deltaproteobacteria bacterium | reverse complement strand
TACCATCTTGGGTTTGATCTCATTTTCTTCAAAGCTGTCATACTATCTACAACATAAGCTGTCACAAATCTTGCAAGGGCTGAGTTATGGGAGTGTATTTGTATGATGACGGCATAGGGAGTTGTTGGTTCGACGGCAATCCGACGGGTTTTGGAGTTTGACATTATTCTCCGATATAGCTCTGCTGTCGGATCCGCTAATACAGTCCTAATCCAGTCTCCTAATCCAGTCTATCTTTTGAGCCCGCTCCAACGCAAAGACACTTTTGTCGTTGGCAATTGGGCTACTGTCACGATAGAAAGCGTGGTCGAAAATTTCGGAATAAAAGCGAACAATAATGTTGTCGAATGTTATTATTGGAGTATTGCAGTAGGTGTTCACAAAATATGAACGGTAAGCTCCTTCGTCGGGCAGATTCAATAGGGGCGGAAGGGATGTCACTACCATCTCCTCGCAGGAGAAAACTCAAATATGTCAAACTTCTGAACCCCTTGAAAGTAGGTTTGATTTGATGCTTTAGCAGGGCTTCAATTTCTTTAATCACAGCCAGTTTTGCACTGCTGCTTGTCCCCTGGTGAAATTTATACCCGACAGCTCCAAGAAGTAAGTCTGTTAGTTGAATTAGATCTAGCTGATTTGAGGGCAATGCCTGGACATCCAAGATTTCCGATGCTGGTTTTGCATTTCGCAGCACTCTTTTCAATGTTTGAATTCGATTGTGTAGTCGGTTCGTTTTTAAGTCCAAAAAGATTCGGTAGGTGTTAAATTCCTTTAACCAGGGATGCAGAAGCTGATAGTAGAACTTGTAAAACATCAGTTCATGATCTCCTTCATGAAAGTGGATAACGTCAAGTTTTTCTGCAGGAAGCACTATGCATCGAAACCGCATCGATTCGGCAAAAAACAACCTGACCAAATCTAAATAGAACTCTCGCCGTGAAGGGCTCACTCGATTCCATTTAAATTCGCCCCAAACCTTATGGACCTGGCGTAGATCTCTTATTTTATCTTTATAAAGCCTCCGTTTGTGGGCTTCAATCCATAATCCCCCAATTATCACATAGCCCATGGGTATGTCCCTATCAGTATAAAAATAGTCCTGACGACTCTCATCACAGTAAACTTCTATGTCCATCATCTTCTCCTGAAAACAGTCTTATTGATCAGCTTAGTTAGTGTTCCCCATCCAGAAATTAACTCACTTCTGGATGGACACTAACTATTCGAAATGTCTGAAAAGCCTCTAAATAAGTTCTTCTTTAAAAGATGTTAATGGTCATTATGATGGCTACATAACATCAAGGAGGGCATTGAACCAATAAGACAATACATTCCTGTCACAAAGGCAAAAACGATGCTCTTGGACTTGATCAGGAATATCAAAGACTCCGATGAGGCTATCGCCATCACCAAAAACGGGGTGCCTGAAGCTATCCTTATCAGCATGAAGAAATTCCAAGGCCTCTTAGATACATTGGATCTTCTTTCCAATGAAAAGCAATGGCATCGATCAGAAAATCAATCCAAGAGGCTCACAGAGGGATGTGGATCGATTTCTATAAGGCTTTCGCGGCATGAGAGACCTGAAAATCAGATTCACCCCCGAGGCTGTAAGGCTATTGTCAAGAATTCATCCGGAGAATATGAAACTCACCAAGACTATCACTTATTGAGCAGATCGATGCTGAAGCAACCATTTCCAGACAGGATGCACTTCGATATTAATCCCGTCTATCCTTAAATCCTTTTCGTCGCCATAGGTAAGTATCGTGCCATCATTTATGTTCAGCCATCTGCAAGCCTGAATCAATCCGCCTATCTCTCTTTCCATATTTTCTTCATTCAGCTCAAAGCAAACTTGCACAGGGAATAATCTATCCTCATCCGTCCTTGCTATAAAATCGCATTCCCTCTCCTCTTCAAAATAAAAAACCTCATACCCTCTTCTTCTCAACTCTAAGAATGCGATATTTTCTAATAATCTTCCTGCATCAGCTGAGGTTATCCTCCTGCATAATCCTGTATCCACGAGATATACTTTTGCAGGATTTCTCATTCTCGTGTAAGTAGATTCGGCAAACTTTTTCACCTCGAAGACAAGCATGCTTTGGAGAAAATGCCGGTAGTATCTGAAAAGCAAATCCTTGGAGAAAGGAAATCTATCCTTATTCTGCTTATAGAATGCGTTTAATGAGAACTTTAGGGAAAATGATGAAAAGAGCTTGTCAGTAAGGCTTTCTAAAAGGGGGATATTTCTTATATTGTATCTCTCCACCAGATCCCTGAAATACATTGCAGAAAAATACTCCTTTATGAGTTTTGTCTTTTCAAGGTCTGACTTTAGGAGAGAGACCTCAGGGAATCCTCCCCATTTCATATATTCAGAAAAATATTTCTTAAGGATCGCCTTTCTAGGACCATACAACAGATTCTTATCAGTTGTGTCAATATCTTCGGCACGCAGATATTCTCTAAATGAAAACGGGAATACCTCTACACTCCACGATCTCCCCCTCAGCTCTGTTTGAATCTCGGAAGGCATCATCTTCGAAGAAGAACCGCTTACGAAGACCCTTATATTCTCCCTTTCAACCGCCCTTCTGCAGAATCTCTCCCATCCCTCTATGTTCTGAACCTCATCCAATAAGAAAACTAGCTCTTCTTCTACAAGATCCGGCTTCATTTCTAACATAACGTCTTTTAACTCCTCGAAATCTTTAAGCCCAAATCCTAACAGACGCTCGTCTTCAAAATCAACGTACAGGGCACGCTCTCTGTTGCTCTTAAACAGGTTAAACAGGATGAATGTCTTGCCACTTCTCCTCACCCCATAGAGCACCACGCTCTTATTCAAGGTTTGAGGAAAGAGAAGTCCCTTTCTCTCCACAATCTTATTGATGTGCTTGAGGATAAACTCCTCGTTTGATACGATAATATCTCTGAGGATGTTCTTGCTGACCATTACTTTGTCCTTCTAGAAAGGATAAAATAAGCTATTTTTATACTTCTGTCAAGGATGATTTTTGTCGTCTAATTTAAAGATCATCTCCAAGAGCCCCAATCCTACGGAAGCAAACCCTTCCTCTTTGGGATACTTCTTTACTAACTCACTTATATATCTCCGCACCTCTGCGAAAGCCTACCAACATTCCAAGTCTTCAGATCTCTTCGGGTCTTCCTTTATTATCATAAACTTTCATTCACAACGAATACCATATTAGCTTTTTCTCTAATACTCTAACCGCCACGTCCTCACTCCCTACTGCTTACTGCCTACTGGTTCCTGCTCGCAATCCCCGCCCGCCTCGCGTTGCGAAGGATTGCGGGCAGGTGGCGGGCAGGCCTCAATTCTCTCCTGCTTTCTCCTTACTCCTTACTTCCTACTTTCATCACCTTCTCACTTCCCCTCCGCACCTCTATCCAAGCCTGCCAGCATTCCAAATCTTCAAAACTCTTAAGACTTTCTTTACTCATTAATACCAAGTAATAACGTATGACGAATAACTACAAATTTATCTCATACCTTGCTCAAGCGGGAAATGATAACAGCACCCTTTTTTGATCTATTAGGTACATCTAATCTTTTATGTTGACAATATGTATCCATATATGCATACTGAATTGTATACAGCAACCACAAGGAGCGAGCTATGGCTACCACAACAATCAGAATCAGCAAAACCACGCAAGAGTTGCTTCATGTCTTGGCCAGCCAGGACAACACATCGATGCAAACCATTGTGGAACAGGCAATAGAACATTACCGCAGACAGCGCTTTCTTGAAGGTCTGAGCGCAGACTTTACTAACTTGCGCGAAAACAATAAAAGCTGGCACGATGAACTACAGGAGAGACAACAGTGGGATATGACGCTTGGTGATGGAGAAGAAGCATGAATGATATCAGACCCAAGCGCGGTGAGCTCTGGCTTATCGACTTAAGCCCTGTCCGCGGTCATGAGCAATCGGGTAGACGGCCGGGACTTGTTATTTCGGTTGATCTTTTCAACCAGAGCCCGGCTGACCTCATCATCATCATACCGGTTACAACCAGGGAAAAAGGAATCAGATCACATGTCCCGATAGAACCCTCGAAAAGTGGTCTGGACAAAGTTAGCTTTATCAAGTGCGAGGACATTCGATCTGTCTCAAAGGAACGGCTAATACACCGCGTAGGAAAAGTAGATCAAAAAACCTTATCCCAGGTTGAAGACAGACTCCGCATCCTCATGGATCTTTGACTTCTGCCCGTCATCCATCCGTCCACCCATCCCACTGTTTTTGGCTTCGCCCTCCTACATCTGGCAAATGCATTCCGGCAACCCAACTACCTTCCGGCATCTCATCAAACTGGAGGCGACTTGCCGGTCCTACTTTGTTCGCTGTGATTCAATGTAGACCTGATGGCTAAACAGATCCATTACATTGAGCGAGTGAAAATTTACCGAAAAGCGCCTTGAGCAGAAATCGGTAAAAGAACCACTCGTGAAAATCAAAAATTAAAGCTCTGACACTATATTTTCTTC
>JAFDDT010000251.1 GCA_019310725.1 Deltaproteobacteria bacterium | reverse complement strand
GGAGGCAAGGAATAACTATCTCTACCCGGACAGTTCAAAGGCTAATGGAGGCTAATGGATACCGGGGTATTCGCAAAAGACATGATAAGGAAGAAAGCCAACGTTTTGAAGCAACTCGTCCCCATATCTTCTTTTACTCCTTGATGATTTTTCCCGTTTCATTGTTGGTTTTCGTCTATCTACCGAGACCTCCATTGATCTGGTTATTGGGGTGGTTCAAGAAGCCATAGACCGATATGGAAAGATGGAGGAGATATTAAGTGACCGTGGCTTTGTGTTTTACTCCTGGCGTGGCGCTAACCGCTTTGAACAGTATTTGGAGTTAGAAGGTATCCACCAAACCCATGCCAGTCCGCATCATCCCCAGAGCCTTGGCAAGATTGAGGCTGCCAACAAACAGATACAAAAAGAATTGATCCGTAGGCAGGAATTTAAGGGTGTGGAAGAGGCTGAAGAAGCCATTAAAGAATGGGTTGAGATCCACAACTATAAGCGGACCCATCAGGGTCTGGGAGGGCTTTTGGTGCCTGCGGACCGGTTTCATGGAAGGGTAGACGCTGTTCTCAGATCTTTTTTTAAAAGAATAGATCCTGACACACAAATCGGTTATGATGGCGCTGACATATCCCGGAGTTTAATGAATTTGGTCCTGGAGCCTGAAGGCAGGATGAGGCTCTATGTTTTGGGACATTCAGTTGATCTATTTTGGAGGCAGCCATGAATGAAAACTTGAGTCAGGAGGAGGTTGGGATCTTAATCCGTGGGAAAAAGATTTTAAGGGCCAAAGGCCTTCCCATGGACTCTGATGTAAAGGCGATCTGTGAGATTGCGGGCATTTCTCGTAAGACAGGTTATCAATGGGCGGGCAAGTCTGCCGCCAAACACAATGATGTGGAGCATAGTCTTCGTCAGGAGCTTGATCGTATCAAGGCCGAACATACGGAACTTCAAAAACGCTACAATGATGTTCGCTTTGAGAATGAGGGCAGAAAGATTGCGTGGAGAATCCACGGTGTAGATGAATTGATAGCCTCTAAAAAAACACTATAAGATCCCGCAAAAGAAAGAAGCGGTAGGGTTTTTTCGGCAAGAGAACCGGTCGTTTCAGGATACATCATGGGTTTTGGATCTTAGGATCAGCACACTTTCCGAATGGAACCGGATTTTTAACGAAAATATGGTTCCTTTGATTGTACCTGATGGCCGTGGCAAAGCTTGTAAGATTACAACAGACATAGTGAGACAGATTGTAGAGATGGCAAAAGAGATCAAATCTAAAAGCCACCGTATTCGCCTAAAATCGTTTACCAGGCAACTGGCAATAGAAGAGGATATTGTGCTTAGCAGAAAAAAGGTTGCTGAGATCCTGATTGCCAATGGACTTTACAGGCCAGAAATAAGAAGACGTCGGCCCAAGTTTTATCAGAGTCTTCGTCAAGGTGTCCCCAATGGTCTCGTAAGCGTTGATGGGAGTGAATTTACCGTATGGATTGATCATATGCCATACAAGTTCAATCTGGAGCTGAGCGTGGATGTTGATAGTTTTTTCCATACTGGATTCAGTGTATCAGAGAGCGAAACAACAGAAGAATTCATTAAGGTTATGGAGGCACATAAAGCCTCATGGGGATTACCTATAGGTTTAGTGTCAGATCATGGCAGCGCCAATCTTTCTGATAAAAGTAGGGCCTATCTTGAGCTAAACGATATTGAGGCATTGCCTGCGGGACCTGCGAATCCCAAAGGCAATGGCGCTATCGAAGGGGCTTTTTCTGAGATGAAGGATGTGGTCGAGAGACTCGATTTTAAGTTGTCCTCTCCGAGGGAGCTGGCCAGAGCGATACTGGAAAAGATAGTTTCCATCTATATCGCTATGCGCAATCGGCTGTCCCGATCTGGTGACAAAATTACCCCTCAAGAGGCAATGAAGAAGCCGATGCCAGAAGATAAACAAAAGGCCTTAAAAAAGAAATACAAAGCCCGAAGGGTAAAAACCGAGGATACTGACCAGGAAAGAAAGCTTGACCAACTTGATTGGATCATTAGAGACCATAGACTTGAGGTCGATGAACATAGCTTAAAACGGGCGCAGAAATGTATTGTCACCTATGATCTTGTTGCCATAGGCAAATCAGGAGAGGCTTTTCTTAAAACAATAAGGCGTGATCAGAAACGATGCACTTTACCGTATTTCTTTGGCATCCTTAATAATATTCAAAATGATATCGATGCTGCCAGATACGAGGAGTTACTGCCGGGGGCGTTATTACTATCAGGGCATGCTTGATAGAGAACACAAACAGCAAGAGAAGGCCAGGAAAACAACTACGGTGGAAAACCTTGTGTCTATGTTACGCAATGCTATATTAACAGGTTACCGGTTTATTAAAGATGTCTGTGTCAGACAGGCAAAACGTATGGCCGCTAACCTCAAAAAGCAGTACCATTACGAAGGTGCTCTTAAAAAAAAGATCTTGGATGAATTAGGAAATGTCAAAGAATTTAGTATCGAGCAACGGAAAGAGGCGGTTAAACTTATGGAGTTGGTTTAGCAACGGAAAGAGGCGGTTAAACTTATGGAGTTGGTTTTGTCTTAAACAAGGGGAGAAAGTGTTACCCTGAAAATTGATTTTTTTTCGGATTTTTATTGCACCTTAACAGTTATAAAGTAAGGTTTCCACTTTTTTGGGAGTCGTTAGACAATCGAAAAGGAGTACAATATGAAAGTTGTGATTTTATGCGGTGGTATGGGTACACGTTTGCGGGAATTGACAGAGGTCACCCCGAAGCCCATGATACCCATAGGCAATTATCCCATCTGTTGGCATATAATGAAGTATTTCTCATCTTATGGCTATAGCGATTTTGTTTTATGTCTAGGGTATAAAAAGGGCGTTTTTATTGATTTCTTTTTAAATTATCGAGAACACAATTCCGATATCACTGTGCATCTTGGAGAAAACAATGCCACATTCCATAACAATCATGACGAGGAAGATTGGAATGTTACTCTGGCCGATACGGGGATGGAAACGAACACAGGAGGAAGAATAAAACGTATCGAAAAATACATAGAAGATGACAACTTTTTTCTGACCTATGGGGACGGCCTAAGCAATGTTGACCTGAACGACTTAACAGAAATGCATTCTAAAAATGGAAAAATAATCACAGTAACTGGTGTTCACCCTTCCAGCAGGTTCGGCGAAATAAAAATATCAAAGAATCTTGTTGAAAGCTTTAACGAGAAACCGCAGACCTCGGAATCATATATCAACGGCGGGTTTATGGTTATTAATCGACATATTTTTAGACGGTATATGGATGATAATCCCGATCTGGACTTCGAATCGGAAGTTATGCCTTCTGTCGCTAGAGACGGAGAAATGACGGTATATCGTCATGATGGATTCTGGCAGTGTATGGATACCAGCAGAGAATATCAACTTTTGAATACGATTTGGGGGAAAGGCTCTGCCCCATGGAAACGTTGGTAAAATCATCTCTCAATGATTTTTTTTGTGGAAGGAGATGCTTAATTACCGGGCATACCGGTTTTAAGGGTTCGTGGTTGACAACCTGGTTGGACATGCTCGGTGCGAAAATTTTCGGGTTTGCCTTAGCGCCGGATACGATACCCTCTGTTTTTGAAATCCTCTCTCTCGAAAATATTGTTGAGCAAGCCATTGCGGACATTCGTGACTACAATTCTATATTGGCCTTTGTTAAAGAATGCAGACCGGAAATCGTTTTTCATATGGCTGCTCAGCCTTTAGTTTGCCGCTCTTATAATGAACCAAAATTGACCTATGACACAAATGTGGGAGGTACGACAAACCTTATAGAAGCCTTGAGGATAGTTGATTGTGCTAAGGTCATTATCATCGTTACTACTGACAAAGTTTATGAAAACAGGGAAAATCTTGACGGATACCGCGAGAGTGATCGACTTGGCGGATATGACCCTTATAGCTCTTCGAAGGCTTGCACAGAATTGGTTGCTAAAAGTTACTATGATGCATTTCTTGAACCAAAAGGCAAAACGTTTTTGTCAACGGCTCGCTCAGGGAATGTAATTGGTGGCGGCGATTGGTCAAAGGACCGAATAGTCCCAGACTGTGTCAGAGCTTTAACAAATGGACAGGAAATTCCTGTCCGGTCTCCATCCTCAGTTAGACCATGGCAGCACGTATTAGAGCCCTTATTCGGCTATTTGATTCTTGCGGCTCAAATGTGGTCGGGTGGGCAGAAGTTCAGCGCTAGCTGGAATTTTGGGCCTAACTACCAAGACACATGTACAGTTCAAGAACTTGTCGAACTGATCATTTCTGCTTGGGGCAGTGGTTCCTGGAAAGATATTTCCTCCGAGAACCAAGTGCATGAGACTCAACTGCTAAAACTCAATTCTGAAAAAGCCAGGTCTTATCTATCCTGGAGATCATTTTATAATTATATAGATGCAATAAAAGAGACCATAGCGTGGTATCGCTACTATTACTCCTCCGGCAAACATATGTTAAACTTTACCAGGAAGCAGATAAGAAACTATGAATATCGTCATCTAAAAAGAAATACCTGACTCGACCGATATGGGTTTCAAAATCCAGCGAGCAATATTCAGTTTCTTGATATTTCAATAATCAAATATGCGAAACGTTATGATCATAGAACATTACGTCATCGGCTTGATCTGATTAATACCTTACGACAAATTTAGCTAGTTGAACTCAATGTTTCTCTACAAATATGAAACCCAACTAACATGAAATTTACTGAAACAAAGCTTAAAGGAGCTTTTATTATTGAACCTGAAAAGCTAGAAGATGACCGTGGTTTTTTCGCCAGGGCATGGTGTAAAAAGGAATTTGAATCGCATGGGCTAAATCCATCTTTGGTTCAGTCTAATATATCTTTTAATCGAAAAAAGGGCACACTTAGAGGTTTGCATTACCAAGTTGCCCCCTATGAAGAAGCGAAGTTAGTACGATGTACTAAGGGTGCTATATACGACGTTATTGTAGATTTGCGACCATCCTCAAAGACTTGCAAACAGTGGGTCGCAGCGGAATTGACGGAGAGCAACTATAAAATGGTGTACGTTCCTGAGGGATTTGCTCATGGATACCAAACATTGGAAGATAACGCGGAGGTGTTTTATCATGTCTCACAGTTTTATCACCCGGATTCTGAAAGAGGTCTTAGATGGGATGATCCCTCATTAGGTATCGAATGGCCGTTACCTGTAAAAACTATATCGAAAAAAGATGCAACTTACAAGTTTCTGGAACCGACTTTGTAATTCTAGCATCTTAATCGAAAAATGGGAGGCAAAAAAATGGAGGTTAGATTATTTAAACCAAGCGTGGGTGAGGATGAGATCGAGGGGATCAGGGATGTATTTAAGAGATCGTGGCTCGGTCTCGGCTCCAAAGTCAGAGATTTTGAACAGGCATGGTCAGAATACATAGGCAGTAAAACATCCATAGCCGTTAATTCAGGCACAGCGGCACTGCATCTGGCTTTAGCCGCATTCAATTTTCCTCAAGGAAAAAAGGTATTAGTACCCGCCATTACATTCATATCGAGTGCAACAGCTGCGCTATACAACGGCCTAGAGCCGATATTTGTTGATGTTGATGAAAAGACGCTCGGCATAGACTTAAACGATTTGGAAGCAAAGACTACAAAGGATTGCGTTGCAGTTATGGCTGTACACATGGGAGGTCATCCTCTTCGTATGGATAAGCTGATGAAAATTGCACGTTCACGTGGCTTGAAAGTCATTGAGGACTGCGCGCATTGCGCCGGAGGTGAATATAAAAAGAAAAAACTCGGAACCTGGGGAGACATCGGCTGTTTCTCTTTTGAGGAAAAGAAAGGAATAACAACTGGTGATGGGGGGATGATCTGTTCAAGTGATGAAAAGCTTCTTGAACGTCTCCCGTCAATGCGCTGGGTAGGTATAGATAAGGATACATGGAAAAGGAGTGCATCATATACTGACAAGAGTGCCGATTCAAGACACTGGTATTACGAAATTGATATGATCGGCTACAAGTATAATATGAACGATCTCTGTGCATCAATCGGCCTCGTCCAATTAAAGAAGCTCGATGCGATGAACGCAGCTCGGCGTAAAGCAATTAGTATCTACCTCGCAGGGTTAAAAGAAGCACGGCATGTGCATCCATTATTGCCTTATGACCTCAAAGTGAACTCCGCTTATTGGATATTCGGATTAACATGTAACAGACGCGATGATCTCATCATTCACTGCAAAAAGAACGGAATTGCAACTGGTGTCCATTATATGCCATTACCGATGCATCCGCTCTTTAGGCTACATAACGAGAATATTGATACTGCTCTTAGTGTTTATAGGAATATTTTGACTCTGCCGCTTTTTGCAGACATCAGCGAGGAAGAAATTAATTACGTAATTGAAACTGTATTGGAATTCGATCGCTCATTCTAGGCCTTATTTCTGCAGAAAACATGAATTTGACGTCCTCCGAAACAGTCATTAATGAATATCTTGATATCAAAACACGTAGAAATCTCAAGGCAACAGACTGGTTGGGAGAGTGTGCTATATTTAAACTGATCTTCTACAGTGGAAAAAATAATATACAGTTAAAACAATGTGTTATAGCCCCTTAGATTATTGTTGGCACTACCATTCAATTTTGTGGCACAGTTCAAATTTCACGAATCGTTTGCGGAAGGGCTACTCCCACTGCTTGAAATACCTTGCCACAAGTCCGAAAACATTGGCTTCGAATGGCCAGGCGCTTTCCATTTTCTTCAATGACGATCTCCTGGAGGGCCTTTAGGTCTTGTTTAATATCAGCCCATTCAAAAAAATGACCAGATGATTCG
>JAFDDT010000050.1 GCA_019310725.1 Deltaproteobacteria bacterium | reverse complement strand
TCAACAGGTTTAGATGAGCTTCCCCAGGTTCTTAATATTTTCCGGGGAGAGATGAGCTTTGTTGGACCCAGATCATTGGCTGTCGGTGAGATTGTGCAAGATGAAAAGGGCCATGTGGTGAAGTATGAGAATGTACCCATCTTTCGAGAGCGGCTCTCAGTTCGACCGGGCCTGACCGGTCTGGCCACAATCTATATCCCCAAGGATGCCCCTCCCCGCCGTAAGTTCCACTATGATCTCCTATACATCCGCAAACAATCTTTCTGGCTGGACGTGCGCCTAATTTTCCTTTCCTTCTGGGTCAGCTTCCGGGGCAAATGGGAAACTCGGGGCAGGAAGACATGAATATGAAGAGAAAGGATTATTTGACAACAATAGCACCTTTTTCTATATATGAGTTGCCTTGAGTGTTTTCTTAGGAGTTTGATGGTCTGAGATATGTTAAAAGTAAAGAGCCTGTTGCCGAAATCCTTTTTCTCTCAGTCTAAAACGTTTCTTGATAAATCTAAGGCTCGCTCCAGGCGATGCCAAAACTCACCCTTAGGGATCAAACAGTTGACATCGCTTGTCTTCCACTTCGCCAAGATTTGTTTGGGATTACGGTTTGGGCAACAGCCTGTAAAGATTGGATGAGAACGAGCAAGAGTGCGGAACGTCTATTCAAGATCACGTAATAGCTTTTGTAAACAACTGAGCCTATGATGAAGAAGGATATTGCAATTATTGGTGGATCAGCCGCTGGATTTTTCACAGCCTCCCTCCTGGCTCAAAAGGGCCTGCCGGTCCGGATATTTGAGGCATCAGATTCTGTAGACCCTTCTCCTCGAACCCTCATTGTCACCAGCCATATATCCGATTTGACAGGATCCCTGTGCGAGGGCACGGTGATCAATAAGATCCGCCAATACCAGTTGTTCGCAGATGGCCGCTTTGCAACAATCTCACTGCGGCGGCCCGATCTGGTTATCGAGCGTTCAAAATTGATTCAGCGGCTTGCGGGACGGGCGCAGGCGAGTGGGGTAGAAATATTGACTGGCAGGCACTTTTTGGGTTTCAAACCTAACGGAAAGAGGTTGAGCTTTGCCGTATCAACCAATGGCGATGGGGAACTGGTAGAGGAATCTACCGATATTCTCATCGGAGCGGATGGGGCGTTCAGCAAGGTTGCCCTAAGCGCGGGTTGCCCGAAGCAGCCCACTGTACCTTTGTTTCAAGCCGTTGTAAGGTTACCAAAAGATATGCCATCGGATGCAACCAGAGTGTGGTTCATCCCGGAAGAAACCCCGTATTTCTACTGGCTTATCCCGTGCTCATCGACTCATGGGGTGCTTGGCTTAATTACCGAGGAAGAAGGGCGGGGGCAGAGGTCTCTTACCCGTTTTCTTGAGAGAAGAAATCTTATTCCCTTGGAGATTCAAAGTGCTCGAATCCCATTGTATACTGGTGAGTTCCCCATCCACCGGAGGATCGGACAAAGCCATGTGTACCTGGTGGGAGATGCTGCAGGTCATGTAAAGGTATCTACAGTGGGCGGTCTTGTGACTGGTTTTCGGGGAGCACTGGGCGTTACCGAGGCGATCCTGAATAGTGGATCGAGCCGTGAGTTTAGAGCCTTACGTTTGGAACTAAGCCTCCATCGGCTTATTCGCAAGGTGCTCAACCGCTTCAGTCAGGCAAACTATGCGAAGCTCCTCGGTCTATTGACCCCATCGGTCAAGCACTCGCTCGGGCTCTTCAGTCGCGATGAGACCGGCACGCTTCTCCTAAATGTCTTTTTCAAAGAGCCCCGCCTTTTGCTCCTCGGTCTTCGGTCTCTCCTTATTGGCAGATAATCGTTGTGTAGAAGAAAAGAGAGTGCCAGAGCTCTAAAACCCGGTTTTCATACCGAAGGGTCAATAGGAGACTGGCGATTCTTGGAAAAAGCCTTGATATTTCCAGATTGAAGATGGCCAGGGTAACGTCAAAGTCCAGGGTATGGGTGTCTTTTTTTTGGTTATGCCCCTGGCCCAGACCTGGCATGCTGGGTTGCGGTTATAAAAAGCAATCCATGCATAAGCAGTAAACACGGTTGTATATTGCCATCGTGTCGCGCCAGGGCAGGCCTCTGACATGGCCCTGGGCTGCTTCAGGGGCGAGGCTGTCAATGAAGAATCTGCAAGAGCACTGAAAAAGGGCACGCAAAACTACAGAATGCAAAAGAGCCGCTTTTTTCCAAGAAAACCAAAAATGGAGGCAGGGCATAGGGTCAACCTCTATCAGGTTTTGAGCGCGTGTTCATGTAAATTACTGGGTATATCAGTACTGATGTTTTCCGCCTTTTTTTACTCCACAATATCATACGCCTCGGTAAACATTCCCCTGGATTCTCCCTTTTACGCCGATATACAGACCCTGATTGCATATGGTGTGATCAAAAGCGACCTTTCATCAACAAGGCCTTTCACCAGGAGCGAAGCAGGGAGGTTACTGGCAGAAGCCATCGACAATGCAGAGGCTGAAGGCATTTCACCTTTTGCTTCCGAGATAGTTGATCGGATGGTCAAAATTTACAAGGAAGACATTGGTGAAGCTACAAGGCCTGGGAGCGCACCGCATACTTACCTTAAGCCATTAGATGAGTTCTCCATTACCTGTAATCGCCTGGACGGTCCCTTTTCGATATTCAACAATGAAGGGATTGAGTATTTTGACGGAAACAATGCGGTGATTGAGTTTCAGTCAAGTGCTCGGTTGTGGAGGGTCTTTTCCCTTTTTATCCAGCCCATGGTTATTTACAATCAAAATTATGGTGGCATTGAGGGGAATAATGAAACCGAGTTCAGATTTCACAAGGCCTATCTGAAATTGTCGTTGGGTAATTTTGAGATCCAGGTTGGAAAGGATTCCCTCTGGTGGGGCCCGGGGTATCATGGGGCGCTGCTCATGTCAAACAACGCCCGTCCTTTTGAAATGATCAAAATCTCCAATCCCCGGGCCACCCTTCTCCCCTGGGTTTTTCGCTATTTAGGGCCATTCAGGTATAATGCCTTTTTTTCTGTATTGGATAGTAACGAGGCCGCCTCCGAGCATCCACCTAACTCTGAGCTCTTTGGTCTGAGATTTGATTTCAAGCCTCATCCACTTCTGGAACTTGGAACTTCATATCTCGTGCACTTTGACGGTGATAGACCGGGTATTGATAGTCCCAATTTCTCAGATTACTTTTATATACTATTTAGCGAAGTAAGTAGAGGGGGCGACAAGCGTGACAGCAATAAGGAGATTGCCCTCGATATCACCCTGACAATACCGAATATCTCCGAAACAGTGCCTGTAGCCGATTCCATAGAACTGTATGCAGAATGGGGGGGTGAAGACTCAGATTATCCACCAGACAGACGGGCCTACCTTCTGGGGATGGTGTTTAATGATACCTTTATGGCACGGGGATTAAGATTGAGAACCGAATATGCGCGCCTATCTCCAAAAAGTGTTCCAGGCGCCTGGTATAAACATGGCATTTGGTCAATGAAGTATTATGGGAGGGTATTTGGGCATCATGCTGGCACCGATTCAGATGACCTTTTTGTTGAATTTTTGCACCAGATTAACCCTCAATTTTTCTATAGTCTGGCTTTTGATAAGGAAAGGAGCGGGCTCAGCAAGAAACATATCCAAGAGAAACAACAGTTTTTCCTTGAAGCGAGGTACGAGTTTAAGGGGTGGTCAAATTTTACCGTTAGATATGCATATGAAGAAATCGACAATGTTGCTAATGTAAAGGACAGCAGTCAGGAGAATCATTTCATAGGGGTAGAGCTTAGCTTTAGGTTTTAGTGAAATTGGGGATTTGGGAATTTAGGAATTGGGGGATTTGGGGCTTGAGTTAGGTTTTCCGAAGAACAAAGAACACTTGAAGATTTGTGGAGCTTCGTGATAACATCCCATCCTGTTAACAGAGGAAAAACCAGCCGCGGATACAAGACGACTCTGAAGGAGTGAAGAATGTAATATAACCCCCGTTTTTCGGCTGAAAGGGAATAACTTTTATGAAGACCAGAGATATTTTGAAAGTTAGAGTCCTCCTATTTTTTGCTATTCTGATCTTGAGCGCTATGAATCTCTCATATGGGCAGGAATCGGTCCCGGTTATGCCTTCCTCGAATCCTTCTTCTCCTCTTCCTTCTGTTTTGCCATCATCCTCAGCTAAATCCAAAATAAGCGGGCAATGGATATCTCCCCGAATTCCACAAGGAATAAGGGCCGGGGAACTGGAGAAGACCCTGGAGAAACCATCTTTGGAGGAGAAATTCCCTTTTCCATTGGATATTTCGGCAACACCGGGAGACACCTTTGTTGATGTGAGCTGGTCTCCGGTCGCCAGAGCAAAGATTGAGGAATTTCAAATAGACGAACCCATAAGCGGCTATATTGTCTTTTATGGCACCGAATCGGGCAATTACACCCAAAAGGTTGATGTAGGGGAGGTATCGAGCTACAGAATCAGAAACTTAAAAAATTACACCCCGTATTTTTTTGCACTTAGGGCTTACACCAGGTCTAAAAAGCTGACCGCATTTTCTAATGAGGCTAAAGCTGTCCCCAAGCCCAAGGAGGACCTTAAATCAACCGTCGAAAGGGTTTTTTCCGAGGAGATTCCCCAGGCGGTATCTAAAGATCTGAAACAGTTCGGTTATGATCTTTTTTCTTCCAGGATCTCTTCCTTTGCCCCTGTTACCGATGTTCCTGTAGGCCCTGACTACGTGGTAGGGCCAGGTGATAGCTTTATTGTTTCGCTGTGGGGAAGGGTAGAGGCACAGTTTGATGTGAGGGTTGACCGAAATGGGGAGATAACACTGCCCAAGATTGGTGTCATAAAGGTGTGGGGATTAACGCTCTCTGAGCTAAAGAAGACCATTCACGATCATCTCTCAAGATACTACTCCGGTTTCCAGATGAATATCACCATGGATAAGCTCCGTACCATTCGAGTTTTTATCGTTGGAGAAGCGCAAATGCCTGGTAGTTACAGCCTGAGTTCCCTGTCCACCGCGTACAATGCCCTTTTCGCTGCAGGTGGGCCATCAAAAAGGGGCACCATGAGGAACATCAAGCTGATGAGAAACGGCGCTGTGATCAAGACCATCGATCTTTATGACTTTCTGCTCAAGGGGGACAGGAGCCAGGATGAGCGGCTCCAATCGGGAGATACCATCTTTATTCCGGTTATCGGATCGGTTGTTGGCATTACCGGGAATGTGAAGAGACCGGCCATCTACGAGGTGAAAACCCGGATGCGCCTTGAGGAACTAATACACCTGGCAGGTGGGGTGACCTTTCTGGGTTATCTCCAGAGGGTCCAGGTTGAGCGGGTAGAGGCCCATGAAAAAAAAGTGGTGGCTGACTTTGATATTTCAGAGTCTCTAGAAAAGCGCGGTACCCAATTGGACACACCCCTTCAAGACGGAGATCTGGTAAAAATCTTCCCTGTTTTACCTACCACTCAAGATATTGTGTATCTCGAGGGCCACGTCAAACGCCCAGGAGGCTATGAGTTTAAGCTGGGTATGAAGCTGCTCGATCTTATCTCCTCTTTCGATCAACTCCTGCCCGAACCATATCTCGACTATGCCGATATCATACGGTTGATCCCGCCCGATTTCCATCCGGAGACCATCTCATTCAACCTCGGAGGTTTGTTGAGAGGAGACCCATCCCAGAATATCGAATTATGGGAGCACGACAGGGTAACTGTCTATTCCAGAGAAGGCCTTCAGGAAATACCTCGGGTAACTATCAGTGGAGCGGTGCAGAACCCGGGCAAATATCGGTTACTCAATAATATGAGGGTAAAAGATCTTATCTATAACGCCGGCAATCTGAAACGAAGTGCCTACCTGCCAGAGGCCGAGATAACCCGATTGGTGAAAACAGAGGAGGGGGTTACCTCAAGGATAATAAAAATCAATGTGGGTCAGGCGTTAATGGAAAACTCGGCATATAACATCCCCTTGCAAGAAGATGACTATCTGTTTATCCGGGAGATCCCCGAGTGGTACACGGACAAGGTTGTTACGGTAAGAGGAGAGGTGAAATTCCCTGGCATCTATTCATTCTCCAAGGGCGAGCGGCTAAGTTCGGTTCTTGAGAGGGCAGGGGGGTTTACGGAATACGCCTACCTCAAAGGCGCTTTCTTTACGCGGGAATCGGCAAGGAGGATTCAGGAAGAGAGGATAAAAAGATTCATCGATCAGTTGGAGGAGGATATCTTAGAGACCCAGGCTCGCTCTGCCGAGGCAGCTCTTTCAGAAAAGTACGTGAAGGCTCTGGAGCAATCCCTGGTGGTAAGAAAGGAAATGTTACAGAAGCTCAGGGCAGCGAAGGTTACCGGGAGGGTAGTGATTGCGCTGGGTACTCTCGATACGTTTAAAGGCTCTAAGTACGATCTGGAACTGGAAAATGGTGATGCACTCACCATACCCCAAAAGCCAGGGATCGTGAATGTTCTCGGGAGTGTGTATAACCCAACCTCAATTATTTATGCCAAGGGCAAGACCGTTGACTTCTATCTGAATACGGTAGGGGGGCCGACTCCAGATGCCGAAGAGGATGAGATATATATAATCAAGGCCAATGGCACGGTTATCAGCAAGACCCAGAAGGGGTCATCCGGTCTCGCATGGGACTCTGAAACCAGCAGATGGGTGTCTAGTAGTTTTATGTCCTCCAAGATAAGCCCTGGAGATACCATACTGGTGCCTACCAAGATAACGAGGTTTGTCTGGAAAAAGGAGCTTATGGACTGGACAACCATTCTCTTCCAGATTGCCGTAGCAGCCGGTGTTGTCATTGCAGCATTTTAGCATTTTCCAAAATTCTCTGGCTTTGCAGGATGGTATAGCCAAGTTTTGCTCGTGAAAAGATTGCGTTGATGTTCTCTCGCCCGCTCTCTCCGATCGCTCGAGCACACAGACCCGCCCGCCTCGCCTGAGCGAGAGCGATGGCGGGCAGGGATCACAGAGTGTGTTTTTCCTCGTAGGTGGGGATGATCGTACTGGGGTGAGAGACACATGAGACCATTTTAGGGTCGTCATTAAAGCCACCCTTTTTAGGAATGGTCGTTGAGGTAAACTTGAAGGGAAGAAGTTGCTAATATGAAGAGAGAAGGCGAGTCCGATCTCCTCGAAATGGAAAGAGAAGATGAGATCAATCTTCTGGACTACTGGCGGGTGATAAGGAAGAGGTGGCGGATCATTGCCTGGATCTTTGGGGCCTCCGTTATTACTGCAGGCGTGATAAGCCTCCTCATGACCCCGATATACCGGGCCAAAACTACTTTGATGCCTCTTGAATCTTCTGGGAGCCAACTTTCTGCTGCAATGCGGAACCTGGGCTCTCTTCCCTTTGTAGGGGGTATGGTGCCGAGCATAGGTGGGGCCTCGGCTGACAAGTTAGTGGCCGTACTTCAAAGCAGAACATTGGCAGAGGATGTTATCCGGGCCCTTGACCTAATCAAGGTGCTTTTTGAAGAGGACCGGGATGAACCACCTACTATCCAAGATGCTGTCAGATCATTAACTGAAGCAACCAAGATTACCGATGATAAAAAGGGGCTCATCAGTGTTTCTGTTGAATATAAGGATCCTGGGATTGCCGCTGATATTGCCAACCAGTACACCATCGCACTTAAAAGATTCCTCAAGGAAAACGCCCTGTCCATGGCCAAGAGGAACAGGATATTCATAGAAAATCAGTTGAAAAAGGTTAAGGAGGAGTTGAGAGAGGCAGAAGAGGCCCTGAAGGGCTTTCAGACGAATAAGAAGATCATTGCCATGGATGCCCAGACTGAGGCAGCTATCAAGGCCTTAGCCGATTTGAGGGCCCAGGTAACGGCAAGAGAGGTTCAACTGGGGGTTATGAAGCAGTTTTCTACGCCTTCCAATCCCGATGTCCTGAGGATTAAGGATGAGCTCAGAGAACTCAATAAACAGTTGAGCATGTTAGAAACCAGGGGTTCCAACCCTGAAACAGATGCCCTGCCCCGTCTTTCAGAGGCGCCAACCATAGGGCTGGAGTATGTCCGGCTCAAGAGGAAGGTATTAACACAAGAGAAGGTCTTTGAACTCATGACCCAGCAGTATGAGATTGCCAAGATAGACGAGGCCAAAGAGGACATCACCTTCCAGGTAATCGATCGTGCTGTACCGCCTGAGAAAAGGGTAAAGCCAAAGCGAAAGCTCAATGTGATGCTTGCAGGAATCGTATCCCTTTTTGTAGGTATCTTCCTCGTATTCTTTTTGGAATACCTGGGGAACCTCAAAGAGACAGAGAACAAAGGCAGTAAAGAGAGCCCCTGAGATCCAAAGCGAGTTAGCGCAGCAGGAAATCATGTCTCCGAAAGCACACCCCTAAAGACAGAGCTCCCCACCGATCCCGCCAGTAAGAATCCTTTCTATGTCCCCCGGAAGTCACAAAGAGGTGCATCCTCTGCAAGTAACTTTTGATGCTGTTTGATGGGCAGGGCCACGTCATAGGCCTGCCCTGGCGCGACGGGATTGGAATATACAACCGTGTTTACTGCTTATGCATGGATTGCTTTTTATAACCGCAACCCAGCATACCAGGTCTGGGCCAGGGGCATAACCAAAAAAAACGCCCATACACTGGACTTTGACGTTACCCTGGTTTGATGCGGTTTGAGCTTGATATCTGAGGAGCAAATGAGTATATTAAAGAGTTGTATTTATTCTATTCTATTGTAAAGGAGTGATGTTATGTACGGTGTGGAACAGGTAACAAGGTTTACAGGTGGTACGAAATATGTGTTGGATGAGGAGCTGGCCAAGATTGTGAATATCAGTATGGCCCTTGAGATGCCCCTTCTCTTGAAAGGGGAACCAGGTACAGGAAAGACCATGCTGGCCTATGCAATCGCTGAGAGTCTCAAAATGCCTCTGATTGTGTTGAATGTAAAGTCCAGCATGAAACTAATCGATGCGCTTTACCAGTACGACACCCTGACACGGCTGAATGACAGCAGGTTTGGTGATTCAAAGAGGGATGTCAGCAAGATCGAGGATTACATCAAGATGGGGAAGATCGGGCAGGCCTTTGTCTCAGATGAGAGAACGGTTCTTTTGATAGACGAGATAGATAAGGCCGATACCGATTTTCAGGATGATATGCTCGATGTCCTGGATCAGATGGAGTTTGACATCCTCGAGATTGATAAGACCATCAAAGCACAACAGAGGCCGGTGATCATTATCACCTCTAATGCAAAAAAGGATCTTTCTGATCCGTTTTTGGGAAGATGTAATTTCCATCATATAGCCTTTCCCGAGCCTGATTTGATGCGGGAGATTGTGCAGGTCCATTTTCCCGATATCAGCCAAGAGCTCCTGGATGCCGCTGTTAATGCCTTTTACAGGCTCAGGGAATTCAAGGAAGTGGAAAAGAAACCTGCCACCAGGGAACTTATTAACTGGATCAGGGCACTCAATGCCGATCCCGATTTTAGGGTGAAGGAGCTAATCAAGGGCGATATCCCCTTTCTGGGCGTTCTGTTTAAGAAAAGCCCAGATTATGCACTGGCCCAGAGGTATGTCTCGAGGTCTAGGTTATAGGCTGTGTTTACCGAGTTTTTCTACATATTGAGAAAGGTAGGGGTGCCTGTTAGCCCCACCTCATTTTTGAGGCTCCAGAAAGCCCTGAGTAAAGGCCTTATCAACTCCGTTGATGATTTCTATACGTCCGCACGGGCAATACTCATAAAGAGCGAGCGATATTTTGATCTCTTTGACCAGGTATTTGCCCATCATTTCAAAGGGGTTGAACTAACTGCTCCCACTGGAGTTGATTTGGCTGAGGCAGCAAAGGCCCTGTTAGACGCCTGGTTAAAAGATCCACAGGCCATTGCAGATGCCCTGGGTATTGATGAAGACTCTCTCAGTAAATTGACCCCAGAAGAGCTTGTTGATTATTTTCTTGAAAGGTTAAAGGAACAGACTGAGGCCCACCATGGAGGTAGCAAGTGGATCGGCACAGGGGGCACCTCTCCTGTGGGCCATTCCGGATATCATCCTGGTGGCATGAGGGTCGGGGGCAGGTCCATGAACAAGTCGGCAGTCAAGGTGGCAATGGACAGGAGGTACCGAGATTATTCCCAAGAAGGGCTTCTTACCCGGCAGCATATGGGAGAGGCTCTCAAAAGACTCAGGAATATGGTGCCAGCGGGGCCCAAGGATCAGGTCAATATAGACGAGACTATTTATCAGACCATGAAAAACGCGGGGGAGATCGAGATTGTCTTTGACCGGCGTTTAAAAGACAGGCTCAAGGTTATCCTGGCTATAGACAATGGGGGTTGGTCGATGGATCCCTATATTGATGTTGTTCAGAGCCTCTTTGATTATTCCAGGAGCCAATTTAAAGATCTAAAAACCTATTTTTTTCATAATACCATATATGATTACGTCTGGGAAGATCCTCCACGGCGCTCAAAACCGTTTCGAGTAGATGAATTTGTCCGTATGGATCCGGAAACAAGGTTCATTATTGTGGGCGATGCAAGCATGGCGCCGTATGAGATAATGGCCACTGATGGATCAATTCATATAGAGGAGCGGAGCGGCAAGCCGAGTGTGGAGAGATTGCGGTTACTTGCCGGCACGTTTCGGCACTCTGCCTGGCTTAATCCCAAGTCAGCAGTGGAATGGCCATACACAAGGACCATCAATGTCGTGAGGGAGATCTTTCCAATGTTTGAGATCTCCCTGGATGGTCTGGAAAAAATGGTGAGCCATCTGATGAGTAGAAACTGAGATACAATAGCCTTTCCAAAGTCCAGCCCCATGTACCTTTTAGGCTCATCTTATTCGATTATATGGTCTGCATATAATGGGAAGTCTTGCAGGATCATCAGTCAAGGAAATCTCAAATGACAAAACCAAAATGCCAAATCAAGCCCAAATGCTTCAATGTCAAAGCCTTCGCATTTTGACTTTGGATTTTGACATTCATTTGAACTTTGAGCTTTGGCATTTGACATTTTCAAGATCCATTTTCAATCGAAAATCCCTTTCTTAAGCTCTATCGAATGCAAAAAAGTGATATGACCTTCCGATTTGTTGTCCATAAACACAATTCCTCTCATCTCCACTACGATTTCCGCCTGGAGCTGGAAGGAGTTCTGAGGTCTTGGGTTATCCCCAAAGGTCCATCCATGAATCCATCTGAAAAGCGGCTGGCCTTGCTGGTACAGGACCATCCCCTGGACTATATTGGTTTTGAAGGGGTTATTCTACATAATCTGATTGAGGGATTGCGAATTGAGGAATTGACCCCAGTGAAATAAAAAATGAAAGTGCATTTCACGGGGCAAGGGCGTTGTGAATTATGAATGCTTTAAGAGTTTCTAAATTCCTGAATTCCTAAATTCCAGTGCCCGTGACAAATATCTCAAGAATCGATTATTCTGCCTTTGATAGGCCAGAGATCCTTATGTTTCTGTTTCATCCCAGGCCAGAATGGGAACCTCCCCGGCCTCGATCCTTTTTTGAGGACATGCCCATACCGGTAGAAAAGGATGTAGTGGTAGGTGCCCGGTTTTACCTGGCAGGTAAGGATGCCCCAACCATACTCTTCTTCCACGGAAATGGTGAGATTGTGGCTGACTATGATGATATAGGGCCATTGTATGTGAGGATGGGCATAAACTTTGTGCCGGTTGACTACCGGGGTTATGGACGCTCAGGTGGAACGCCGACTATCACTGCCATGATGAGAGACGCTCATGTGATCTTTGACTATGTTCACACATGGCTCAAACAGAAGGGTCACACGGACCCCTTTATTTTGATGGGCAGATCCTTGGGCAGTGCCTCTGTTCTTGAGCTCTCAGCCCACTACCAGGATCAGGTGGATGGACTCATTGTTGAAAGTGGGTTTGCGTATTCCAAGCCTCTTCTGAAGCTTCTGGGTGTGGACATGGATGCGCTGGGATTGGAAGAAGAGGATGGATTTCGCAACCGAGACAAGATCAGCAGATTTAAAAAACCTACACTCGTGATCCACGCAGAGAAAGATCATATCATTCCCCTCCCAGAGGGTAAGGCCCTTTATGATGCCTGTCCGGCTCCGGACAAGAGGCTTCTGATTATTCCCGGTGCCAACCACAACGACATTTTTCCGAGGGGGATGAAGGCCTATATGGAAGAAGTGAAGGGTTTAGCAGAGAAAGCTGCAGGGTTGTGAGTACAGCAGTCCATAAAGTCTTGAGTTCCAGGCGTTTCTGATAAATCAACCAGAGCTCTTTTTCATTGCCTCATAATGCCTTCGGTCGTGGTAAGAGTTAGTGCCCTTGTCAAAGGTGGCCTCGTCCTCATGAATATACTTTTGGCCTTCCCAATTTCCACAGGCAGACACCACCGCCTCTCCGAACTCAAATTTCCTCCCGCAGGCAGGACACGCCTCTGAACCGAGCGTGTTTAATTTTTCAAGGTCGATAAGGGTTTTAGATTTGCTGGGAGGTTTCATGGGAGTGGCTCCTTTCTCTATTTGCAAGGCTTTGCCTTAAGCACATCTCTAATCCTTGCAAGAGGGCTTTGTTGCCACAATAAGATGATGAGAGAATAGCTTTTGTGCCACCCTCCGTGCGTCTGAGTTCGTTACTTTTTGAATGAGGGCAGGATACCTCGTATCGTAGTCGCTTCCACGTCCAAGTATCTCATTTATCCCAGCGCTTGATGCCTGCGATGAAATTGTTTCGAGGCCCAGTTCGTGCATAGTTATGCACATGTCCTTGGCCCTTCTGAGGGTTTCATCATCCACTTTCTTTTTTTGAATGAGGGCCATTTTATCCAGGATAATCCTGAGCACCTCATCATAGTTTTCTACGGTGGTCTGGGTAATTACCCCGAAGTACCCTCCGTCTATCCCGAAAGCGGGATAGGCATGGACATAGTAGACAAGACTTACGTTTCCTCCTCTGAGCGCATCATGGAGCCACCCGCTCGGGTATCCTATGCCAGAGATAATGGCATCAATAACATCAACAACAGGGGCGTCTTTGTCGCTAAGGGTCAATCCATTATATCCTACCAGAATGGCAGCAGAGGTCTTATCGTTGGATTTCTCAAAGTACTTGTCCTCGAAAATATTGTGGGTTTCGATCTCAATGAGAGGCTTCTGCAAAGTATCGGGTTTAAAATAGCTAAAGACCTTTTCAACCTTTGGAACCACTGTCTTTGGGTCTATGTCACCGAATATAGCCAAAACGGCATTGTTTGGCAGCATGATTGATTCGTAGAAGCGTCTTATGTCTTGTTCAGAAAGGCTCTCAACTGACGCAAGGGTGCCGAGAACATCATTCTTGTAAGGGTGTCTGCGGTAGTAATGTGTCTTAAAGAGCCTGGTAATCTCGTTTGTCCATTGTTCATCAAGTCTTGGAATGGCCAAAAGGGTTTCTTTCCTCTGTTTTTCTATTTCCTCTGCCGGAAAGGTTGGGTTGAGCACCACGTCGGCGAGTAAATCCAGGGCGGTATCAAAGTGCTCTTGCAATGTGGAAGCCGAGATACTGACAAGGTTGTACCCTGAGCTCGAACTGATAGATCCACCCACATCTTCAAGGGTCTGCGCAATCTCAATCTTGGATCGGTTTTTGGTACCTTTGGTCAAAAGGGCTGCCATAAACTGCGAAAGGCCAGGTTTGTCAGGAGGTTCAAACCGAAGTCCTCCCTTTACAAAGAATTTTAGGGTCACAATAGGGGCCGCAGGATTTCTTTTCAAAAGCAGGGTCATCTGATTCGGGAGTATGATCCTTTCAATCTGTGTCCCGCTGGCAGAAGGCGAAGCGAGTGCCTCTGGAGTTCTGGACACCGCCTGTGGCGGTTTGACCACTGCAAGGGTCATCTTTTCCTTTTTGAAGTACTTTTGAGCCACTCGTCTTACCTCTTCGACCGTCACCTCCTTGATCTTGGATACATAGGCCTCGCTAAAGTAAGGATCCCCGGTAGCCACCCAATCCGCAGAAACCTGCCGAGCCTGGCTTTGGATAGACTCCTGAGAGAAGATATAATCGGCCACTACCTTATTCTTGGCTCTTTCCAGAGCTTGTGCAGACACCAGGTTTGTTTGCACATCCCGCAGTTCCTCCCAAACAGCGTCCAAAGCCTTTGACAAATTCTCATAAGAGAGGTCCATGCTAATAATAAACTGACCGTCTACAAAGGTGGGCGTCCAGCTCCCCGCGCTGATAGAAAGCACGAGACCTTTTTGATCCCGCACCTTCTTATAGAGCCGCGAGGTTCGGCCGTTCCCCAGGATAACAGCAAGCACATCCAGGGGGTAAAGATCCGGATCGGTTAGCCTAACAGTACGAAAACCTATTTGGGTCTGGGCAAGCCGTGCCATAGGAAGGCTCTTTTCAACGCTTCGCGGGCTTAGTTGCGGGGGTTCTCTTGGGAGAACATAGGGAGGATTCACAGCTCTCTCAAGCGGGCCGGCGAAATCGATAATCGTCTTAAGTGCTGTCTCCTTTTTTACGTTTCCTGCCACGGTCACCACCATATTTTCAGGTGTGTACCAGCGAAGATAGTGAGAGCGAAGATCCTCTTTGTCCATCTTGAGAAATATAGCTCTCTCACCAATAATTGGATATCGCACCGGGTGGTTGCGGTATGCGGTTTTCATAAACAGAGACCAGAGTTGCCTGGAGGGGCTGTTTTCCTCCATCTGAAACTCCTGGATGATAACAGGTTTTTCTCTCTGGTACTCGGTTTCGTTAAATTGGCAGTCAGTCACATATGACAAAAGAAGCGTTATAGCCTCTGTGAAGTGTATCCGGGTGGTATTGATAAAGTACAATGTGCGCTCGTAACTGGTATAGGCGTTGGTTGCCCCACCTATGGCCTGTACCCTCTTCTTGATTTCTGATTCGGTAAGCGTGGAAGTGGTGCCTCCAGACACAACGTGTTCCAGATAATGCGAGATCCCCCCTTCCATCCTTGATCCTTCATAGATTGATCCGGTCTTGACCAATACCTGACATGCAACTACATTTGAAGCATAAGACTCCCTGATCAAAACGGTCATCCCATTCTTCAGCACAACGAACAAGTCATTCCCTTTTGAGGGGAGTACTCTATCTATCCACTGGCTTTCAAAAACAGGTGGCCCTGTTTCAGATAGATTCGCCTCGCCTGTCTCTGCACCTTCAGACACAGGGTGATACCAGAAAGAGCACACTCCTAAAGCTATAACAAGGAGCAGCAGCCTTTGCCTGAAATGTCTGAAAAAAGAGTTTCCGGTAAACATAAATCCTCCACACAGGCAAGATAAACATTAATTCTTGACCTACAACCTGTCTTCATTTTATTTTAGTCTTAACGCTGCTATTCTGACACAAAGACACTAAGATTAGAAAACTATTCTTTTAATATCCTTTTTATGAGGGGCACATTTTCTTCTTCCCCGCCTGTCTCGCCTGAGCTCGCGATGGCGGGCAGGTCAAGTACTTGCTGGCTTACGAGCAAGGTCAACGAAAGAAAGGTAGCCCTGCCTTCGGCCCATAAGGGCCTACGCCCCGGAGGGAAGGGTGAACCCTGAACCTGTGAACGCCTACGAAAGAAGATACTTGAATGCGTTTTTGCTGATCTTGACCGCTGGAGCAGTGTGCTTAAATGTATGGCTGGCGACTGGCATAACGCTTGCACAGGAACTAAGAAAACCAGAAGAAGCGAGGGTGCTTATGAAAAAGCGGGAAAGTGACCCGAAAATATCCCAGAAACCTGAGTCAATGCCGGAGAAAAAGCACCATAACAAATTGATATCTGAGAAAAGCCCCTATCTGCTCCAGCATGCGCATAATCCAGTAAAATGGTATCCATGGGGGCCAGAGGCATTCCGACTGGCGCAAAAGAAAGATAGGCCTATTTTTCTCTCCATTGGCTATTCGACCTGCCACTGGTGCCATGTAATGGAGAATGAGTCATTTGAGGACCCTGAAGTTGCAAAATTAATGAATGATGTATTTGTATCCATTAAGGTAGACCGGGAGGAGCGACCTGACATAGACAGCGTCTATATGATGGTATGTCAGATGCTGACCGGCAGTGGAGGATGGCCCCTTACCATCCTCATGACACCAGACAAGAAACCGTTCTATGCTGCCACCTACATCCCCAAGGAGACAAGATTCGGACGCATCGGGATGGTAGACCTGATTCCCCGCGTTAAGGAGATGTGGACGACACGCCGCTCTGATATGTTGAACTCAGCCAACCAAATTACCGAATCTATTTCTGCGGCCTCACGGGAGATGTCGCCGGGCACAGCAGGTGAGGTCCTGGATGAATCTACCCTGAACCTTGCCTATGAGCAGCTTTCCATGCGGTTTGACGAGCAGTACGGTGGTTTTGGGAGCGCTCCCAGGTTTCCTACTCCCCACAACCTGCTTTTCCTGTTGCGCTACTGGAGGCGCAGCGGTGACAAAGGGGTTTTGGGGATGGTTGAAAAAACGCTTCAGGAGATGCGCCGAGGTGGCATCTACGACCATGTCGGGTTCGGGTTTCACCGATACTCTACTGATTCTCGATGGCTTGTGCCACATTTTGAAAAAATGCTCTACGATCAGGCTCTATTGGCCATGGCCTACACTGAGGCCTATCAAGCAACTGGAAAAAAGAAATACGAAGAAACTGCACGGGAGATTTTCACCTATGTTTTGCGGGATATGATGCAACCAGAGGGAGGATTCTACTCGGCCGAGGACGCTGACAGCGAAGGCGTTGAAGGAAAGTATTATGTGTGGACCTTTGAAGAAGCGCAACAAGTGCTTGCTCCGGAAGAAGCAACTCTGATTGTCAAGGTATTCAACATCAGAAAAGACGGCAATTTCATGGAAGAGGCAACCAAAGAGGGGACAGGGAGCAATATCTTACATCTGAGAAAATCAGTCAAAGAACTTGCATCTGATCTGAAGGTGTCTGAGGAGGCCCTTCAGAAGCGACTGAAGGCAATACGCCGAAAGCTATTTGATTACCGCGAGAAACGAGTCCATCCACATAAGGACGATAAGATCTTGACCGATTGGAGTGGCCTTATGATCGCCGCACTTGCAAAAGGGGCACAGGTTTTTGAGGAATCTGAGTATGCTGAAGCTGCCGAGCGTGCTGCAGATTTCATCCTCAAAACGATGCGCACCCCTCGTGGGAGACTCCTTCATCGCTACCGGGATGGCCAGGCTGGCATACCAGCTCATATAGATGATTATGCCTTCCTGATTTGGGGACTGCTGGAGCTTTACGAGGCTACTTTTAGGGTGGGCTACCTTGAAACTGCTCTCGACTTGAACAAGGATTCAATAAAACATTTTTGGGATGAAGATGGTGGCGGATTTTACTTCACAGCAAACGACAGCGAAAAACTCCTGGTTCGCCACAAGGAGGTCTACGATGGCGCCATTCCATCTGGAAATTCGGTGGCCATGTTAAATCTGCTGCGGCTTGGACGGCTTACTGCCCAATCGGATTTGGAGGAGAAGGCAGCAACAATTGGAAGGGTTTTTTCTGAAAGCATCAGTGAATCCCCATCTGTTCACACCCAGCTCATGGCAGCGGTCGACTTTGGCATAGGACCTTCCTACGAGGTGGTAATTGTCGGTAACCCGAAGGCAAAGGATACCAAAGAGATGGTACAGGCCCTCCACACACACTTTATACCCAACAAGGTAGTACTTCTCCGCCCCACTGACCAAGAAGCGCCCGGTATTGAACGTCTTGCGAAGTTTACGAAATATCAAACCAGCATTGATAACAAAGCCACTGCCTATGTTTGTCTCAATTACAACTGCAAGCTTCCAACAACCGATAAGGGGAAGATGTTGGAGTTACTGAAATTGGATTAAGAAATTTAGGGATTGCGAATTGAGGAATTAGGGAATTTGCGATTGCCGATTTGCGATTTGCGAAAACAGCCATGACCTCCTTAATAACGTGAACGACTACTCATTATGGTTAATGCCAACACTTTTGAACGATACTCTAGATGTCTTCATAAGGCAACTTCTTAACAAATGTGTCAAGTTTTAAAGACGCTCAATGCAAAATTACGAGTAGGTTACGTAAAACGGTTGCGGTTGCGCAACTCGAATCG
>JAFDDT010000049.1 GCA_019310725.1 Deltaproteobacteria bacterium | reverse complement strand
TTTGGTCCCCTTATCCCAGCACCTCATCGCTTTGTGCGGATGGCGATTCACTTTTGTGGCTTTGGGATGGCTGGTTCTAATTATTCTATTCCCCCTGAATGTCATTTTTCTTATACACAAACCTGAAGAGCTCGGCCTGATGCCCGATGGGCTTAAGGAAACGGCAGAGCCCGGTAGAAGAGAGGGAGAGGAGATAGAGTCGAGCTGGGCAGCAACTGACTGGAGCCTTAAGAAGGCTGTGGGAACCAAAAATTTTTGGGCCTTAGTTACATTCCCATTTCTGGCGGTTATCGGCATATACGTTGTTCTTGTTCACCACGTTAGATTTCTGGTTGACTTAGGGATCGACAAGATGACGGCCGCTTTCATCTTTGCCCTGGCAGGTGTTATCTCCTCGTTTTTTCGTATCTTTTGGGGTTGGCTGTCTGATCGAATCGGGAGAGAGAAGACATACACAATGGGGATGATCTGTATCTGCATCGGCGTAGCGTCCCTTCTGCTCTTGGACGGGTTGCGAGCGGAGCCCCTCGTTTATTTCTTTTTTATCTTTTTCGGGATAGGATGGGGGGTAACGGCACCTATGTTTATGTCTGTGGCAGCAGACCTTTTCAAAGGGAGGATGTTTGGTCTTATCTATGGGATTGTAGAGGGGTGCATTGGTATCGGAGGCGCCTTTGGAGCCTGGGTGGCAGGATATCTTTTTGACATCACTCAGAGCTATCAATGGGCCTTTGCCCTTGCGATGATTGCCTTCATACTATCCAGTCTCTTTATCTGGTTGGCCGCTCCGCGCAAGGTTTTCAGATGCTAATAGCAGAGATACTGAAAGAAAGCCGGGCCTGCAGAGGGAAACTCCGAAAAACCTTGACAAGGGAGCCTTTTTTTAATACGTAGTATTTTTAATAGGTCAGACCAATTCCCACCAGATGAGATACTTCGCAAACTAAATCGAGAAAGAAAATGGCCTTTAATAGTAAAATGGAAACGCTAACGAACGAGGCGGTATTTAAACCGCTGGAAAAGAAACGTTACTCTGAGCAGATCGCTGAGTTGATGCAGCACAAGATCCTGCGGGGTCACCTTGAAACTGGCACAAACCTTCCCTCAGAAAAGGGCCTTGCACTGGAGTTTCAGGTGAGCCGCTCCGTGATCAGAGAGGCGCTCCGAATCCTGGAGGTCTCCGGCCTCGTTAACATCAAGAAAGGACCGACAGGGGGAATTTTTGTCTCCGATGTCTATCATAAACCTATAACAAATTCCTTAAACAACCTGATTACCTCGGGTGAGATTACCATAGGCCATCTCTTTGACGTCCGCTTGCTTATCGAACCACATATCGCCATGGAAGCAGCGCTCCATGCAAAAGATAAGGATATCGAGAAGCTGGAGAACTTAATCACCGATTCGTCTAGTCACCAAGAGAACCCGATCCTTCTCAAGAGAAATAATCTCAAGTTTCACCTCCTGTTGGCAAAGGCCTCTGGGAATCCTGTGTTATCGCTTCTATTGGAGTCGGTGATTGAACTCCTGGCCAAAACTACCCTCGATTTCTTGGATCTCTCTCTGGAAAGACACTTTTTTCAGGTCCATGAAGGGATCTTCCGGGTCATTGCACAGAGAAAACCGGAAGAGGCCAAGCGGCTCATCAGAGAGGATATCCTGGATACAAAAGAAAAGATAGAGGAGTTTCGGAGTAAGTAGACGGGATTTGCCACCCCGTATAGATTCGGGATGCTAAAACTATTGGTATCTTGAAAAGAGGACTATGTGCCCAGTCTTGGGCAAAAATGCCTTTTATTTCTGTTGGCAAATAGGGTAGTAGGATATATGCGTTCAAAATACTGGTGAGGTGTGTACAAGTGGAAGTAGTAATTACTATAATGCTTGTCATAGGGGCAGCAGGCCTTTTGGTCCAGGCAGTGGTAGGTTTGGGTTTTTTTGTTTCATGCATCTGGGAAAAAGAGAGGCGGGCGAGCGTTTTTGCCGGGTTGCAGTTTCTGGGCATGAGTGCCTTTCTGATCGTCTACCTTTTGCTCATGTGGATTGGTTTCTTTCGAACTGGCCTTGGGCTTGCTATACTCATATCAGGGTATGTCTTGGCGGTTTCAGCTGCTATTGTGCTGTTGCGAAGGAGTGCGCCGAATTTACAGGCCCTGCAAGGGACAAGGGGATTGATCGCTGGAGAGGTGAAGAGACAGGATGAGAGAACTCACGTTTTTGCAAGGAATCGATCCCTTCGGCCTGGTTCAGAACAGTTTGCAGCATTTTACCGGGAACACCCCGAATATGAGGAATACGATGCCAGAAGAAGGGAAGCAGGGGGTCCTCTGGGGCATTTCGGGACCATAGACAGTCCTCATGAGGGGCCCAATGTGGCTGCAACACTGGCATCGGGAGCGATTCCGATGTACCTCGGCACACCAGAAAAGGTGAAGCCAGAACCCCATTTCCTGATGAAGGGAAAGAGGGTTAATCTCACCCCTGAAGAGGCCACGGAAAGGATAAAGGGCTATGTCCAAAACCGTGGAGCCGATCTCGTTGGGATAACCGAGCTCAACCCTCTGTGGGTTTATTCCCATAGGGGAGAGATCTTTTATGAAAATTGGGAGGATTGGGGTAGAGAAATAAAGGTGGAGCATAAGTATGCAGTTGTCTTCGCCATGGAGATGTCCTTTGATATGGTGGGGACCGGTCCACATACACCCACCGCGATCGAAAGCATGGGTAACTACGCAAAGGGGGCCTACATCGCAACCCAGCTGGCGAGCTTCATTGCGAATCTCGGACACTCTGCCGCGGCAAGTCACTTTCGTCACTATGAGGCCCTCATGGTGCCGCTGGCGGTAGATGCAGGCCTGGGAGAACTGGGCCGGCTTGGCTATTTAGTCACCAAGGAATTGGGCCCGAGGGTGAGGCTGGGAGTGGTGACAACTGACCTTCCGCTAATACCTGACAAACCAGTGGACATAGGGGTGCAGGATTTTTGCAGGATCTGCAAGAAATGTGCTGTGTGCTGCCCCTCTAACTCTATACCTGTTGAAAAAAATCAGACTGTGGTCAACGGGTTGCGCCGGTGGAAGTTGAATGATGAAACCTGTTTTGAATACTGGGGAAAGATTGGAACCGACTGTAATGTTTGCATGAGGGTGTGCCCATGGAGTCACGCGAGGACGTTTCCCCACAGGATAATACTGGAGCTTATTACAAGAAATAAATCTGCACGGCGCATCTTTTCGATCATGGATGATATCTTTTATGGAAAAAGACCGAAGGTCAAGGCTATCCCGAAATGGGCTCGATTCAAACCAGGAAAACCGGTGTGGGAACATTAAACAATGAGGGGGTGGTAAAAATGGTTGGGTGATTCAGGCAACAGATGGGTGTTTGGGTAGTCTCATGGTGTATCAGTTAATTAAACAATGGGGTCAAATACCCCAGGGAGAGGAGGTTTGAGGATGAAAAAGGCAATCTTATTAGGGATTGGAATGGCATGCTTGTTTGGGCTTTTTGTTTTTGCTGGTGCGCAAGCGGTTCAGGCAAAGACTATTGAGCTGAAATTTGCCCACTTTATGTCACCTATGCACATCCAGCATCAAAAATCTTTTTCGCCGTTTTGCAAGAAGGTAGCGGAGCTGACCGGGGGTCAGGTCAAGATCAAGATTTACCCGGGAGGGGCATTAGGTAGGCCTAAGCAACTTCCAGACGCGGTAAAAACCGGTATTACGGACATAGCCTTTATTATCCCGTCGTATACGACCGGTCGTTTTCCGCGGACTTCAGCTTTTGATCTGCCCTTTATATTTGACAGCGCATCACATGCAACCAGGGTGATCTATGCACTCGCCTATGACTACCTGGCAGGCGACTACAAAGACTATAAGGTGTTGTGGTTCTATTCCTGTGGAACCGGCCAACTCCATTCTGTTACCAAGCCCATTTACAGGGTGGAGGATCTCAAGGGGATGAAGATGCGCGCACCTTCGGCTTATATGAGCAAGGCTCTTAAGCTTTGCGGTGCGAACCCGGTGGGGATGCCTATTTCAAAGCTCACTATGTCACTTCAGAAGAAGGTTATCGACGGGATGCTAACACCTTACAGCGCTGTCATAGATTTTCGGTTGTGGGATTTGGTAAAGTACATCTCCCAGCTGGATATGTATCTTTCGCCCATGGCTGTGGTGATGAACAAGAAGAAATGGGACTCACTTCCAGACCCTGCTAAGAAGGCAATTGATGAGGCATCAGGCATGCAGTGGGGCCTGCACGCAGCACAGGTCTATGACAATCACGATCAAAACATGTTGAATCAAAATAAAGTGTCGGGGAAGATCGCGATCTACAAGGTACCCATGTCTGAGAAAAAAAGGTTTATGGGGGTAGTGCATGGAATGCAGGCCGATTGGGTGGCTGAAATGTCCAAAAAAGGACTCCCTGCTAAGCAGATCTTGGAGGCAGTCAAACAGTCAGCTAAATTGCATAGATAGAAGTGTATGAAAAAGTGATGAGCACCCGGGTCGGCCTTGCAGTATAGAGGTCGGCCCGGAAAAAAGAAGGTCTTTTGGTTTCATGAAAAGAGAGCAATTAGGCAACAGCTTCCAAGCGTGGGTTTACCGGATATCCAAAGCGATGAATCGCATTGCCTCTGGAGTGCTGTTTTTTATGATGCTTCTTACTATAGCTGACGTCTTTTTGAGAAAGGTATTCAGCCAATCGATATTGGGCACTGTTGAGGTTACCGAGTTCATGATGGTGATTTTGCTTTTCTTTGCCGTGACACAGACGGAAATCTTGGATGGCCATGTTAAAGTGGATCTGATAATGAGCCGATTCGGTGAACGCACCCAGGCCATGACTGATATGATTACTCAATTTGTCTGTTTTCTCCTGTTTGGATTATTTACCTGGTCCACTCTGGTGTATGCGGCAAAGATGAGGGCCTCAGGCGAGGTTTCGCAGGACCTGTGGCTCCCTGTATATCCATTTATTTATGTAGTTGCGCTGGGTTGCGCCCTTTTGGCGCTTTCACTATTGATAAAATCCTTCATGGCCTACATGAGAACGGGTGAATCATGAGTCCGGTAACTGTCGGGATAATTGGAATTTTCTTTTTGTTTTTACTTCTGGCCCTTCGGATGCAGATTGGTTTCTCCATGGCGTTGGTAGGGTTTCTCGGATTTACCGTGCTCTGTTCCCTTGAAGCGAGCTTTTCGATACTGGGGATGGAGGCCTTTAAGACAGGAACTGCTTATAGCCTAACGGTTATTCCACTCTTTATTCTCATGGGGCAGTTTGCCAATCATTCCAGAATGGGGATGGAGATTTATGAGACCGTTTACCGGTGGCTCGGTTTTTTACCTGGTGGGCTCAGTATGGCCACTACCGGGGCCTGTGCCGGGTTTGCTGCAATATCAGGGTCTTCCCTGGCCACGGCAGCAACCATGGGCATGGTGGCGCTTCCAGAGATGAAACGGTTCAAATACGACGATTCGCTGGCCACCGGGTGCATTGCAGCCGGAGGGACCTTGGGGATTCTTATCCCGCCGAGTACGGTGTTGATAATCTATGGTATTTTGACCGAACAACCTATCGCGACGTTGTTTATTGCAGGGATCCTGCCTGGGCTGCTTTTGAGCGGTCTGTTCATTGCAACGATATATGCGCTGACGAAATATAAGCCGAGCCTGGGCCCCCCTGGACCACGATTCACCATGAAGGAGAAGATCTATTCACTGAAAGGTACTTGGAGCCTTTTAGCGCTCTTCCTATTAGTGATAGGTGGCCTCTATACAGGATGGTTCACACCTACTGAGGCAGCAGGGGTAGGAGCCTTTGGCGCATTTTCCATAACTATCATAAAAAGAAGGTTAACCTGGGGTAACCTGAGAGGATCGCTAACTGAAACGGCAAAGACAACAGCCATGGTTTTTGTTATTCTGATCGGGGCCAATATCTTCGGATATTTTTTGACAGTGAGCCAGATTCCTGATCAGCTCTCAACCTGGATTGGAGAACTCGGTCTGAATAGATATGTTGTCATGGCGATGCTTATCTTCGGATTCATTATCTTGGGTTGCTTTATGGAAGGTCTGGCAATAATGGTCCTGACCATACCCATTGTCTATCCCATGGTAATGGATATGGGGTTTGATCCGATCTGGTTCGGCATTATCATCACCCTGGTTATGGAAATGAGCCTCATTACACCGCCCGTGGGGGTTAATGTCTTCATCATCAGCGGGGTGGCCAAAGACGTTCCCATGTATACCATTTTCCGAGGTATTCTGCCCTTTTGGGTTGCCATGCTGGTCTGTATCATCATTATCCTGGTATTGCCACAAATAGCCCTTTTTCTTCCTACAAGCATGGGCTAGTTCTCTGCTGAGAAAAAGTTATTTCCTGATCCTGCATTAGAGTCCTCCGTCATAACAACTTACTGCGTTGGGAATTCGATAAAGACTCTGTGTGTTTCCCCAAAGGCCTTGTGGCGTCGCCTCCTTTTTGCAGCCTGTAAGGCTCATTTCAGTGCATTGTTGACGAGTTCAGCAATGTCAACTACCTTGGTTCTCAGTTTCAATTTCTGGGCAGCTATTTTCAGATTTTCCTTGCACGCAGGGCAGGCCGAAAGCAACAATTCAGCGCCCATGCTCTTCATCTCTAAGGCCCTTTCCCGGGCCAAGTCCAGTGAAAAATCCGGAAATCCGATCGGCACAAGCCCACCGCCTCCGCAACAAAAGCTGTTTTCCCTAGAACGAGCAAGATCCTTGAATTCTATTCCCTTGATCCTGTTCAGTATTTCACGAGGAGCCTCGTATATATCCTGTCCCCTTCCCAGATGGCAGGGATCGTGGTAGGTCACTGTTTTTTCTACATGCAAGGTATCCAGTTTCAATGTGCCTTTCTGTTGAAGTCTTTCCAGGAATTCAGTTGCATGAAGCACTTCGAATGGGAGTTCTCTCTTCATCCATTGCGGATAGTATTTTTTGAATATCATGCTGCAGGTTGGACAGGTAAGGACCACTGTTGATGCCCCACTTTTTTCTATGAGCTCGACATTATGTGTTACGAGGTCGTGGACCTTGTCTTTGTGTCCGCAAAAATAGAGGGGTGCGCCGCAGCACCACTCCTCACCACTGGCAGAGAACGGAATGCCCAGTTTATCGAGTATGCTCACAAAGGCACCGGCTATCTCGGTTTCGCGGTAGGATGAAACACAACCAACAAAGTAAAAAATCTCGGCCTGAGAGGCTATTTTTCCCCTTTTTTCTTTGGCCAACCACTCATCTCTTGCCGGTAACCTCCCGGCATAAGGGGTTTTTTTGCTGAGGATGTTTTCAACCACCATTTGATGAGGCTCTTGGAGTGTAATTCCATTTTGTAGCAACTCTTTCTTTAGCAGGGTGAAGAGGTCTACCTGGCTCTCGATAACGCCGCAGTTCACTTCACATGCCCCACAGGTGGTACAAAGGTACAATAAATTCCTGACAGATTCCGAAAACCTTATTTTTCCTTCGTATAGGGCTCGGGCCATTTGCATAACTCCCCCCGCACTGTAAGTGAAGAATTTGCCTTTTATGTGCATGGGGCAGAGTGAGACGAATTCGGCATCCTCTCCGCTGTAAGAACACTGGCCGCAGCGCGTACACTTGTGCATTGCCGTGTACAGATCTTCATCAATGTTGAACTGATTTCCCATTGCAGTTACCTCCTAAAAGAGTAGCATACCGGGGTTCATGATGTTGTTCGGATCTACAAGTTTCTTAACCCTTCGCAGCAGCTCACCATAGGTGCCGGTCATTCCGAAGAACGTGGGGTCTTTACGGTACCTAAACATAACTCCCCCGTAATTTCGCAATAAATCCCGGTACAGTGTGCCGTATATTCCCTTCAGGCGCTGCAAGTATTCTCTCTCTTCGATCAAAGAACCGGTCACATAAACCACAAAGGCGAAGAAAAACTCCCTCCCGTGCGAGTAAGGGAGAGCCCGAAAGAAATAGGGGGGTTTGAATTCCCGCTGTGCCAAATCCCACATAAACTTCTCTATCTCAATCAGCTTTGAGGGCTCAGCCGTAAGCAGGCAGCCCGGCAGATGAAGGCCGGCCCTTATCTGGGACTCCTCACCAGGTTTTGGGTGCATGCCTTCAACAAAGTAAGAGTGCAGATAGTTGTAGCAGCCGGGATACCTTTCATGAGCTTCTCGATTATCCAGGTGATTTCCTCCCAATTCACGGGCTACTTTGATACATACCATTTCCTGTGCATTCACCACCTCCTTGTAACCGCTGAGACGTGCTGATGCTATGCCGAAAGGCACACCGGGAGGCGGGGTTTTTTGATCCGGTTTGAGCATCTCTTCGGGCATTTTTTCTGATTTAGACAGCATCATTTCATGAAACATGCTCCATCCCCACGTCCAGAATGTCACGCTGTCTGCCAGATTTCTCCGTATTATGCGTTTCATGTAATCGAGGGCCGGGGGAAAACTGTCAAAGGTAGTTAGCACGAGGCGCTCCTCTTCTCCCCGATCGAAAATCTTCACCGCTCCCTTTGTTGCAATCCCCAGGGTTCCGTAAGAGTTGGTGAACAGACCGGTCAAATCAGGAAAACAGTGGTATCGTGCACGCCAGCCCGCGGTCTCGAAGGTGGCGGAACCGGTTTTGATGATGCCCGCTTGCGGCGTGACAACCTCGAGCGAGAGTATAGGGTCTGGGTCCCATTTAGCCGAGAAGTTGCCTGAAGGACGCATGAGGTAATTGGCCAGAGGGCTGCTGCCCCCTGCAGCCGTTGGTAGGTGGCAGAAAAATCCTGCTTTCTTGAGCTGTCTATAAAGATCATGGAAGGTAACCCCCGGCTCGATAACAGCATATGCTGCATCTTCGTTGATCTCAACGATCCTATTCATGAGCCTCAGGTCAGCCATAATTCCGCCCTGCACCGGAACCGTCATCCCTGCTATGTTTGAACCCCGCGCCATGGGTGTCACCGGAACCCTGAAGCGGTCAGCAATTTGAAGGAGATGTGTGATTTCCTCGGTCGTTTTAGGCAAGACCGCATAACTCGGGAAGGTTGCTGATCCCGGTGCTATGGCTGAGTCTGCTGCGTAGCCGGCCAGAACCACCTCATCATCAGCTATTCTGTCCCCGGGAAACACAGATGCAAGCGCACGATGCAAGTCGTTCATTTCTTTCCTCCTAAAGCTTTTTCAGTTTGAAACGTGTGATCAAAGAGTTAGCTGAGAACAAATTCGGTCTGCAGTTGCTAAATTTTTTCAGGAACATAACAAAACAATTAGCGGGAAACAATTTCTATCTCACGCTCGGATTCACCTGGACACAGTGTCCCATTAATTCCTTTAACTGCCCAATTGTCAGTTGCCCGCGGCCCGGCACGAATACTATGCGGAATGAGCTTCTCTTAGACTTGGTTGGTCAGCAACTGAAATGCACTGGATAGAGATAGGTTGTTTATCATGGGGCAAACAAGATGTCAAAAGAAAGTTCTGATTGTTTCGCTTTAGCGGTATCAGGAAATCTTGCAAGAGGCAATACATTTTAGAAGGCACACATCATATTTCGCATCATTCCACCTTGTTTATACTATAGCCAGCAAACCTGGGCAGATTTCCGACACAGAAATCAAGAAGAGGAAGCAGGGTATTCCTGGTTTCTTGTATTTTGGATTTGAAGTGCGTGCGAGTAAGGGAATTATGGGATGAAAAAAGCCGAATAAGATTAATCGGCTCAGAGGATCATGGGGTTTGGCCTGAGGAGGAGTAGACTGAGCGGGCCTAGAACAGTTCGTCTATCAATTCATTAACAAGCTTATCAGCCACAGCCTTGTGATCGATGCTATATTTTCCTGATTCAATCCTCTCCTTTAGATCAGCTACCTTATCTTCCCGAACATCGGATTCAGACAAGATGATTTCTCTAATCTTTTGGACCTCCTTGGAGGCCTGGGAAAGATTAACAATAGTATCCTGATCTGACCTTTCGCTTCCCTCAACCTTTTGCTCTTCAGAAAGTGGTTTTTCCCCGATCTTTTCCGTGGCATTTGGGGTAGATTTCGGGAGGTACTTGCTGATCTCATAGTTGAGAATCTTGTCATCAATTTTCATTTACCAACTCCTCCGGTTGCTACATCATGTTCTTATCTACCACGTCTCTGGTGATTTCTTCTAGTTTATACCGCAAAAATTTAGAATCTTCAATAGAAAGTGCGTTCATTGTTTCACCATTTCCATCAATTACCTTGAAGATTAGGTCAGTGGGAGTGTTTTTGGATATGGCCAAATGGGCGCCATACTCATCTTCAAGTTGCTTAAATACGTCTTTTTCAACATTCTCATGGGGTCCGTATCGTGTGATTTTGTCTACAATATCGGAGGCTATCTTATCAATAATGGCTTTCCTCTTGGCCTCAGAAGAGATATCAATTTTATCCGGTGAGCGAGTATCGCCAATTTTTTCTTTACTTGAGAGCCTGTTTTGGCGAAGTTGATCTCCGTAAACCCTGAGGACATTATTAACTTGATAGGTCGAGATTACCATAACACTACCTCAAACAATTTATCGGAGGGTCACGGAAAAAACTTTAGAAAAAAATGTACCCCTCTGTCTGTCTCTGTTGGGCGACGAAAAAATCGAGAGGTGATGTACCTTATTCGGCATCTACTCAAATAACTTAAGGAAAATTATTTCAACCCGATTGATGCTTTTTGTGGCGATTTTTTCCGTGCCAGCCCCTATTAAAACTATATCATATTGAAATAACGGAGCAAAATAATCTCAACCATACTGGCATACCAATTGCCCAAGCCAGACTTAACTTTAAGGTTTGAGGAAAATCTGTCCATTAGGGAGCTTTCCCATGTCGCTGTCTTGCACCTTTACGCGGGTGGGAAAAAAATAGGATAAACGCTGTCTAAAATCCATTGAGTTAAGCTTGATTTTGTACCATGACACAGCCTATTATCAATATATAGGCGCACTCTTACCGGTAGTTTCTCTGCCGAAGTTTATTATAGATAATTTACATCGGTTGGCCCGGATTACAGGAATGGCTTCATGCCAAACCTTGCTTCGAGAACTTCTTTCGGGAAAGCTTTTCGAGGAGAAGTGGCTAATGAAGTTTTTTGATCAAAATAAAAGCTAATTTGCTGTGTAGGGGCGTATCATGAAATCGGATTTCCTAGATAATGTAGAATCAATCTGCCATCGTTACCATATTGACATCCTCTATGTATTTGGGAGCAGGGCAAAAGAATTAGCTAATCACGCGCGCGGGAAAGGGAAAATAGCGAGGGAGAAAAACGTTGATGTGGATTTGGGAGTGCTTCCGGCCCAAAAGTACCATTTAGATGTCAAAGATAGAGTCAGATTGACAGTTGATTTGGAAGACTTGATAGGGGTTTGTAGGGTTGATCTAGTGATCCTTTCGGAAGCATCGCCATTTCTTGCTCTGGATGTAATAAGGGGTGAAGAGCTATACTCGGCAGATCCTAACCGGAGCGCAGAATACGAGCTATATATATTGAGCAAGGCGGGTGATTTGGCCTACTTTGAGCGGCAGAGAAGAAAACAGATTCTTACTGGAGCAAGCTTATGACACCTTCAGGGCTTAGAGAAAAGATTATTGTGGAGAGGGCAGCGTGGATCAGGAAAATGATAGGAGGGATTCAAGCGTTACCTCTTGATTCGAAGGAGTCTTTTTTGTCTGACCCAAGAAATGCAGCTTCTGCAGAATCTTACCTGCGGAGGTCACTGGAGGCCTTAATGGATTTGGGCAGGCATATCTTGGCTAAAGCGTTCGGCAAGGCTGTCACTGAATACAAAGAAATTCCCGGAGAACTTCAAAGAGAAGGCGTATTGCACTCAACAGATGCAAGGCTCATGCGCGAATTAGCGGGATACCGAAAGCGAATGGTACACTTTTGTGATGAGGGTACAACTGAGGAAATATATCATATATGCCATGACCAACTGAGGGATGTAGAAAGGATTCTGGCTGTTATCTTGAAATGGATCAATTCAAATCCCGAGTTGGTGGATCGCTCTTTATGAGGCCATTTCTGGTATACATAGTAACACCAGCGATATATTTATTCACCTTCGCCAGAATACCCAGCAGCTTGTCGGAGCAAAGCGGAGATCCCGCTTGCGGGGCTGCGGGGAAGTTCATTTGAAGCTTGATCTCAGCATTCAGGATCAAGCCTCTGCCCCCCCCCTGTTCACCCTGCTGCCTCGTAAGGGCTCTGGGTAGTAGAGCCTACACCTTGGAGAGAGGAACGAACATATCATTTCCACTTCTCCGCTAGCCTTTCCAATCTTCGCGACACAAACCGGCAAATACTTCCACTTTAATTGTCACGGAATTGACATTTTTTCCTAATTACCGTTGCCTTCCGAACGTATCCTCTTTAAATAACTAACCAATTTAGGATAAGAAAAAGTGGCATGCTTGTTGCTGTATTTAAAGCCAAAGTTAAAGTTAGAGCAAATTTTTCCGATAGAATTATTGAGCTTTCCAATCTCACCCTATCAGTGGTTGGCTGCGTTGAAATTGTCAACTGCTTGAAACGTTGGGATGAGAAGAAAAATAGAAAATTAAATGTGTTATTGAATGAGATGGCATGTAATTTAAGGGGACGGAGTCTATCTGCCGGAAAGTGGTTAGAGGGGCGACTGGCCTTGAGCATGGGGGCACAAAGTAAAACGCATGGCGCAAAGGGCTTTGCCTTTTTTGCCTCAAGCGAAGCGGTCCTCGAACGTAGTGGTCCTCTAGCCTCTTAGGTGCTCCTTTAGCATAACCGCAAGTTATACCTATGAATCCACAGGAAAAAGCATTGAGTATCCAGCAGGTCAGCCTGGAGCTTAGAATACCAAAGCCGACGTTGCGTTTTTGGGAAAGAGAGTTTGAAGGCATTCTGCTTCCTTTAAGAACCCAGGGTGGACAGAGACGCTACACCTCTGAGCACGTTTCCATCATTAAAGGGATTAAAGAGTTGAGAGGAAAAGGAATGCCCCTGGCGGAGATCAAGAAAGAACTCAACAATAGGGATCAAGCGAGTAGGACTCATTTGAATCCAAGCAGGATCGATTCTCTGGCAAACAGGTTGGCCGAGGTTGTTAGCGACGAGGTTTATAGCTTTTTCCAGAGGGAGGGCTTAAAATAAATCAGCGTCAAGCTTCCTGAGCAATGTCAGCGGAGTATACACATCCATATTTAATTTGTTTTCAAAATGTTTCATGTTCCACGAAACAAAACCTTCTATCAAATCCGAATGATATTGAACACAAGCAGCAATCAGCGCATCTCCAAAGGACATCTTCTTGAGAAGTTGTCCAAATACTATATTGATATCAATGATAGGATTTTCATCAGAAGATTTGCCAAAAAGAATTTGTTTTAGCCGATACCTTTTCTTGAAACCCCAATAAAGATGCAATAGCGATTCCGAGTTAAGATTAAATGACAATATTCCACATAATTCCAACAGATTGTAAATAGATGTGAATCCAATTATCTTTTTTGCCTTGACCGAATTTAGAAACAAATCATTCTCTTTGATGTTCTTGTCGTCTCTGTATATCAGGTCTCGAACAAAAATGTCGGTATCAATAAACAACTTCATCTAGTTATTTTCTCGTTCTGGAATGCTTCATAGCTTCATCAGCAGAAGGCCACTGTGGCATGGACTCAGACAACTCCTTTTCAATAAGTTGCCAATTTGTTTTAAAGGACAAGGACTTGTTTTCTCTCAAGGCTATTGTCATTGACTTCAGCAGCGTCGAGTCGATTTCTTCATGCAATTCAGAAAAGGCGCCTTCCAGCGCTTTCCTGACCAAAAAACTTTTTGAAACACCTTTCCTGGCTGCTGGCTGCTATCGATTCAAGTTGATTGTAAAACCTTGAATCTAACCTGAGGGTAAGCGTTTTTTTCATATCGCACCTTTGTATTACAAAATTTTGAAAAGTGTATTGCTTTTGGGTTGTTTTGTCAATAAAAAAGTGAGCGGAGGTTGCTTTTCATGGAAAACCCCATAAAACAGGGCGAAGCATTATTTGCTGAAGGAAAAATTGAAGAGGCGGAAAAGTGCTTTTTGGATCTGTTGGAAAATGATCCAATGAATGCTGAAACCCTCAATAATCTTGGGGTAATCCAGCATGCCAAAGGTAACGTTAAAGGAGCTGAAGACCTATTCTTAAAAGCTATCGCCGCCAAGGAAGAGTACCTCGATGCGCTACTTAATTTGGCAGACTTATACCAGAACACCAAGCGCTGGAAAGAGGCTTGTATTCATTTAGAAAAGTGCATCGAGATCGAGAATACGGATCCCAATCTCTTTAATCAGCTTGGCACGATCTATTTGGAGATGGCCGAGACTGAAAAAGCTCGAGTGACCTTGAAAAAATCCCTTGAACTGAATCCTGATCAACAAATTGTTGCAGATTCCTTAAGAGCACTTGAGAAAAAGGGTTCTGCTCCAAGGATTGCGATCAGCGAAAAGCCCCTCAACATCCTTTTTGTTCAGGAAGCACCGTGCATTCGCAATTACAAAATGGCCACTGCCTTGCGATCCAGAGGCCATAGGATTTCCCTAGCCTATACCAAGGCGCGTTTGAGTCAAATGTATAAAGGGTTGAGTGATGATGTGTATGACGAGAATATTCATATATCGAATTTTCGCCAGCTTTGGGACATATCAAGGCATTACGATATCGTTCATTGTCATAACGAGCCAGATATATTGACTGTTGCCGCTCTGGCTGGAGAGGCACCGGTAATCCACGACACACATGATTTAATCTCATTGCGGGCAAACGGGGATCTGAATTTGTCTTATTTCGAGGGTGTGGCAAATCGCGGAGCCACCGGCAGGGTCTACACGACGCCGTATCAAATGGAAGAGGCACAGAAGCTGTATGGCGTTAATGGGCCCTCTCTGGTTCTTTACAATTACGTATCGGAATCCGATTTACCTAAAAACAGTTTACCAAAACTTTCTGCCCGGGATGGTAAAGTTCACATTGTCTACGAAGGAGGCATTGGAGGGAACGGGCATCGGGATTTCTTCTCCTTATTTGTCCAACTCGCCAAGCTGGGAAACCATATACACATTTATCCTACATTTTACGACACAGAGATCGCTCGGTATTTCTCGGAGTTTCCAAATATCCATTACAGCAACCCCTTGTCGCCTAAACAGATAATCGAGGCGATGAGCCAATTCGATTTTGGCATTATACCCTTTAACCTGGAGAAGGGAAACAAACGCTTCCTCGATTCAACCATCGCCAACAAATTATTCGAATACCTTGCAGCTGGCCTCCCGGTGTTGGCATCCCCTCTGAGAAGCTATATCGAATACTTCAGCACGAATCCTGTGGGAATTACATTTCAGAATAAAGAGGATATAACCAAAAACGTGTCTCGATTAAAGGAGATCGCTGAGATAACAGACTTCTCAAGACAGGTATTCACCTACGAAAAGGAAATTGCACGGCTTGAACAGTTCTATAGGCAAGTAATGAATCGAGGGTCTCGAATTGAGGGGATAGGAGTAAGAGAATCTTTGGATATGGGCTCAAGGTGTGTGCCTTGTCGTATATGTGGAAGCATGCACACGGAGCGCATCAAGAAGATATACGATTTCCACGTGATCTTCTGTCGCGACTGTGAGCTGCGCTTTGTTCATCCAGTTCCCACCGAGGAATTCTCAAAACAGTGGTATTCAGAGCAAGAGAAGAAAAAGAGATGGAATAACGATCTGAACCTAGCCATAGAGGCAAACCACAAACAGAACAAACAAACCTATGAAACGTATTTCGCCACCATTTCTGAAAACACCGAATTGAGGGGCGGAGAAAAGGTTCTGGAGGTCGGCTGTTTTGATGGCCTGTTTCTCAAAAAATTTGCGGATATCGGCTATGAATGCAAAGGAATCGATCTGAACAGGTATTTTATCGAGTATGGCAGGCAGAAATATGGTTTGGATCTAGAATGCGGAACTATTTTCGACTTCAACTTCCCTGAAGAAACATTTGATATCGTTATTTTCAACCAACTTCTGGAGCATTTGCCCGATCCAATACGGTTCCTGGTTGAGGTACGGCGTATTCTAAAGAACAACGGCGTGGTTTTTTTGAGCGTTCCAAATTGTGGCGCACTCATTTACCATATAGAGCAACGGTTCCTCGATGATTCAATTGGGACAAGGTTCCTGGAAGTACCCAATCATCTTTACTATTTTTCGAAAAAGTCTTTAGAATTAGCCATCCATAAGGCTGGTTTTGAAATTCGCCTTCATAAGAGCTATGAAACAAGAAAGACAAGTCGAGATTTCCTTGAAAAGTCGGGTGCCACAGCTAGCTCCCTCAAGAAGTTGAAAGCCGAGCTTTCCAAAGATGGGATCAGTAAGAATGCTAAAATAGAGGAATATTTTGATAGAGCTGTACTGAAAAAAATCCATGAGGAGACAGCTCTTTTCGCCTCTACAACTGATAACTTATTGGGGCAAATGGTTATTGCAAGGAAAACAGCTCGGGAGGTGTTTAAAACAGAAGAGGAGGGCAGGCATTTTAATGTAATTAAGAAGGATAGAATCTTTGCCCCGTCCATAAAAGATATCGATCTTTTTGAATCACAATATTGGGATAAAACGGAAGCTTTGAAACATCATGGCCTCCTTTTGGAGAATCTTATAAAACAGGCCTATTACCATGTCCCATTTTGGAAAAAGGAAATGCGATACAGAGGCCTTAAGCCTAAAGACATCCAGGCATTTGAGGATCTTGAGAAACTACCGGTCGTTGACAAGATGGTAATGAGAAAGCAGATAAGGGATTTTATCGCGGATAATGCAGATCAATTTGGCTTTTACCACGGAAATACAGGAGGCTCGACTGGAAGGCCTTTTAATTATCTTATTTCAAAGGAACAGGCAGAATCCATTGACTGTACACAGAGAAGGGGTTGGAGATGGGCCGGGTGGAAGGAAAACAGTAGACTGTTAACTATTGCTGGAGGCGGGTTGGGCCCTCAGGGCGGCAAGAAAATAGAGATGTTCGGCTTCACGGATGAGACAGCATTAAGGGTTTATCAGGAGATTCTGACATACAATCCTGAGTTCTACAGGGGCTTGCCGTATTTGATGGATTTGTTCTGCAGTTATCTTGAGAAGTTGGAACTAAATGAAAACATTAAAGGGAAAGCTAGTTTCTTAACAAGTGAAGTGTTACTCGATTCACAAAGACAACGCATTAGCAAACACTTGGGAGAGGTCTTTGACACCTATGGCGTCAATGACGGTGGATCGAACGCAATGGAGTGTGAAAACCATGATGGTTTCCATATTTCTCACGAGATCTTCTTGCTGGAACTCCTCAGTGAAGAGAATCAAAGGGTGGATTCAAATCAGGAAGGCATCATCACGTGTACCCATCTTTATAATCTGGTGATGCCGTGGATTCGCTATAAGTCTGATGACCTTGCAAGAGTCACACATGATCGTTGTGCTTGCGGGCGGACCTTGCCACTAATAAGAGATCTTAAGGGAAGGGTAACGGATTACCTGACGACTCCCAATGCTATTATTAATGGAACAGAATTATGCAATATGATTAATCACTTACCCATGAGAGCATATCAATTTATTCAAAATGAAGAGAAATCCATTTTGGTAAAAATTGTAAAAGAAATTGGTTTTTCCAAAAACGATGAGGATTATATTCACAGCAAAATAAAAGAAGTTGATGACAACGTCAGCATTAATTTCCAATATGTTCAGGATATTCCTTTGACCAAGGGAGGAAAGTTCAAGTACGTAACAAATGATACAGGGCGCAAAAAGACTCATCCTTCCAGGGCCGAGGCTAAGATCAAAGATAAGCCTAAGATATGTCATATTGGCGGTGCTCATTCTGTCCATGTATCTGACATTATAGAAGAACTAGACAAGAGAGGATATGAGCAATGTGTAATTAGTTACTATCCTCCGGAAACCGCTATCACACCAAAACATATTCCTGTGTATTATTTTCCCTACAGGGGTTATGAGAGCCCCGATTGGCAACGGCTAAAGTTAGAGGGACGGCTAGAAGAGTTTCTGAAAACGGCATTCGAAAAAGAAGCGCCTGATATTGTCCACGGACACTCCTTAACGTATAGCTGTATCCCTGTCTGGATGGCAAAAATCAGATTTGGTATTCGCAGTGTCTTGGTACCATGGTCTTCGCAAACTATGAAGTATCCCAATGGAGTTGCGAATCATTATGAAAAACGGTGCATCGAAACTCTGGACTATTTTTTACACGGGATGCCCAATGTTTTCAAACGATACCAGTCATATTATGGCAACTTGCCAGCTGAAAAATATGTTTTCTTCCGTCCTCTAATTGACCTTTCCCTTTATGATCAAATACGAAAAATTAGTGATACCCCGAAGATTCTCTCTGCGCGAGTGATGGGAGAGTTCTATTGTCAAGATCTTCTCGTTAAGGCAATCCCATATCTTGTCAACAAATTTCCTGCTACAAAGGCCACATTTATAATAGGCCAAAATCCAAACCAGGGCAGGGAATATTTTGAAAGAATGATTCAAATGGCAAAGGCGCTGGGTGTGGCCCAGTACTGCGATTTTATTCCGCACTCTCTATCGCAGGCAGAATTTGCAGAACTAATTAAGTCACATAACATCGTCTATTCTCTCGCGGTCCATGATGAGGGATTCTCCGGCACAACACTTCAAGCAGCATATTCAGGAGCGGTTACGATTGTTCAGGATACATCTGACATTGATGGCATTTTGGATCACAAGCTGAATGTGTTGCGAACGAAGATTGATGGGAAAAGTGTCAGAGAGACTCTGCTCCATGCAGCTGGGAATCTCAAATCACTGCAAAAACGGTTTGCCAGAGAAAACCGAGAGAGGCTGTATGCTTACGGTAAAGAGAATATGATCAAAAATTTGACTGAATGTTATGGAAAAATTTCCCTTCATTGAAGAATATGATTTTGAGGGAGTAAAGAAAGTGACAGTTCTTCAGTCAGGCCATCCCCTGTGGGAGGGTTTCCTTGACCTAATCGATAGGGCATGTCCTTCTGTTTCTTTTGTCCAAAGAAGTGTTCCTGTAACAAGAGTCAGAATATGAATATATTATGGGAATGGCCTATTGACTTAGCTGACCCAATTATTTATCACGAACTCCATGGGTAATGTAGGGTTATGAGACTGTGACGACAAAGCTGGGTATAAGTTCATCATAGTGCTGTTCTTCGCGATCCCAAGGCTTTTATGAAGGCACTACCTTGGACTAATAAGATCATTGCAAATGTAAAAGCAGTTTTTGCTGGCTCAGATGGAGGTGTATCAAAAAACATCTCCAAAGCTATCTTTCAGAAGTATGTTATCGTTTCAATCGGAGGTTTTGGGGAAGGGAAGTGTTTCATCGCTTATTGTTTGCTTGTGCCTCTACAAGCACTATAACTAGGGATGAGTTGATGTCCAAAAAGTTGGGTCAGCTAAGTCAATAGGCCATATGGGAAAATTGATCAATCACAAAACATTGTACGAAATATAGCAAGTAAGTCGTAAGGCTATTCATGTATTGAGTTTGGAATATCAGTTGAAAATAGTGAGAAAGCGGGCCAGCAGGCATGCAGTTCAATAGCATCATTGACGGAGTTAGGCAATATTATAACGAAAAGATTGTCACCTATGGCGCTACAGCTAAGGGGGTGGACTGGAATTCTCCCCAGTCACAAACGCTGAGATTTGAGCAACTACTAAAGATCTGTGATAGAAACCTGGTTTTTTCCATAAATGATTACGGTTGTGGCTATGGAGCACTGGTTAAGTATATGACTGATGGAGATTACTCGTTTCAGTATCGAGGATTTGAAATATCAGGCAAGATGTGTGAAACGGCCAGAGAATTATATGGGGAATTGGAACAGTGCTGTTTCTTTACGGATGAAGCGTGTCTGACTGTGGCAGATTACACGGTGGCAAGTGGAATTTTTAATATCAAATTAGACAGAAGCTATGAAGAGTGGGAAGAGTATGTTTTAGCTATACTTGAAGGAATTAATCACCTAAGTAAAAAGGGTTTTGCCTTTAACATGCTAACACAATACTCAGATAGAGAACATATGAAAGACTATTTGTATTATGCGGACCCGTGTGTTGTGTTTGATCACTGTAAGCGCAATTATTCCAAAAATGTAGCTCTGCTTCATGACTACGGCCTCTATGAGTTTACAATATTAGTTAAGAAATATGAGATCACGTAACATGAGATGGCTAAAAAAGGGCTTGCTTATTCAACCTGGTACGTTCGAGTGGATGGTCACTTATGCACAAAATCCATTTGTTGAGAACGTAGAAAATAGCCTATATAAAGTCCACTTTGCAGGGAGGGACAGAGCAAATAGAGCACGGGGAGGATATGCATCTGTTGATTTCAAAGATTCCGTAAAACTCTTATACATAACACCGGAACCTACCATAGATCTTGGTGATCTGGGATGTTTCGATGACTGTGGAGTCATGCCGTCGTGTATAGTTGATTCCGACTCGAAAAAATACATGTACTACACGGGGTGGAAACAGGAGGTGGTAACACCGTTTTCTTTCTTTATTGGCCTTGCGATAAGTGAAGACGGTGGGAAGACCTATGAGAGGTATTCAAAGGCTCCAGTTTTAGGCCGAACTGAGCACGATCCGTATCTGACGGCTTCGCCCTGGGTAACTAAGGAAAATGGAATATGGCGGATGTGGTACGTTTCTGGAACTGGCTGGGAAGTAGTCCAAAACGATCCTAAATCGAAACACTATTACCATATTCGTTACGCTGAGTCACTCGATGGGTTGAATTGGAATCCACAAGGACTGGATTGTATCGACCTGAGGCAGGATGAATATGCTATTGCCAGACCGGTCGTTTATCAAGAAGGCTGTACATACAAAATGTGGTACAGCCATAGGGGGGGATGGAATACCTACCGAGCAGGCTATGCAGAATCAAAAGATGGCCTATCGTGGAAACGCATGGACGATACTGTTGGAATCGATGTCTCTCCGCAAGGCTGGGACAGCGAGATGATTTGCTATCCCTTTGTTTTCAAACATGAAGCGCGTAATTATATGCTTTACAACGGTAATGGGTATGGCAAGTCCGGTTGTGGATATGCGGTATTGGTGGAATAGATGGGATTTGATGGAAAATGGGTATTCTATGTCAAGATCGATATTTCAATGGTCGTAGAGGCATCTACGAATTTTAGGTTGGCGGAGAATTTTCAAGTGAAGACGGAGAGGAAGGTGAAATATGGAGAATAATCTAAAGAGAATCATGTCGGATGTTCTCGAGATCGGTGCTGACCAAATAAATGAGGAATCGTCAATGGAGACCATTGCTTCGTGGGACTCTTTGAAACATATGGAACTTATGGTTGCCATTGAGGAAAACTTTGATATCCCCATGTTGAGCATGGATGAAATCGTCGAAATGACTAGGTTTTCCGCGATCATAGGAATTCTACAAAGTAAGAAACCGTAGACAGTGGACCTATGGATCTCAATGAAAAAAGGGTGATCGTAACCGGAGGGGCAAGCGGTATCGGTATGGTCCTTGTAGATCAGCTAGTTGATGAGGGGGCCATTGTAGGTGTTTTAGATATTGACCAGAAGGCCCTCCTGAGGCTGGGAGGCCGTTATTCTAGTTTGTATTGCAGGGCCTGCGACGTGAGTCAGCCGGACTCAGTCGAGACAGCAGTGGATGATTTCTTTAAAGAGTTTGGAAGGATTGACGTGTTGGTTAACAATGCTGGGATCGTCCACAGTGCATTACTGGTAGCCCTGGGTCCGAGAGGTATAGTGAGCCATGATATTGAGATGTGGGACAAAATCATATCCACAAATTTAAGTTCAGTCTTTTATGTTACCACCCAAGTGGTCCGTAGAATGGTCTCACAAAGAACTAAAGGTGTCATTGTGAACGTTAGCTCCATTTCCGCGGTAGGAAACATCGGACAGAGTGCCTATTCTGCGGCTAAGGCAGGGGTCGTTGCTCTGACAGTCACCTGGGCTAAAGAATTGGGAACTCTGGGTATTCGAGTGGCAGGGATTGCCCCTGGTTTTACAAAGACAGATACCACAATAGGATCAATGAGTGAGACTATCCTGAGTAACTGGATTCGAGATACACCACTCAGACGAATGGCTAAACCTAAGGAAATTGCGGATGGTATAGTGTTCATTCTCAAGAGCGATTTTTTTAATGGAAGGGTTTTAGAAATTGACGGTGGGTTGAGGATATAAGGAAGAGATCATGAAAAAGAAGGTTGTAATTTTTGGCACGGAAAAAATGGCCCAACTGGCCCATTTCTATCTAACAGAAGACAGTCCTTATGAGGTAGTTGCTTTTGCTGCAGATGAAGCATTTATTGACAGAAGGAAGATAATGAACCTTCCTGTTGTGCCATTTGAAACAATTGCAACGACCTACCCACCTGATGAATTCACGATGTTCGTTGCCATAGGGTATAAAGGGCTCAATACGGTACGAGCTGCTAAATACAAAGAGGCGAGAAAAAAGGGATACAAGCTCATTTCTTATGTGAGTTCGAAGGCCACCCAGTGGGACGACACAAAGGTTGGGGATAATTGTTTCATTCTTGAAAATCAAGTCATTCAGCCTTTTGTAAAGATTGGTAATAACGTCATCATCTGGAGTGGAAATCATTTCGGACACGATGTTGTTATTGGTGAGCATTGTTGGATTTCTTCACATATTGTTGTCTCTGGTGGAGTTAGAATAGAGCCTTACTGCTTTATAGGGGTGAATGCGACTATTCGGGATGATGTAACGATTGGCAGAGAATGCATCATAGGCGCTGGAGCGCTCATCCTAAGGAGCACAAAAGAGAAAGAGGTGTATATCGAAAGACAGACTGAATTATACCAGTTGGATAGTGAACATTTTGAGAAAATGATGGAGATATCCAGGTAGACAAGATGAAATTACTCCTCGTCAATTTGTACCCTCAAGAAACCTTAGCTAGATACCTTCTTTCCTCCTATGTGCTCAAGGTGTATCTAGAGAAGTACCTTCTTGGTGAGGAAGCTTTTTCTGTAGAGGTTCTTGACCTCAGCTCCAAGACAGGTTTATCAGAAATCTGTGATGCGATTGTGTGCAAGTGGCCGGACTGGGTTGGGTATAGCTGCTACATATGGAATATCGGGAAAATTATCGGGACGATTAAGGTATTAAAGGAAAGAGTGGAGTGTCTTCACATCTTGGGTGGACCGGAGATTTCTGTGAATCGGGCTGCTTTTTTGTCTGAGCAGGGTGTAGGTGACTACTATGTAATCGGGGAGGGAGAGAAAAAAATACTTAATCATATTAAATACCTAATGGCGAGAAAGAGAGGTCTTCGATGCAATTTCCCTCGGGGGATTGCCTATAGGAGTTCTAAAGGTTTCCATTATACAGCGAACAAAGGTGTTGTAGATCTTGACAAACTTCCATCTGTGTATCTGAGCGGAGCCATTGAAGAAGGATTGTATGAACGACAGCAGGCGTATCTGGAAACTCAGAGAGGGTGCAAAAATAGATGCAGTTACTGCGTATATCACAAGGGCTTGCCAAACATTGCCTACTATCCTCTTGAGAGGATTATTGAGGAGTTAGACCATCTGATCTTAGAGAAACAGGTCTTCTCTCTTAGGATTTTCGATGCCGTATTCACTTCCAATCTCGAGAGGGCAAAATATATCGTAAAATATCTAAGGGATCTGAAGGGAAGAGAAGGGCTTAGACTCCCTCGGATATACTGGGAATTTGTTTACAATGGTGTTGATGAGGAGTTCATTAAGCTCACCTCTTCTCTTAAATATCGCGAAAGGATATGCAATTCAAACGGTATCGCCCCTCTTGACCGGCCACAACTCTACTCAGATCTCCTGAAAGATTATACGGTAGTGAACTGTGTAGGTGTGCAGTCTTTTTGCCGAGAAGCACTCAGGGCTGTTGCCCGAGCACCAGTCAGTCTGAAAAAATTTGAGCGTTTCATGAAGGTCGTCCAGAGATACAATATTGTGCTTAAGTTAGATATTATTCTGGGATTGCCGTTCGAAACATTTGAATCGTATATCAAAGGGCTTGAATCTATTTTGCCCTATTTGAGGAACACAGATCATATCCTGAATGTCCATAGGCTTCAGATCCTACCTGGTTCCGACCTGGAAACCTCATCTAGCTCGTATGGGATAGTATATTCGGAGGATGCGCCGCATTACGTTTTTTCAACATCGTCTATGTCTCACAGTGAGCTTATGATGGCATCAAAGCTAACGGCAGTCTTGTTCAGGATCATTAATTCTCCGCTCAGGGGCCATTTCTTCGCAGCAAAGGAATCGAATGGGACGACTCTCTTGAGCATGCTTGAGAAAGTCCTCGGAGGGTTGACTGAATCAGCAGATTTGAGACGGGCCCGTCTAGTTCAAGAAGATTTTATAGACGACGACTACTGGAATGATGACATTTATCGTGAGATTCCTTCCCAGTGGTTGACGGAGTATTTAACAAGATAATCGCCGGTGAATATCATGAATGGCGCAGACCTTGAGACGCTTAAATTCAACGAAGTTGTAAGACGTGTTCACCTCCTCGATGGTTCAGATGGGAATCACATTCCTTTGAGGATAGGATTTCTTAGAAACATCACCGTGGATCATATATGCACCTATTGGAAGTTTTTCTGCTACTACGATAATTTGAAGGCTGATGTTTATATGGGGGAATATGACAATATAATGCAGGAGGTTCTAAATTCTGACAGCCCTCTCTTCCAGCATGAACCCGATATTATCGTGGTGTGTCTAAAAAAAGAACTGCTTTGCGGGGAATTAACGAACTCCTTCGTCAGTTTAACCCAGGAGAAGATTGATAGTGAAGTGGAGCGAGTACTAGATACTTTCGATACTATTCTCATGGCAATCAGAAGAAACAGCAACGCAGTTGTCCTGGTGCATAATTTTGAAGTTCCCGTTTATCCCGCTTATGGGGTGCTTGACTACCAAGAACGCTACAAACAGGTAAACACGTTTCGACGTATCAACAACAAGCTACTTGACATAATTCACCAATACAAAGGTGTTTATGTCGTAGATATTGATCTCTTGCAATCCGTTCTTGGTGATATGCATTTCTTAGATTCTCGGTACTGGCACATCGGAAGGGCACCCTATACCGTGAGCGCGTCCAAGGCTATTGCCAAGGAATATATGAAGTTCATTCGCGCATTAAAGGGCAGAAATAAGAAATGCCTTGTGCTGGACTGTGACAATACCTTGTGGGGTGGCATCGTTGGCGAAGATGGAGTTGAGAATATCAAGTTGGGCAGGACATACCCTGGGTCAGCCTTTCGGGAATTTCAAGATGCCATATTAGACCTCTATCACAGGGGAGTTCTATTGGGGATCTGTAGCAAAAATAATGAGCAGGACGTCATCGAGGTTTTAGAAAAACACCCTGATATGCTCCTGAAAAGGGAATGTTTTCTCTCAATGAAAATTAACTGGAGGGACAAGGTTTCGAATTTGAGAGAGATGGCACACGAGTTGAATTTAGGTTTGGATAGCTTTGTGTTTATAGATGACAGTGAGGTCGAGATCAATATGGTGCGAAAATTCTTACCAGAAGTTGAATGCATCCTGCTACCGCCAGATCCTTCCCAATTCAAGCATGCGCTCAACGCATGTGGTTTGTTTGATTCCTTGACATTTTCAAATGAGGATCGAAATCGGAGCGAAATGTATCGTGCGGAGATAATGAGAAAAAAGACAGCATCACAGTTAAAGGATTTGAGTATCGATGATTATTACAGGTATCTAGAAATGGAAGTGTTCATCAAGAGTGCTGACGCGTTTTCCATCCCGAGGATTGCTCAGTTAACGCAAAGAACCAACCAGTTCAATTTAACCACAAAGAGGTATTCAGAATCTGAAATAGCTGACCTTGCTGCTTCCAGCGAGGCTGATGTACGATTCTTGCGGCTAAAGGATCGGTTTGGTGATTCCGGCATCGTCGGTGTGGCTATTTTGAGATATGAAAAAACGAAATGCCTTGTGGATACCTTTCTTCTGAGCTGCAGAGTTATTGGAAGAGGGATTGAAGATGTTCTCTTAAGTGACTGTAAGTCAGTTGCCCGGAAGAGGAATTGTAAGGAGGTGTTCGGCTTTTATATAGCAACAAGTAAGAATGAGCAAGTGGAGTCCTTTTATATAGACCGAGGCTTTGAATCGTTGGGTGAAAAAGAGGTTTGCAGGCAATATGCTCTGTCACTGGGTGGAACTGCATTGCATCTCCCAGCCTACTTCAAGACCATTAAGTCAGACTGTGATGAGATTGCTATGGGGGATCTCTGGTAGATCTTAGACTCCCATCTTTGAAGAGGAGTCGCCCGATATGTAGAATGCCGGATATGAACTGCTGTAACTCCGCCCATCGATGCTGCTCAAAGGTACTCTGTGATCGAGGAATCGAGTATGAAGTGTGTGATTCTACAACCGAGTTATCTGCCTTGGCTTGGGTTCTTCGACCAAATGGACTGGGCAGATATTTTCGTAATTTATGATGATGTTCAATATACAAAACGAGATTGGAGATCGAGAAATCGAATCAAGACCCAAAGTGGACCTTTATGGTTGTCGGTTCCGGTATTGTCAAAGGACAGGAGAGGTCAACTGATAAGTGAAGCAATGATAGTCTACGACACAGCATGGAACTTAAAGCATGCTGAATCCATCAGTGCCGCTTATGCAAGGGCAAGGTATTTCCAGGACTATTTTCCCTCTATAAAGGAGATACTTGGGAAGAACCACAAATACCTAATCGACCTTAATATGGAGCTGATCGTATGCTTTAAAGATGTCCTCAATATTAAGGCCAATATTGTCTATTCATCTGCACTAAAGGTAGATGGTAATAGTACTGAGCGGTTGGTGAATATCTGTGTCGAACTGGGCGCACGTGAGTATTTGAGTGGAGATGCAGGGAGGAATTACATTGAAGAAGACCAGTTCATGGAAAGGGGCATCAAGGTCAAGTATCACAACTATAAGCATCCAGAATATCCTCAATTATTCGGAGGCTTCGTTCCGCATTTATCAGTAGTGGACCTTCTTTTCAATTGCGGTCCAGAATCTCTGGATTATCTAACAGGGAAAAGGGAGCTAAGATAATGGAGACCATATTAGTTACTGGTGGAGCTGGCTTTATCGGAAGCCATTTTATTAATTCCATGTTTAGGAAGTATCCAGATTATCACTTTGTGGTCTTGGATGCATTAACCTACGCAGGAAATCCCGACAATTTCAACCTCCTGATCAAAAATGATAATCGGTTTGAGTTTTGGTATGGTGACGTCAGGAATTCTGAGATTGTAAATAACCTGGTAGCCCAAGCAGACTATGTGGTTCATTTTGCAGCAGAAACCCATGTGGCACGATCTATATTTGACAATAAGGTCTTTTTTGAAACAGATATATTAGGGACTCAGACTATTTGCAATGCGATCTTAAAGAATAACGGAAGAATCAAAAAGCTCATCCACGTCTCAACTTCGGAAGTATATGGAAGCGCTGTCGAAACACCGATGACAGAAAATCATCCATTACTACCCTGCAGTCCTTATGCAAGTGCAAAAGCAGGGGCCGACCGCCTCATTTATTCATACTGGAAGACCTATGAAATTCCAGCGGTGATCATCCGACCCTTCAATAATTATGGTCCACATCAACACCTAGAGAAAGCGGTTCCTCGTTTCATAACGAGTGCTATCTTGAATGAGCCCCTCACAATTCATGGTGACGGCAGTGCCTCTCGCGATTGGATATATGTTGGGGATCATTGCAAGGCGCTGGATGCCGTTTTACACAGTGAAAATCGAGATCTATATGGAAAGGCTGTCAATATCGGAACCGGCACCGCTATTACTATCAAGATGATAGCGGAGACAGTATTAAATAAGATGAATAAGCCGCTGGATCTAATCACCTATGTCAATGATAGGCCCGGACAAGTTGAAAAACACGTTGCTTCAACTGAACGGGCGAAGAAATTCCTGAACTGGGAGCCGGAAACTGACTTTGATAGCGGGCTTGATTTAACAATTGATTGGTATGCAAGTAATCAGCGGTGGTGGGAACCGCTAAGATGGATGAGGCAGATACCCATCAAGATGAAAGACGGAACTGTCGTCATGCATTGAGTGATTACACTTTAGGATCATGAAAATAGAATTTTACAAGCACAATATCGGATCTGAGGAGAAGGAATCAGTCATTAGGGTTCTCGATTCTGTGTTTCTGACCAGCGGTGAGGTGGTCGATGAATTTGAGTGCAATTTGGCACATTATGTTGGTGCGCACTACTGTGTTGGACTTATGAGCTGCACCGCCGCATTGCATTTGTCCCTTTTGGCATTAAACATAGGTCCTGGAGACGAGGTCATTACCACTCCAATGACCTTCGTTGCGACGTCAACAGCGATCATACATTGCGGTGCGAAGCCGGTCTGGGTAGACGTCGAAGAGAATACCGGGAACCTGAATGCGGATCTGGTGGAGAATGCGATTACGGAAAACACCAAAGCCATCCTCCCGGTGCATCTGTATGGTCAGATGTGTGATATGAGGCGAATCAGGCAGCTAGCAGACAAACACGGAGTCTTTGTCATCGAAGATGCTGCTCACGCGTTGGAAAGCGAGAGAGATGGAGTAAGGGTGGTGCTTCAGTTTCTATGCCACCAAGAGCATCACCTCAGGTGAAGGGGGCGCTGTAACCACAAACTCAAAGAAACTCGCCGAGAATATTCGGATTCTTAGACTTCACGGAATGAATAAAGAAGCCGCAGAGCGATACACCGAAGAATATAAACACTGGGATCTGCTTGAATTGGGCTGGAAATACAATATGAGTGATATCCAGGCTGCGCTTCTCATGCCTCAGCTTGCAAAGGTTGAACAATACTGGAAGAGAAGAGAATATGTATACAGAAGGTATTTGAAGGCCCTTTCGTCTGTGAAAGATGTGGATTCTCCTAAGCTATACGCTAACGCCAAAAGTGGATACCATCTATTTACCATATGGGTGGATCCAAAAAGACGTGATGACATCTTGAAAAGATTGCAACAAAAGGGCGTTGGAGTAGCCGTTAATTATAGAAGCATCAATTTGCTGACGAAGTTTCGGAAAATGTTTGGCAAGGGTGAAGGTAGTTTTCCGGTAGCAGAGCGTATCGGCAATTCCACTATTTCCCTGCCTTTATACCCAAGATTAACAGAGGATGAGATTGATTATGTAATCAGAACGGTAGAGGAAGTAGCAACAAGAACAGTGTAATCACGAATCACAAATGTGCCCTTTGCTGTAACACAACTGAACGGTAGTTCGCTAAATATGGCTGAGAACGAGAGCAAGAAGAGGAAAGCTCAAAGCATTAAGAGTGGAGAAGGCAAAAAGACGTCCCCTACCATTTCTGCCTGTATGATGGTCAAAAACGAGGAGGAGCTGTTGCCGCAGTGCCTTGAGAGCATTAAGGATGTTGTGGATGAGATAATCATTGTAGATACAGGCTCAAAGGATGGAACCGTTGAAATAGCCAAAAGCTACGGGGCCAAGGTTTACCATCATCCATGGGAGAATGATTTCAGCAAGCATCGTAATCAATCTATAGGCTACGCATCTGGTGACTGGATCTTTATCATAGACGCAGATGAAGAACTAAGGGGAGACTCAAGAGATGCTGTAAGAGCGGCCATAAGGGATGATGGCATTGATAGTGTCATGGTAACGGTAATCAGTTACATGAATGATCACATGAGCCAAGGCTGGATCAATCAGGTCAGACTTTTTAGAAATAATCCAGGGATTTCGTATGTCGGCAGGGTGCATAACAGGCTCGCTGGATATACCTCTTCCCGAGCCTATGCTATTTATTTGTATCACTATGGTTATGATCTCAGTTTAGAGAAACGGAGAGAGAAATTTGCCAGGACATCTTCACTCCTGAAAAAACAGATTGAAACGGAACCTGATGTATATCGGCACAGACATGATCTGGCTGCATGCTATTTGAGCAACCATATGTTCGAGGAGGCTGTTGTTGAAGGGATTAGGGCTCTTGAAATGGCACGAAGAAACGCTCATGGTCAGGAAGCACTTATTCCCTGGACATACTTTATAACTGCCTTTGCATATCTAAAGTTAGAGAACCTGAGCAATGCGGAAAAATATGCTCACATGGCGTTACAGGCTTTCACTCAACATCTCGATTCGTATTTCATATTGGTTAACGTTTATCATGAGACCCGAGATTGGAATTCCTTAGAGTCAGTGTGTAGTCACTATCTTAATATTGTGAAGGCACTGAGAGAAGACCCGGCCAGATTTGGGAATATCATGCAAAATACCGTTAATGAGGAATGGCGGGTTCACCTTGCACTCGGAGATGTCTATCTGGAGCGAAAGCTGATTAAGAGAGCGAATGAGGAATTTGACAAGGCATTCTCCTCTACCCCAAACCCGTCAGAATGTCACAAAATTGTAGGTAATTTCTATTCAGCGAGGGCGTCATGGGAATTGGCAAAAAGGCATTATCGAACTGCCCTCGACATGAGTGCCGAATATCCGGATGCCTTGTTGGGCCTCGCACGGGTATATAAATCCGTGAAGAAAAATGATCAATATTTCGATACCATAAACAGGCTCAAGAAGCTCGAATCTAAGGATATAGAGATCATCAAGGAGATAGGGATTTCTGATCTGAGATCTGGAAACTATCAGTCGGCCATAGTGCATTTCAAGAAAATACTCGAGCAAAGACCTGATGATGTGGACGCCCACATAAATCTCGCTCTAGCCTATAAACACGAAGGATCAGTAAAAGAAGCCGAGAGACATAACCTAAGGGCTTTAGAACTCAAGAATGATTCCGTTGAAGCCCTATCAAACCTTGGGCATTTGCATTACGAAGCAACGCAATACGATAAGGCCAAAGAGATGTATGTAAGGGCCATTCAACTGGAAAAGAATCTCGTTGATGTCCATGTGCGCCTGGCAAGTCTGTATCTTTTCGATGGAGAAATTGAAAACTGCGTTGAGGCTTGTGATTCAACACTGAAGACGCTCAAACTTCCTTGTAGCAAGACATTAAACGACATCGGAGAGTTGGCTGAAATATTCCTTTTGATGAGTTCGGGATTGAAACAAAATGGAAAAATGCATCTATCTGAGGAGGCCAGGCAAACGGGAAACCTCCTGAGGCAGATGCAGAGTGAGGAATCCTCAGCTATGAGGTCATAAGAAAAGCCAGTACCCTGCTCACGTTACTTTTTCAATTGGAATTTACACCCATACGAGGTCCTATCGAATGAGCAAGAAGAAGAAGACAACCCGGCGACAAAAAAAACGGCATTCTGGCTCAAGAGCGAGATACCTGCATGCGCCGAAAAAAAACTTTCCCACTATTTCCCTTTGCATGATGGTCAAAAACGAGGAGGAGTTGCTGCCACAATGCCTTGAGAGCGCTAAAGATGTGGTGGATGAGATAATCATTGTAGATACAGGCTCTAGTGATCGAACAGTTGAAATAGCTAGAAGCTATGGGGCCAAGGTCTACCATCACCCATGGGAACACGATTTCAGCAAACATAGGAACCAGTCTATATTGTATGCCTCCAAGGATTGGGTCTTGATTATGGACGCTGACGAGGAATTCTACTCTGAAGATGCTCCACAGATAAAGAGGAGCCTGCAAGAAACCCATGCCGATTTTCTCTATCTCCAATGCCATGACCTAGAGAAAACAGGAAATGTGCACGGTGTCTTTAATCAAATCAGGCTTTTTAGAAATGGCCTGGGAATGCACTATACCGAAACGGTTCACAATCAACTGCAAACGGCTGGCAAAGGGGCATATACCAAATTAAGATTTCGGCATTATGGCTATGATTTATCTCCGGAAAAGATGCACGAAAAGCATCTAAGGACCACCTCTCTGCTGAAAAAAAGGATCAACGAGGACCCTGAAAACCCGGATCATCACTACCAGCTGGCTGCCTCGTATTCCATGCGCAGGGAATTTGAAAAGGCAATTGAAGAGGGAGAAGTAGCCCTTGCGCTGATGCGGCGGAAGGACCTTAGAAATTCGTACTTCAGTTCTGTTTATTACACTGTGGCCCAAGGATATTTTGTGTTGGGAGATCTAGATAAGGCTGAGGAGATCTGCCATGAGGCGCTTGATTTCTTTGAGTTCGACCTCAACTCCTACCATTTTTTAGCTGCCATCTATTTTAAGAAAAAGGATCTAAATCGATGTATGGAGATGTCGCGCAAATATCTTGAAGTGCATCAGATGTTCGAGGAACACCCTGAAAAGATGCAAGAAATCTATTTCAATAGTTATGTCAAGAGACATGAAATCTATTTTGGTATGGCGTGTGTGCACTTTTTGGAAAAGGAATTTGATAAGGCAGAAGGATATTTTGAAAAGGCATTTCGGGATCAAGGAAAACCTTTGGATATGGCCAAAAACATAACCCTGTTTTATCTGGAACAGAATATGGAGAAAAATGCTCTCAAATGGTTAAATATAGCCTACAATATTGGATACCGGGATGCGGAACTTTTACTGAAATTTAAGGATTATTATGTTCAAGAAGGTTTGCCTGGGGCTCGCACAAGAATGAAGGCCCTTTTGGACGTCTATCCTTCCTGGGGGGCGATTTGGACGATATTTGGTGACATCCAGGTTGAAGAAAAAGATATATCCCAAGCAGTAAGAAGCTATGAAAGGAGCATTAGTTTAGATCCTTCTCTGAGAGAAACATATACAAAACTCAGCTTCGCATATGAGCAATTGGGTGAAATTGAAAACGCTATTGCGCCTTGCGAGAAGTTGCTGGAGCTGTTTCCGGAAGATAAGAGCACTTACCTGAGGTTGGGGGGGCTGTATCTTCAACAACAAGACCTGGAAGAGGCAGCAAGATATTTGCAGAAGGCGGATGAAGATGGGTTGAGCGTGGCGGAAGCAACAAAGAAGAGGTTCCTCGCCGTAAGTCTGAGTTGGCTGTCCGGAGATGTGGATAGCCTCACGAGTAACCTTGAGGAGATCATGAAGTCTGTGGGCATGAATACCAATATTTCCATCGATTCGTCAGATGGTCTCGGCCGTGTACTGTACGATGTTTCAGAACGATTTTGCAGCACGCGACAATGGAGCCTGGCTGAGATGGCCTTTCGTATTGCGACCCAAATTGCACCGGAGATACTAGATGCTACTCGATTCACTGAGCTTCTTTCATCTGCCCAGCACTAGTTCAATATCTTGGCCTTTCCCACAAAGCGGGACGATCCGAAGCTTGCTTTGCGTAGTTGCTCGTGGATAAGCAAAGCCGTTGTTGTTGATCTCTCGCCCGCTCCCGCGTATTTGAGCCTTCAGAGAGATAAAAAAGGCCGAGTTCTCTGTTCCGACGGTTTCAGTGTTCCAGCCATGTGACACCCTTCGACGGGTGTTCGTATACCCCTCCCTACAAAGCTCCAAAAAATACACTCCGATCCTTTCCCCTCAAAAAAATTCAAGTTTTTCTCTGGATCATCCGATAGACATATTGAATCTTTGAGAAAACGGTTCAAAAACAAGTAAATCGTATTCTCGGCGTAATCCAGCAGAAAGGAGGTGAATTTAGTAAGGAGTAAAGACTAGGGAGCAGGCAGCAGATAATAAAGAGGAGAGTAATAATTATCTGGTTGCTTGAAAAAGAAACCTTAAAAATATTTGGCAAGGATGCCAGAATAGGGTGATTAGTGGAAAAGGGTCAGCAAAGATTTTAGTATTTGACCACTCAGCTAATCAACAATTTAACCAAATATCAAGGAGGATAAAACAATGGGACTTAGAATCCAAAACAACATCGCTGCGATAAACGCGCATCGACACTTGATGGTTGCAGATAAGGGGCTTTCGAAGTCACTTGAAAGGCTCTCTTCTGGATATCGTATCAACGTTGCGGCAGATGATGCCGCCGGGCTCGCAATTTCTGAGAGGTTTAGGGCTCAGATTGCAAGTTTAAAGGTGGCACAGAGAAACGTTTCTGAGGCCAATGCCCTTCTGCAGACCGCTGAAGGTGGTATGATCAAGATCGGGGAAATCCTGACCCGTATGAAGGAGCTTGCCACTCAGGCTGCCTCGGGGAACGCAGGCGATGATATTGGCAAGCTGAGTAATGAGTACAACGCCTTGGTTCTGGAAATTGACCGAATCTCTGATTCTACCAAATACGCAAATAAGGCCCTACTCGATGGTACGTTCAATGCTGGGAACACCACAACGACCTGGAGTGGTATAGATAGTATTTACAATGTCAGCGTCTTGAACGCCGCAACCGGGGCCCACACAGTAACCTACAGCGCGACCACGAATGTGGTCTCGATACAAAAGGGTACTGTTACAGAGACGGTTGACCTGGATACCAGCGCTAACGTAAATTTCTCCACACTCGGGGTGAGTTTCACGATGACTGAAGCAGCAGCGGCAAGTAATGGACTCAAAGATACTCTAGGAGCAGCCCTGGCAAGTGCTAACCTCAACGTCCAGGAGGGCACAACCGCCTCGTTCCAGGTTGGCTACAGTGAAGCCGCCTATGACAGCATTGGTATAACCATAGATAGTGTCCAAAGCACTGATCTTGGCCTCGCTGCAGATGATATTTCCACAGCAGCATCGGCCCATGCTATTTTGGATGACATAGAGACTGCTATCTCTACGGTTGCTGAATCTCGAGGCGATATCGGTGCCTACCAGAACCGCCTTGGGTATGCCGCCGGTAACCTGGCGATTTCGGTTGAAAACTTCCAGGCTGCGGAGTCGGTTATCCGGGATGTGGATATGGCGGCAGAGATGACGGCGTTTACCAAGAACCAGATCCTGCTCCAGTCTGGTACTGCCATGCTGGCCCAGGCGAACCTGGCACCGCAGCAGATACTGGCTCTGTTTGGATAGTAATCAGCCGCAGGCTGATTCAGCTAATGGCTGATAGCTAAAGCTAACCTTAAACCAAAACCCCGCTTCTTTTCAGAAGCGGGGTTTTTTGTTGTTAATGAAGCGGGAATTGGATAAAAAGATATAATCAAAATAAATCTGGATTATATGATGGAAGCAGAGATTTACTATGATATTCTGAGCAATAAACAAAGAGAGATTCTGCCTCGGCTGGGGTTTCTAAAGGAAAGGGAGATTTACCTTGCTGGAGGCACGGCACTCGCTTTGCAGATAGGGCATGGAAGCTCGATTGATTTCGATTTTTATGATAAGGCTGAATTTGAATTGGATGTACTATTAAGACAATTCCGCCAATTCTTTGAAAATGTTTCTGTTATTCAGATGAGTCAAGGAACCTTAGTTGTTTATGTTGAAGGGATTCAAGTGAGTCTTTTCCACTATGATTACAAGGTGATAAGACCATTTTTTCACACAAAAGACCTAATTCTTTTATCTCTGGAAGATATCTCTGCCATGAAACTCATTGCCATTATTCAAAGGGGAGAAAGGCGAGATTTTATTGATATCTATTATTTGATACAGCGATTTGGGCTAGAAGAAATTTTTTCTTATTCTGAGGAAAAATATCCTGGTATCTTTAACCCATATCTTGCCTTGCAGGCACTAACTTATTTTGAAGAGGCAGAAGGTGCCCCCCCTGGATCAAGGATTGGAGTATTTAGTGATCACCCAGGTTGGGGTGAAGTAAAAGAATATTTAATCAAGGTTGTTATAACGTATAAAAGGGAAAAGCTCAGATAGAATGATAGATAATGAAAAAATACCTGATTACGTCCTAAGATGTCTCTGGTCATATGATATATCTGAACTCGATTTCGGCCGCCATAAAAATCTCGTAATCACTCAGGTCCTGAATTATGGGGATTGGCAAGGTGTTGAGTGGCTGTATAAAAATTATTCAGAAGATGATTTAGAACAGGTTGTTAAGAAACCAAGAAGAGGGTTGTGGTTCAAGCGGACCCTGAATTTTTGGTTGACTGTTTTGCAGATAGATTTATCGCCCAAAGAATTTGATAATGCTACATTTCGATAAACTGTGGATCTCGTGGTCTCCTTTGCTAGGTTTTGTGAGATTGATATTTCTTTAGTAAATATAGTAGGCGTTCAAAGGTTCAGAGCTCACCCCTACCCGACTGATGCAAGGCGGGGTTCAGCCTGCGACGAGCTCAGCCGAGTCGGATTACCTTCCTGCCTGTGCGTTGTACGCAGACAGGTCTTTCGTTGACCTTGCTTGAAAGCCAGCCCTCCAGACGTATGGGAGGACAAAACCTCGAATGGCAGAGCGCCCTGCCAGGGTCCCCTAACAGGGTGAAGGGCTGTTCGGCTTGTCTGCCGGAACTCCAGCACAGGCAGGCATGATCACACACATCCTGAAATTCAGCATTCGTTATGTATAGTTGAGCCAGATACTCATTAAGGACGTGCAGAAACCCCGCTTCTTTTCAGGAGCGGGGTTTTCATTTTGGTAATAATGGTATTGGCAAATATCTTGCTACATCCATTATTGCAGAGGAAAAATCTCAAGTTTTGGGAAAATTTTTCCGATAGTTATATGGAGATTGATATGTACTCGTACCAGATTTTCTTTAAAGGGGGGCAAGTATGGGATTAAGCACTAACCTTATCAGCGGCCTTGCCAGTGGTTTTGATTGGCGCTCTATGATCGATGAATTGATGAAGATCGAGCGCCGACCCGTTGATTTGATTGAGACCAGAAAACGTGAATATGAAGAGAAGCTCGCAGAATGGCAGTCAGTCAATACCAAACTTCTTTCCCTCAAGACAGCCGCTGAAGGGCTCAAGGATCCCGAAGACTTTAACGTCTTCACTTCCCTTATGACCTCTGACAGCGCCACGGTTGAGGCCTCAGATCTCTTATCTGTTTTTACCTCCTCAACCGCGTCACAAGGTTCGTACTCAGTTGTTGTATCTGCATTGGCCACGGCGCAAAAGCTTTCCTCCAATTCATTTTCCAGTTTTTCCGATGCCCTGGGAAGTGCATATGTCGGAGATATCCTGATCAATGGAACGGTTATTGCGATTAGCGTGACAGACAGCCTCGCCGATGTAAGGGACAAAATCAATAATGCAAATTCGGGCTCCAACCCGACGGGGGTTACCGCCAGTATCGTTAACTACGGAACCAATAACTACCGGCTGCTCCTCACGAGCGATGATACCGGCGAAGACGGTATATCCCTGCTCAACGCCTCTGCCACGGATATTCTGGGGAACCTAGGTTTTTCAGAGACGGCCTCAGGTTCCTATGAGGTCAAGAATAGCATTACCGGCGGCGCTCAGAGTGACCGATTTACCAGTGTGAGCACCAGCATTGAGGACCTACTTGATTTGAATAACGCGCAGTCAAGCACTACCCAATTGACGATAGAGGCAATCGATGGCACCTCCGATGCCATAAGTATAGATTTGGCAACCGATGATTTGTACGACATCAGGGATGCCATCAATAATGCGGCGGGAAGTACCAGTTTGAACGCATCCGTGGTTTCAGAAACAGTGAGCGGCACCACCTATTACCGGCTTCAGATAGATGGTATTGCCGATACAGATCCCTTTTCGGATGAGAATAACATCTTCCAGACATTGGGTTTGATCAAGGGTGGTGTAGGAAATGTTCTGGGTATTGCCGGCACGAACGAAATGACCACCAATGGCCAGGCCATCACTGCCAGCACAGTGTTGGCAGATATCGATGGATATCTGGAATGGACGTCTGGAGACAGAATTCAATTTACCGGGAAGGACACAGATAATGGAAGCGTAGATTACTGGTTCAATATCACTTCCACAACTACCGTTCAGGATCTTTTGACTGCCTTAGAGAACGAATACGGGGATGTGACAGCCTCAGTTACTGGTGATGGTAAAATCCAGATTGTAGATAACAGCACAAGCCAAAGCTCCTCTTTGAATGTAACCTTGGCCGATGACGTAGATAAGGGCTCTCTCGATTTCGGGATCTCCAATCAGGATGCCGGGGTTGTGCGGAACCGGGAGGTGGTGCAGGGTCAGGACGCAACCATCCTAGTAGATGGGGTTTCAATAACTAGCCCGGATAATTCGGTGGAAGATGTGCTCCCCGGTGTAACCCTGAATCTGTTAAAGGCAGATGCAGCTACTACAATTACCTTGAACATCGATCGCGATATCGATGCCATTATAGATACGGTCAGCACCTTTGTAGAGGCCTACAATGAAGTGGCCTCATACATCCACGAGCAGCAGTCATACGACCCAGATGAGCAGAAAACAGGTGGAGTGCTCTTTGGTGACGGCACCCTTTCTTCGGTGAAGTCGGACCTAACCTCCATTCTGGTCAATTCTGTGTGGGGTGTTTCATCTGATTTCGCCATTCCTGGACTCGTGGGGGTTAATCTGGACAGCGAAGGCCAGTTGAGCATAGACAGGGACACGCTTCAGGGATATCTCGAAACCAATTTCAATGACGTAAAGCTCCTGTTTTCGGCCAATGGAACCGCCAGTGTGGGCACACTCGAATATGTCTCACACGCTTATGACACCCAAGCAGGAGAATACACCGTAAACATCACCCAGGCGGCCACCCAGAGTACAACCACGAGCAATACAGCGGTGAGCGGCACAGTCGGAAGTGATGAAATACTCACCATTACCGAGGGAGATAAGACCGCCACCATCTCCCTGACCAGCGACATGACCATTACAGATATTATTAATGCCGTAAATGCGGAACTCGACACGGTGTATACAGAAAAGCTGGTGGGAAGCACTGCTGTTACTGCAAGCGGGTCTCCCATCACATCTGCTACGACATGGACGAACATTGATGGCGGCCAACTGGTAAATGGGGATATTATCGCATTTACCGGAACCTCTCGAACCGGGTCATCCATCTCAGGATCATATACCATTAGTGATATATCCGCGGACACGGTTCAGGGGCTGCTTTCTGCCATCGAATCAGCGTATGGAAACGGAGTGATTGCCTCAATCGATAGCTCAGGGCATATTGATATTACAGATAAATACACGGGAAACAGTCAGCTTTCATTAAGTTTCGACTATAGCCAGACTCAGAACCAGGTTGATATCTTCGGTACTGTTCTCACCACCAACACAGGGGGCCAAGAGGGTCGGTATGTCTTTGAAATTACCGCGTCCAATGATGGGAGCGATCATCTCACATTGACCCATGACAATTACGGCAGCAACTATAGCTTTACTATTTCGGAAACGGCTGACCTCTTATGGACAGACGGAGATCAGACCGTGAGTAACGGCGTGGATGTGACCGGCACCATAAATGGTGAAGCAGCTACCGGTTCAGGGCAAGTTCTTACCGGCGATGATGGCGAAGCCAATGTGGATGGTCTGGTTGTCAAATATACCGGGACCTCCACCGGGGATCTTGGAACAATCAAGCTCACCCTTGGCGCGGCAGAGCTCTTTGACCGGGCCCTGTATAATATGACTGACGACTATGAGGGATATATCGCTTTTAAACAGGATTCCCTGCAAGACAGGGTTGAGGATTTTGAGGACCAGATCAAAGAAATGGAGGCTCGCCTCGATAGAAAGATGGAGCAGATGATCAACAGGTTTGTGGCCATGGAAATCGCTCTGAGTAAGATAAAAAACCAGAGCGAATGGCTGGCCGGACAGATTAATGCCACGTTCAGTGGATGGAAATGGTGGTAAAATATTTGATTTTTGGTTGGGGATTCTCGGCTTTGAAATTGTGAATCGAAGGACTATGCCTCGTCAGATATGGGATATGATTCGCAAATCGCAACAAAATAAATAAAACATATAACGTAACTGGTTCAGGGGTTTCGTCTTAGGCGGATGAGAGAGATGAGGATCAAACGGTTCGAAGATATTGGGGCCTGCCGTCCGTGGGGCAGGTCCTGAAGGCGAAGCCGATGGCGGGCTGGCCCGCCAGACTTATGGCGGGCAGGCATGCAAGGCGAATCGAGGTGTAGGACTGCCGTTCGTGTATTCATCAGCTATCTTGAAAAGATATGTAAGGAAAGTGCGAAGCGAGTAACCGTGAACCCTGAACCTTGAACCGGACAACCTGAGCAGTAACCATATAACTAACAGCTATCAACAGAAATTATAAGAAAAGGAGGTTATTAGATGTACAGTAACGGAATCCAGACTTATCGCAGAACAAAGGTAATGACAGCGGACCCCCGAAAACTGATAATACTGTGCTATGAGGAGGCTATAGATAATCTGAAAATCGGGAAACAGAGGATAGCCGAGGAGGATTTTGAGGCACGGAGCAAGGCGCTTGATAAGGCTCAGGATATTATCTGTGAACTCTTATGCTCTCTCAACTCTGAAAAGGGTGGCTCTATAGCCAAAGGTCTGGATTCTCTTTATAATTACATGCTGAGGAGGATAATCCATGCAGATGTGAAGAATGATCTGGGGGCCATTGACGAGGTTATCGGCATGCTCACTGAACTTAAGGCTGCATGGGAGGAGATCTTTTTTCAACGGGACAGCGAGATTACAACAGAAAAGACAGTATTTTATCAGGAGAACAGGCAGGCTTCAGGCACCGTCAGTGCATAACAGGCTTTCGCCCGGTAAGGATGGAGGATATGAAAGACATGGATCTGGAAAAGGAAATTTGCTCTCTCTTGGAGAAGAAAACCGCCTTTTTTGATCAATACTTATCAATAACAGAGCGGATGAATGAGATCTTTGCGCATGCGAAAGAAAGAGATCCAAGGGCTTCCATTTCCCAACGGCAGGCGTGCATTAATAAGATCCAGAAGATTGACGCATCACTGGAGAAAATTATGGGCGATAGCTCTGATAAGGTTCATAATATTTCCGAGAAATGTAAGGGAATGATTGATGGTTATCTGAGGAGTTTAAGAAACATTATGGAAACTGTGGATCTTCTTGATCGAGAATTGATAGCTATGGTCGGCGTTGAAGGCGAGAACATCAAAGCAGAGCTTCTCAAGCTTCAAGATGTCAGGCAAGCTGCTAAGGGTTACCGGGACAAGATAAAATCTACCCCGAGGTTTTTAGATACCATACGATAAGAACTAGTTCTGGGCAGCGTGTTTTGCCTAAAGTTTCTACAGTAATATCCGATTAAAAGAAAAGGGAGGTGTCTTTAACATGTTAGTCAAACCTGTCACCATAGCAGGGAAGAACCTAGCTTCACCGGCCCAGGCGAGGCTTCCTGCAGAAATGCCAACACGCCAGGAGAGCGTGAGAAATGCAAAGCCGCAGGATGAGCCAGATTTATCGCGTATGACACAGGCGGTAGCTGAAATTCAGAACAATCTCAGTATGGTTCATAATGTGGACCTGCAATTTAGCGTTCACGAGGCCTCTGGTGATATTATGGTAACGGTGAGGGAGCAATCTACGGGTGAAGTCATAAGGGAGATTCCTCCATCAGAGATATTAGATCTCGAGGCCAGGCTCGGCGAAATGGTCGGCCTTTTGTTTGATCGAAGGGGCTAAAAGGCTGGTGCCGGGAGCTATGTCTTCATAGATGAAAAAAAGGAATGCTCTGCACATAAACATTCTTATCGTTGACGATGACAAGGTTGTAGCAGACATCTTAAAGGATCTTATCTCGGAGGACAGTGAAAGATTAGTTGACGTCTGCTATGATGGTCTAACTGCCATTGAACGGATACAGAAAATTCCCTATGACCTGCTTCTTGTTGACTTGATCATGCCCCGGGTTGGCGGACTGGATCTATTGAAATATGCCAAGAAGGTCAATCCAGATGTAGTTGTTGTTATCATTACCGGGTATGCGTCATTGGAAACAGCTATAATGGCGATAAAGGAGGGGGCCTACGACTATATCAGGAAACCATGTAACCTTGAAGAGATAGGAGTTGTTGTTAATAACGCCATAGATAAGATAAAGCTAAACGAAGAAAATAAGGAATTACTCAAGAAACTTCAGGACGCCTACCATGAATTAATGTCACTCAAGGAAAAAAAGCTTGAAGATGAAGAGATAGCGAATATCAGTTTTTTCTCACCCAATGTGCCGAGCCTGCACTATCTATACAATCCAGATTACCCTCCCAATAACCACATTGACAAATTGCAAGCCCTGTCTTCTTTAAAGAAAAACGGGTTGCTCACTGAAGGTGAATTTCGGGCCTTTAAGAAACATCTCCTGGATTCGATCAGCCCGAGGGGCTGAAAAAAACGAAAACTTCTTATTGCAGGGTTCTCTATGAAGGAACAGTTGAAGGTGCTCGTGGTGGACGATGAAGAGACGATTCTGGATATTTTCAAGGAATACCTGGAACTTAGCAAAAATTACACTGTGTTAACAGCAGCTGATGGCCTCGAGGCACTCGAGATTATCAAGAGAGAACAGATTGACTGCTGTTTTACCGACCTTTCCATGCCCAGGCTCGACGGACTGGAGCTGGCCAGGAGAATCCACCGCTATGATAATACAATCCCTGTGGTAGTAATGACTGGATACCCTACCATAGACAGTACCATAAAGACCTTAAAGAATGGAGTGGTAGATTTCTTAACCAAACCAATCAAGGTAAGCCAACTCCCCCTCACGATTGAAAGGGTTATGAGGGAACGCTCCCTGTTTGTGGACAACATCATACTGAAAGAGGAGGCCAAACGAAATAAGAGACTTCTGAGCGTAAATCAAAAATTACACGAAAAGATAAAGGAAGTTGAGACCATAAATCTCATCCTCCAGCAGTTAGACCAGATAACAACGAGCAGAGAACTCTTTACTGCCTTGGTAAATCTCTGTGGCGAAGTAACCGATTGCGACGAAGCCCATTTCTGTATATTTGCTCATGAGATAAAGGAGCCTGTTATAATCTCTTCATTTGTAAAAGACCGGCATAAGGCCACCATGGATGCTGAATATATAAAGGGAACCATTGTCAGGAAAGGTGCACACGATGGAATCCCCTACCTCATAGAAGAAGATGATGGTAGTGATAGCATCATGGCAATTCCTCTCAAGATCAGGTCCAGAGTCTTTGGTATGCTGATTTCACTAATCAAAGGTGGCAAGGGTCGATTTGGAGAAAGGGAGCTCTTTTTTTTAAATTTTCTGGCAGAAAAGGCGTCATTCTCAATAGAAAACTTGGCCCTCTATGAAAATATCTACGAAAACCTCTTTTCTACGCTTTATGCGTGTGTGGAAACTATTGAAGCCAGAGATCCATATACCAAGAAGCATTCAGCACGGGTAACAGGCTATGCTGTGTCAATTGCAAAGGCTATCGGGTGTTCGGAAGAAGAGATAGAGATGTTAACCGTTTCTGGTAACCTGCACGATATCGGAAAAATAGGGATTCCTGATAAAATCCTCTTAAAGCCTGGCCGGCTTACCCATAGAGAATATGATGTTATAAAAAAACACCCCACCATTGGAAGCAATATCATTGGTCATTTTGGCATTTGGGCAGATGAACAGAAGATAATAAAATACCACCATGAGAGGTGGGATGGAAACGGATATCCTGATAGGCTTAAAGGGGAAAAGATTCCCTTTCCTTCCAGGATTCTTGCGGTAGCAGATGTTTATGATGCCTTGACCTCTGATCGCTCATATAGGAAAAGATTGCAAGAGGCTGTTGCGGTTGCGATTATAAAGGAAAACCTGGGTACCCAATTTGATCCAAAGGTCGCAAAGGTTTTTCTTGGCCTTTATGAGCAGGGAAAGATCAGAGCTTAATTCCACGGTACTTCTTCAGTCTATTTTAACGTAACGTCGAATACCCTTTGAGGAATAAGATCTACAATACGCGGAAATTGTGATGGTGTGAGCCCAACCTTTTGCATGCGCATGGCAAGGGTGTCCATGTTCATATATTCTAATTCTTGACCAACCTGAAACCTACTCATAAGCAAATCCGCCAAGTATACTAAGTGCGTCAGCTCAGGGTCTACAGTTGCCTGCTCTGGATAATGATGATGCCTGATGGTGTCTGTCAGGTTTTGAGGCAGTGCCCACTTTTTAGCCAATAACCCTCCAACCGCAGGGTGGGTGATTCCAAGCTTCTCTTCTTCTGCCCCGCAGAGGTCTATTTCATCTACCTGAGTCCGTCTATAGAAGAAAGGGTATATGGGCGCTATGTACTGATCCAGCACTACCTTGCCTATATCGTGCAACAGGCCAGCAGTGTAAGCTATGTCGGATGATGCGCTCCCGGTAAACTGTGCCAGTGCCTCGGCAACCATTGCGGTGCTCAAGGCGTGCTGAAAAAGGCCACCTTTGCACAGAGAGTAGCCCTCGCCAGAGTCGGAAAAAAACTGTTCCAAGGAAGCCGCGATAACCAATTGCAGAAGCAATTTTTCACCCAGGATAACCGCCGCTCTGTCAATGGAATCAATTTTTTTCCTTAAGCCGATAAAGGCAGAATTACAGATTCTGATGACCCTGGCGCTTATGATTTGATCCTGTTTGATCTCCCTGGCAACTTTGCTCATGTCATAGGTTCTGCTATGGATCATGCGGGCTATCTTCAGGGCTATCTGAGGAATAGGGCGTACAAGATGGATTGCGTGGGAAATCTCATCAGAAGTCGGACTATTGAAATCCTTTCTATGAGAAGAGAATTGCTTTTCAATAGGCTGAATCGAGCTTTTTAAGGTCTGCAGATCGAGACTGAGCCGGCAGCTAAAATACCCACCGGTTTCAGCCTCAGAAACAGGTATTTTTTCCTTCCTCAGGATTGATTGGACCACATCGGTTGTCCTCCCACCAATATCAAGGTCAAGGTCTTCTCTCGATATGCGGCCCACCAGAGCACCTCCCGCAACAGTGGCCTTGAGCCTGTTTTTTTGGGCAGGCAGACCAGTTGTTGCATACGTGGCAGGTTTCCATGGTTTGTCAAGACCGGTAGGTTCTGAAAGAAGAAAATGAGACAATCCACCGAGGTTAGCTTGGCTATCGCAAAGCGTCACACCGACGCAGGTTCCCAGATAGGCCTCCAAAATTGCGTTCTTTCTGCTACTGACAACGTAATTTCCCGATGCTACACACTGTTTTGGTTTGGTTTCCATGCTGGCATAGACTTATTCTAAATCAGATGCACTGGACCGGATGACGTGGAAATAATTGCTTGGTTTTCTCAGGTTCGGTCCCTCACCAGATAACAGCAAAGCGGCAAGGTCCAAGCCTCCGCGTATGGCCTGAAGGCGGGTGTGCGAACGTGCCTGCCAATCTCCGCATGACTTTCAATGGCCAAGACCGAAACTACCGGTTTCCCTGTTTTAGACTCACGATAACGCCTTTGCCCATAAACCTTCCGCTAAGAGGTGTAATATTGATATTGTAGGAAACCCCTGATATTGAATATTGCTTCATTAGTTGGGTTGTGCTGGTTTCGAGTGCAGAGACCATTTTGTCTCTTGCATCCGTTGAGAAGTAATCACTAATGTCTTTGCCTATCTCAATGCTGTTGCCGTTTATGGATATGGATTTTGCCTCTCGATTAAAAAGCGCAATTGTTCCTTCAGCACTGACACCTACTATAGGGAGGTCCAAGTCTTCCAGAATTGCACGTGATAATTCCAGGGCCTGATTTTGAATCTCAAGCTCCATGGTTCTTTCCTTGACCAGCGTCTCCAAATTTTCATTGGTTTTCTTTAACGCTTCATTTTGTTCCAGAACCTTTTCATTCAAGCCTCTGTTGGCCTGGATAAGGTCATATTGATTCAAGGCCTGCCGGATCTCTAATTTTAGGCTCTGATCGTTCCAGGGCTTGAGAAAGAATTTATAGACATGGCCTTTGTTGATTGATTCGGTAATGGAGTCCACATCGGTGTAGCCGCTCAGAATAATTCTAATCGTATCAGGATATTGTTCTTTCACAGCAGCAAAAAACTCGGTTCCGCTCATCTGTGGCATCCTCTGATCTGAGATCACCAGGTGGACATCATTCTCCTCAAGGATCTTCAGGCCCTCATCAGCGCTTGTAGCCGTAAGGAGCTGGTATCCCTCTTTCCTGAGCAATCGTTTCAAGGAATGCAAGATAGCCTCCTCGTCATCCACACACAGGACTGTATGTTGGAAATCATCCATTTCCCTCACTCCGTTGGGGTGGTCAATGGTTGAGTCGTTGATTCGTTAAGTTGTCGAGTTGTTGAAATCCCGGTCGATTTTCATAAGATCAGACTACTGGAAATTTGGATTTAAACATTTTTGGGAGATTGCCAAATATTTAATAATAACAATTACTTAATTGACAATTTGAAGTTGTCATAGCTACTTGCCCCTTACTTATTTTGTGTTTTAAATATAACCAGTAATATCAATGACTTAGAAGTGGCAAGCCCTTCCATCAACGCATCATTAGAGCTTACAGGGGCAAAATCCTATGTTAACTGAACCAATTTTGGTCAAATTTTCCAGATGTCTGAAGATAAGTATTTTAGTGTTTAATGGTTTATTCGTTATTTTTTCTCGTCCTTAAATATTTGATATAGCCATTGAGAAGGCGAATGGCGACAGTAATATGCCCAATCAATTCCTCTTTCACTTCCCTGGTAATGTATTCACACTCCTCTGCTACCAACACATGGTCAATTAATTCAAAAAGTGAGCCACGAGATTGCCTGCAAAATTGAATGTTTTCCTGGAAATGAAACCGCCCATAGCCCTCGGCAATGTTCGCTGTGGAAGATCTGGAAGCTCGGATCATTTGATCGGTCAATCTGAATTTTTCCTCGGCTGGAAGTTTCTTGCCCAGTTTCCATATCATTATCCTGATATCTCGACATTTCTTCCATACGTCCAGGTCTCGAAAATCACTCCTTAATTCCTCAGACATATCTTCCCTCCTTTAAGGCCTCAACCACTTAACTACTCAACCATTCGACTACTCAACCAATAACAAATCAGCTTTCTTTAAGAAAAAACTCACAGGCCGATTCGATTTCGGTTGCTATATTCGGAAACCAATCTGAAACAGTTTCCACCTGGCGAAACAGAACCCTTTTTGCCTCAGGATCGATAGAAGAAAGACGAGGGGGAATTTCTGAATCAGCTTTGTATTTATTCACAAGGCTATCTGCCGTATGCACGATGAGCAGTTGATCAAGACTGGATACACTTTCTCTGACTGCATGGTGATGGGTGATGGAGTCAACCAGGCTCTCTGGAAATTGCCATTTCTTTGTCAAGTACCCCGCGATTTGGGCATGGTTCACCGGTAAGAGCTTTTGCTCCGCTTCATAGAAGGATACGCCGTTTTCTTTGACTGTATGCCACACCTGGGTAAAAAGCTCGGTGAAATGCTGCGAGAGAATTACCTTGCCGATATCATGCAAAAGGCCCGCAACGAAACAGTCATCTGGAGAATCAAGTTTGGTTTGTTCAGACAGGTGCCTGCTGGTCACTGCCACGGCAATGGAATGCTTCCAGAAGTCTCTGATCTCAAATCCTTCAAGGGTCTTTTCCCCGGAGAATGCCTTTATAATGGACACTGAAACGATGGCATTCCTGATGGTATTGAAACCCAGTATGATAACGGCATGGTTTATGTTTGTTATCTTAGAGCTAAACCCATAAAAGGTGGAATTGACAAGTTTGAGAGTTCTGGTGACCATAGCCTGGTCTTTTTCTATGATTTCACTCAACTTTTTGATGGAGGCGTCGTAGTCCTGAAGCATCTTGTTTACCTTGATAACAATAGTCGGCAGGGTTGGGATGTCGGGGATACGATCAAGCTTTTTGAAAAATGTTTGGGGATCCATGGGTCAGCTTTCCTTATTGCTCATTTGTTTTCCATTTGGCTCTTTGATTGTTGAATTGATTATGTAGACAGAGCCTTCCAAAACGTTTCCTTCCCCGAGCCTCTGAATCGAGGGGATTAACGATTGGTTGAGGGTTGTGCCCCGAGTAAGCACAAGCCTCCCATCCACAGTCCGTAGATTTTTTCCGAGAACCATTCCCTCTCTCAGGTCATTGAAGTGCACAGCGACAACGTCTCGCAGCCTTTGCTGCCTTTTTCTCTCTTCTTCATCTGGCTCCAAATTTTTCACTAACTTCATTACCACATCAGGATCATACTTTTGGGTAGCACGAAGGAGGAGTATCTTTGAGGTGATATCATTTATTAACTCTTTGCGGCCAGCGACGAGAATGTCCTTCACTGATGGTCCTATATATTTTCGAGCTTTTGTCATGATCTCATTCACATCCGTTGGCCATGTTCTCGCTAGCTGGCAGTAGTCCGCCACGACGCTAATAATCCGGGCCCCGAGAGGAATCTCATCTCCTATCAAACCATTAGGAAATCCGCTCCCGTCGTAGTGTTCATGGTGAGCAAGAACAATGGCACCCACTTGATCCAGACTCTCTACAGTCTGGAGACAGATCTGGCCTATCTCCGGATGCTGGTTGAACATGTAACGTTCTGTCTCGCTCATCTCATCTGGATCCTTTTCAAGTATCCTTTCCGGTGCCCCAAGCAGACCAATATCATGAAGCATTCCAGCTATTTCGATTTGATCAAGTTGCTCCTTTTCCAGCGCATATTCCTCGGCAATCTCTCTTGCAAGGGGCGCAACCTGTTTCATGTGTTCTCCCAGCTTGGGGTTTAAGATCTCAACCAGTGAAGATAGCAACCTGATAGCATTCAAAACACTACTTTCCAGCTTTTGGTTACGCTCTTCGAGCTCCATCTGTTCGAGGATTTGCCTGGTTTGAATGAGCAAATCATCGTCATTCCAGGGTTTTGCAAGGTAACGGTGAATCTCGCCCTTGTTTATGGCATCCACAATAGCGTCTATGTCTGAATAACCGGTCAGAAGGATGCGCTTGGCATTTGGAAAGATGTTTTTGGCCTTTTCCAGGAATTGTGCCCCTGTCATCCCCGGCATCCTTTGATCGGAAATGATCAGAGAAAAAGACTTTTTGGCTTCCTTAAGCACCTCCAGGCCTTCTTGCCCGCTTAATGCGGTGTGGATTTCATACCCCTCCTTGCGAAAAAGTCTTTGGAGGGCCTTGGTGATTGATTCCTCATCATCCACTAGCAGGAGTTTATGTTTGTATCTTAGCGCCATATCACATCTCCCGGTTCAATCGTTGGGTAGTTCAGTATCCCATTTCTTCCCATCGGCTGCTTAACCACTTAGCGAGTTAACCATTCGACTACATAACTGCTCAACTAAATAAATTCAAAAACACCTCCATTATTTCCGGATCAAAGTGTCTTCCAGAAAGCCTCTTCACCTCCTTGAGCGCCTTTCCCACAGGCCATGCCTTTTTATAGGGGCGTTCATGGGTCAAGCTGTCAAAGACATCAGCAACAGCAACAACCCTGGCTACCAGAGGGATAGCCTTTCCTTGCAATCCATCGGGATATCCCGATCCATCCCATTTTTCGTGATGGCTTCGTGCTATTTCCCGCGCGGTTTGGTAGAATGGCTTATTGCCCAAGATCTTTTCCCCTATTATGGTGTGCTCTTTCATTACAGACCACTCCTGTTCAGTGAGAGGTCCTGGTTTTCTTAGGATATTGTCGGGGATATGGATCTTGCCCACATCGTGCATCATGCTGAAAAATCCGATTCTCTCTGACTCTTCAGGAGACATTCCGAGTCTCACGCAGAGCCCCTCGGTTAGTTCAGAAATCCTTTGAACATGTTGCCCGGTGTTATCGTCCTTTGCGTCTGCTGCCATGGCGAGCATCAAAACCCCTTCCCTGACCGCCTCCTCGAGTTGCAGAGTCCGATCATGAACCAAAGCCTCCAGGTTGGTGTTAAACTGCTGGAGGTCTTTGTTTTGTTTATCGGTCAATTCCTGAAGCCTCTTGTTTTGCAGGATCAGGTTATAATGTTCGCAGGCCCTGGCAATTGCCCCCTTTAACCCCTCCGATGACCATGGCTTTGTCAGATAACCGAAGATTTGTGATCTATTTATTGCAGCCATGGCATTTTCAAGACTTCTATGGCCAGTAAGGATGAGCCGGACCACATCCGGTTTCTGCTGTTTGGCTGCCTCAAGAAAGGTGACTCCATCCATTCCTGGCATCATCTGATCCGAAAGGATTACGCCGATGTCATGTTTTTCGAGAATTTCAAGCCCTGCCTTGCCTTGATTAGCCAAGTAGATGGTATAGCCTTCGTGCCTGAGTTCGCGTTTCAGGCTTTTGAGCACATTTGGCTCATCATCCACGATAAGGAGATTTTTGTTCATTGATGTCATGTTATTTAGACGCAGTTGAGTTGTTGAGTCGTCAAATGGGTGAGTTGTCGAATTGTTGAAATCCTGTTCGGCTCTCATAACCTGATTTGTTCAAATGCTTAACGGTTTATTCACTGTTCTTCCTTGTCTTCGGATATTTGCGATAGCCATTGAGAGGACATCGGTCCCTGAAATCACTAGCTGATTGATCTGACATAGGTTTCTCCTCTCCCGTCTCACTAAGGGCTCGCGCAAAAATAACTTCACATTTTCGCATCCCATTTTCAGGACATCTTCGGCCGCACCTCAATCGCAAAATCCTCGAAATAGTACGACTATTCCTGTGGTTTTGCTCAATCGGCGCAACCAAATCTGACCCAAATCTGGACGCCAATTCTGGGAACTTATTCTTGTGCGAGCCCTAAGCAACCCCTCAACTGTTTAACCATTTAACCATTTGACCACTCAACCATTCGAATACTCAACCAAATCCGGTTGTATTTGCAAACGTATCCTAAACGTAGTCCCTTTTCCCATCTCACTCTCCACATCAATCGTACCTTTATGTTTTTGAATGATATTGTAGGCAACATTAAGGCCTAGCCCGGTACCCTTGCCTATCTCCTTGGTTGTAAAGAATGCATCAAATATCCTGGAAAGATTTTCTTTGGGAATACCTGACCCTGTATCACTTATGTTAATCTCCACCTGGCCATCTAAGGCCTGTGTTGCAATCTTGATCTCTCCCTTCTCCTCTATGGCCTGGGCTGCATTCACCAGCAGGTTCATAAACACCTGATTAAGCTGGTGGGGATAGCATTCCACCAGGGGCAGGTCCCCGTATTCCTTGGTAACAGTAGCCTTGTATTTAAGTTCGTTCCACACAACGTTCAGGGTTGAGTCGATGCTTTTATTGATATCCGCAGATTCTAATTTGTCCTTACCGGGATGGGCAAAGTCCTTAAGATCTGCCACAATCCTTTTGAGTCGCTCAGTTCCGTCCTGGCTTTCCCCGATCAGGTTAGGAACATCATCTAAGATAAAATCGATATCCGCTTCAGCCTCCAGGGCCACAATACCCTCCAATTGTTCTGAAATGGCAGCCCAGTCTTGCTCTCTGGTCACGATATCTTTCAAATCGGTCACCAACTGCCGGTATTGTTTGATGAGCTTGCCAATATCCCTATGATAATCCAACAAGGTATTTAGGTTACTACCGATGAACCCCGTGGGGTTGTTGATCTCGTGAGCGACACCGGCGGCTAGTTGGCCGATGGAGGCCATTTTTTCAGACTGTATCATCTGCGCCTGGGTCTGTTTTAATTTGCTAAGCGTATGTTCCAATTCCTCCTTGTTTTTCTTGAGCGCAGCAGTCCGTTCTTGAACGATCTGCTCCAGGTTTTCACGGTAGGCCCGGTTATCAATCTCAAGCTGCCGTCGGCGTAACGCGTTGCTCACACTGATCAACACCCCTTTGGAATCAAACGGTTTAATAATATATCCGTAAACGCCTATTTCCAGGGCAGTTTCTGCAGTAGAGAAATCATCCAGAGCGCTGACCATAAGCGCCGCGGTATCTGGATGCTCCGCTAGTGCATACCTTATGAGGTCCAGTCCCGATTCTCCGGGCATCCTAATATCGGAGACTATCAGGTCGAAGTCCTGTTCTTTTAAACACTCACGGGCGTGTGCTGCATTGGCTGCCAGGGTACAATCGTAGCCACTGCCCTCTAGTATTTGCCCAAGGAGTTCCCGAATAGGCCCTTCATCGTCTACAATCAAAATTTTTGTCATTGCGGTCTTCCTACCAACTGGGTTTCGGATATTTGCTTCTTGATGTTTGATGCACTCACAAACCAGGCATTCTTGGTCATGACCTGCCTCTGTAGTTAACTAAAATGCCTGAAATTGTAACTGTTCCCTAACCAGTAGCTCAACTACTCGACCACTTAACAACTCAACCATTTGACTATTCAACCATTTGACTATTCAACCACTTACCTACTCAACCAAATCCGGTTCTGTTTGCAAACGTATCGTGAACGTAGTCCCTTTTCCCACTTCACTCTCCACAAGAATTGTTCCTTTATGCCTTTGGATGATATTGTAGGCCACGTTAAGGCCCAGTCCTGTTCCCTTGCCAACCTCCTTGGTGGTAAAAAAAGGATCAAATATCTTTGTAAGCACATCCGGCGGTATGCCACAACCTGTATCACTGATTCTGATTTCTACATGTCCATTATCGTGTCTGGTTGTTATTCGGATCTCCCCTTTGTCTTCAATGGCATGGGCTGCATTCACCAGCAGATTCATGAACACCTGGTTTAGGCGCTGTGGGTAACACTTTACTAAGGGGATATTGCCGAAGTCTTTGATGACCTCTGCTTTGTACTTGAGCTCATTCCACGCGATATTGAGGGTACTCTCTATCCCCTTGTTTAGATCGGTATGCTCTATTTCTGCCTTGTCCACATGGGCAAAGTCCTTGAGATCGGATACGATTTTTGTAACCCTTGCCATGCCCTCAAGAGACTCATTAATTACATTTTTGTAGTCATTCAATATAGAGCCAAGATCGATCTTATCTCTCTGGTTTTGGATATTTTCAAGGGCCTTCCGGAGAGTGCCATCTCCCCCAATATTCTTTTCCTTGGCAAGGCCTGTTTCGAGTACTCGGTACTGGTTCAACAATTTCATGAGATCTTCCCAGTATTCAGCAATGGTTCCCAAGTTACTCTGTACAAAACCAACGGGGTTGTTGATCTCATGTGCCACACCGGCCGCTAGTTGTCCAATAGAGGCCATTTTTTCTGATTGTATGAGCTGGGACTGGGCATTCTGAAGATCAGTTAATGTTTTTTTCAATTCGGCAGCTCTCTCCTCAACCATCCTCTCAAGATTTTGGCTATAGTCTTTAAGTTGCTGCTCTGCTGCTAATTTTTCGGTAACATCTCTTATGTAACAAACAAGGGCCCTTTTGCCGTCAAATTCGGTGACAGCGGTGCTGATTTCGATTGGGAGTTTTTCTCCTCTTTTATTGATGGCCCAAAACTGATACGTTACAGCTGATTCATCTCCAGCAGGGGTCCTTGTGTACATCTCCCACGCCTCGTCATAGTTATCCGGATGGATAATATCCTGAATGGTCATTTTGAGAAGTGTTTTCTTGCTGTATCCTAATAGATCAGCTATGCCATCGTTTACATATCTTATAAGCCCTTTTCTGTTATCATTGCTTTGGATCACGGTTATACCTATTTTGGCCCTTGAGGCAGTTGTGATCAGGCTTCGATATCTTAATTCAGACGCTTCCAGTTTGGCAGTGGCCGCTCTTACTTCCTTCATCATTTTGTAAAAGGAATGACTCAGAAGACCTACTTCATCAGCTGATTTAATAGTCAAATTGTCTTCCCAATCTCCGTCCGATATTTTTTTTGTAGCCTTGGCCAGCTTCATAAGAGGTTTGGAGATTGATCTGGAAAAGAAAAATGAGCCCCCTATTCCTAGTAGAACAATAAGGCTTCCCCATGCCAGATTATGAACAACTAGATTCTTCATGGCTTTTTTGACTGATTTGAGGGAAAGCCCTACGATAATATGCCATGTATCATTGTTTATTGTGACCGGAAGGACGGATAAAATTCCACGCTCTTTTTGCTCCGGGAAAAGATAGTTATCCAGCAAGGCCTCGTGATCTGAGAGAAGAGAGGCAGCAACCTTTTCCCCATAGAAAGCCCTGTCACTGGCCAGATAGACCTCACCATTGGGCTTGACAACCTTGGCGTAGATTACTTGATGGGACCGACCTTGGACAGAGTCCTTCAGCATCCTTTCCACAAAGATCCAGTTCAAAGACCAGAAGGCACTCTTGGTACTGGATGCGATATCCCTGGCCGTATGGTTTGCCACATGAATCAATCCTTCCTTTAGAACCTTTGACTCTGTATTGACTGCCAAATAGGTGCTTATCCCCACTGCAAGAAAGACCAAGAGGACAGCATAGAGCATTATCTTTTGGAAAATCGATATCCTGACTCTGAATTCATCATCTCGCATCTCACATTTCTCCACTTCATTCCCTGTCACTGGTCACTAGTCATTCGACAAATGACAGATGACCAATGGCAAGTGGCGACTCACACCTCCACCCTCACTCCTGGCTTCACATCCAGCACCTTGACTTGAGGCGCCTGTTTGCGGACCTGTTTCTTAAAGCCATTGCTGGTCTGAGTAAGCACAGGGAATGTCCCATAGTGCTCAGGGATAGCAACCCTTGGCCTGATGAGTTTGCAGGCATATGCCGCCTCATCAGGGCCCATGGTGAACACACCACCAATGGGCAGAATGGCTATATCTGGCTTATAATGGTCTCCAATAATAGTTTTCATATCGCCCATCAAGGAGGTATCTCCTGAATGATAGACCTTCAGTCCATTTTCAAATTCGATGATATAGCCAGCAGCTTCACCAACGAAACGGTTTACTCCCTCAAACCCGGTTAACTGAGCACCTGCCGAATGAAATGCCTCTGTCATGGTTACCTTAATACCGCCAAAATTCGCTGTCGCACCTTTATTTGCAAGGACAAAGGTCTGGCAATTGGCGTCAGGGATCTGGGCCTTGATGAAAAAACTGAGCTCCCATGGGGCCACAACCTTTGGTTTGTAATCGGCCACGAGTTCCTTGGCGTCAGGAAGCATAAAGTGGTCTACATGGCCGTGTGTCCATAGAATCATCTCTACTGAACCAAAGGCCCCTTTTTTTCTGTATCTCCCAGGGCACTTTGGATTGGTGCTAATCCAGGGATCAAGCAGGATCTTCTTACCATTGCACGAGGTGAATAAAAAGCTTCCATGGCCAAGCCATTCAATGCCGACCTTGCCAGGACCGATTGGTTCCTTTTCAACTGCATGGGCAATTGCACCTTTCATAAGACTCTGAAGACCAACCATGCCGATGGCAGCGCCCAAACCCTTGAAAAATTGCCTTCTTGAAACGCTCATGTGCTTCCTCCTTGTGTTTTCTCTTTGTCTTCGCCGGGATAACCCTCTCCCCCTATACAGCACCACTGCGGGGAGCTTTATCTCTTGCCCATAAGAGATGGGTATCTATCCGCCTTACGTATTATGCAATATGGGTGCCTAGATCAGCCGATTGCGTAACGCATTTGATTCTCGGGATGCCTTAACCGGCTGGGAACATCTCACAACGCAAGGTAGGTCGAATGGCCCTCTAGAGTTAAGGATTCGCAATTTCAAGTACACGATATCATGCAGTAAGCATAGATATCATGATAGATATCATGCCATCGGAAGAGCGTATATATTTATGGCAGTCTTTTGATGTCAATAGTTTGACATGGTATGCCATAAAATCCGGCAAAACTTGGTACTGAATGAAGGGGGGCCTTGTTTGTTACAATGAATAGCTGTTGAATAACAAGGGTAAGAGAATGGTAGGGAGATTGCACGAAAGTGCGTGGATCAGGAAAGTAGATGAGTTAATCACCGCAGGAAACGACGTGCACGACTTTGGAGTGCGGAAAAACAGCTATGGCCACGATTTCATTTGCCTCCTGTAACGTGAGAGCTAAGTTGCCGTGAAATGCGCCGGCGTTTTCATGCTCGGCTTGAGTGACATGTTCGCTGCTTTCATTTTCAATCTCTTTGCGGACGGAATTTCTTTATTTGAACATGCTTGATGAATTTGTAGTGCTTGTCATTCCCTGTAAGAATAGGCAGGCCATATGATACAGCGGTAGCAGCTATTAGGGCATCAGCAAGATGTAAGGAATGACTTAAATAATGTTGCTCCACATAAAACATTGCTTTGGCAGAAATTTCCTCTGATATATATAGAATTTTCGTTTCCCAGTCTTTGAGAGTTTTCCGTAAGCAGTCTAATTCATCCTTGTTTCTCATTCCTTGAACTAACTCTATGTAGGTAACAACTGAAATAGAAAATGGCAGATTATCTTCAATTACTTTGTAAGCACGCTCATTACCCCTCATGTACCAAATGAGGACGTCCGTATCAATAAGCAACATTTAGAATCTACTCTTTCTTAATTCTCTAACATATTCATCAATATCTTTTACTTTTTCATTGTTTTTCCAAATACCAAATAGTTTGTCCTTGAACATTTTCTTATCCTTTCTTTCACTGTAAGGAACAAGCTTGGCGCAAGGCTTACCACGATAGGTGATAATGACTTCTTCCCCTCTACTAACGGTATCAAGCAATTCTCTCGAATGAAAACGGAGATCTTTGGCTGTAGTTTTCATTCATATACCCCCTTGTAGTTG
>JAFDDT010000048.1 GCA_019310725.1 Deltaproteobacteria bacterium | reverse complement strand
ACCTTTGTTACGGTTACCATAGATGGTAACCTGAGAGGATGCATAGGGCATATCATACCTCGAGAGACACTGATTGAGGGGATTAGAGAAAATGCCCTCAATGCGGCCTTCAGAGATCCTCGATTCCCTCCGTTAACTCAGGAGGAATTTGACAAGATAGGGCTTGAGATCAGCATCCTCACGCCTCCCCAGGAGCTTACCTACACAGACGCGGAAGATCTGTTAGACAAACTGAGGCCAGGCATAGATGGGGTAATCATCAAAAAGGGATTTAACGAGGCAACTTTTTTGCCCCAGGTTTGGGAACAGCTGCCAGATAAGCGAGAGTTTCTGACACATCTATGTCTGAAGGCAGGACTTTCTGCTCATAGCTGGGAGACGGAAAAACTCCAAGTCTCCATCTACCGGGTCCAGGCGTTTGAGGAGGAAGAATCGAAATAATAACGACCCCACCAGGGCATCGGTTTTCCACGGGACAGGATACTTTATGAATCTTACCAGTCTCATAATAATATCCATTTTTGCGACCGGAATATCATCTATAGCCGTTCAAATAGTAACGGTTAGAGAATATCTTTCACAGTTTTCAGGTAATGAAATTACTGTCTCCCTTGTTCTTTTTTGCTGGCTAATAGTAAGTGGGCTCGGCTCACTTGTATCAAGGTTTTTTCCAAAAAAGTCAATCAACCTCTATTCTATTATTGCCCTGGTTACAGCTCTTTTGCCTCTGATTCAGATAACAGCGATAAGGCTTTTCAGAGACTCCACCTTTATTCATGGAGAGTCTCCAGGTTTTTATCCTATCTTTCTATACATACTGATCCTGAGTGCGCCATATGCCTTCTTAATTGGGTTTGTTCTTCCTTACTCGCTCGCTGTCATAAAGGCTCGTGGTGGGCAATTTACCGCAGGACAATTGTACATCACCGATAATATCGGCGATATTGCAGGCGGGGTCTTGTGTAGCTTTATTCTATTATATTTCTTAACACCGTTCAAGATAATAGCCGTCAGCTCATTTCTTTTGATCCTCATTTCTCTTTTGCTTTTTATTCGTATAAAAAGATACCTTCTTTTTCTGATTTCCCTTTTTCCCGTTATTGCCTTTTTTGTTTTCTCCTTTGGACAAGGTTTTGAGCCTTCTACCCTTTTTAACCAGTATGGCTCAAATATTGTGAGCTACCAGGAATCGCCCTACGGGAGAATAGTATTAACCAGAGAAAAAGGGGAATATACACTTTGGGAATCTGGAACTCCTATTTTTTCCACCTTCAATATTACAGCTGCCGAGGAAAAGATCCATTACCCCCTGTGCCAGCTGGATAGAATTGAGGATGTTTTGCTGGTATCAGGGGGCATGGGTGAGACGTTCGATGAGGTCTTGAAATACGCTCCTTGCCACATAGATTATGTAGAGTTAGATCCTACCTTAATACGAGTGGCAACCCAATCTGGCCTCTTGAGCCCCAAAGCACAGGTTACGATTATCCCCACTGATGGAAGGAAATATATAACTGATACCAGCAAAAGGTATTCGGCTGTCATCGTTGATCTGCCAGAGCCCGATACCTTCCAGATAAATCGATTCTACACAAAGGAGTTTTTTGAAAAGACCAAGGGAATTCTCGAGAAGGATGGAATCCTGTCTTTCTCTCTCATTGCAAATCCCAACTATTTATCAGAGGTCAGGGTCAAGAAATTGTCCTCTATTTTCAATACCGTTAAGCAATGCTTTCGTAATGTTCTCCTGATACCCGGCAGAGAAATCTATTTCCTTGCAAGCGATGGCCAGCTTACCGCTGATATCCCCCTAGAGCTAAAAAAAAGATCCATTGTCACCTCCTATATCCACGGATTCTATTACGGAGACGTTACCAAAGAGAGGATTAAGTTTATCAATCAATCCATTGATCCGGCCGAGTCTACTAACACTGACTTTCAGCCAAGGGTTATTAATATACTGTTCAAAGAATGGTTCAAGAAGTATGGCACCTCACCAAATTGGTTTATGGCCGGCCTATTGGGGGTTCTTGTTCTCTACCTATCCTTAACGAGAAAGGAGGAATACGTTCTTTTCTCTACCGGCTTTGCTGCCATGGGTGTGGAGATGTTAATTCTGTTCTCTTTTCAGGTCATTTATGGCTATATCTATCTCAAGGTGGGTGCTATAATTACGTCATTCTTGCTTGGCCTTCTACCTGGTGCGATGCTTGGAAATAAGTGGAAAAAAAGTGGTAAGGGTATGCTCTTAAGAGCGGAGGCTGGGATGATCTTGTTGCTTATTGTATTTCTGATTTGGGCAACCTTCTCCCAGTCCAGCATGGCGGAGTCTGCCTTTTTGCTATATGGTTTTACCTTTTCCATGCTGTGTGGATTCCAGTTCCCTATTGCTGCAGAGATAATAGGGGAAGAGAGAAGCCCTGCAGCCGGTCTCTTTGCCGCTGACCTGGTAGGCGCTGGTGCTGGTACCCTTGCAATAGGAACTTTGTTGATCCCTCTTTTTGGTGTTCAGGCAGCTATTATTGGCCTAATCTTGATGAAGGCTGCAAGTGCCATGGTTATCATAAGAGGCTAGGATTGTGGAGGTGTCAGAGATGGTGTCAGGCAATCATAATAAGGTATTAACTGGATTCCCACCCCCCTACGTAAACTCGGGGAGGCAGTAAATCAGGTAATTTATCTTTAAGATATTAAAGATAAAATTTTTTTGAAGAAGATTAAGCAAAAAAGAAAGCCCCGCTTTTGCGAGGCCCATTCGTTCTGACATAGGGTCAGAACTTTAGTCATTCAATAATAATTACCGGCATTTCTTGGGAAATGTCAAGGAAAAGTGACCAATATGGTTAAAGAAAGGAGATTTTATGGAGGCATATAAACAAATATTAACTGTAGGAAAAAATAGGGAAATCTTGATAGAGGGAGTCCCTTATAGTCCTGGCAGTAAAGTAGAGGTAACTGTCTTACCCAGTGGGAAAAATATTTTTGAATATACCGATAACCTAGTCCAGAAAAAAGGTATACCCCGATATAGCCTCAAAGAGGTTGAAGATATTATCCATGAATATCGGGGCATTAAATGACCAAACGAGTTGTTTTTGATACTAATATCTTGATTTCCGGCTACCTTTGGGGAGGCATTCCAAGAAAAGCTTTGGAGAAAACTTGGACGAAAGAATGGATACTTGTTCTCTCAGAAGATGGAATAAGAGAATTTATTAGGGTGTTGAGTTATTCAAAATTTGCCCTGACTGCCTCAGTAATTCAACCTCTCATAACGGATTTAGAGGAGAATGCAGAGTTTGTTGAAGTTAAATCGTCGGTTGAGATAATAAAAGAGGATCCTTCCGATAATATTTTTCTATCTTTAGCCTTAGATGGTGGAGCAAGTTATATTGTTTCTGGAGATTCTCACCTTTTGAATCGCAAGAGATATAAGGATATCGAAATAATTACAGCCAAACAATTTACGGAAATAAAGGAAAAATAAAAATGCTCTCTCACGACATAATTGATAACCGCAATGAGAAGCTTGTAGATCATATCAACACGATCCTGCAAGGGACTGAAATGCCAATGATTCGAACCAACGGATTACCCACAACTAACAACGGAAATTACCAGACATGAAACGACATATAAGCAGGAAAGAATTCTTAAAAGAGATGGGGCTCATCTCGCTCTTGGTAGCCACAGAAGGACACTGTTTCTGGCCGAGCGGCAAAAACGAGGAAAAGAAGGATATCAGGGGTCATGTTTTTAAAAACGATGCCCCTAAGGAGCTTTGGAAGTGGTCGATCGAGGGATTCCACTATACGACAAATGGAAAAGATGTCCAGTGTATGGTATGCCCCAACCGATGTTATTTGAGACCTGGGGACCGGAGTGTATGCAGATCAAAGGTAAACATTGGGGGAAAGCTCTACTCCCTTGCCTACGGAAACCCCTGCGCTATTCATATTGACCCCATTGAGAAAAAACCCCTCAGCCATTTCCACCCAGCCACCTCGGTTTTTTCAATAGCTGCTGCTGGGTGTAATTTCAGATGTCTGAACTGTCAGAACTGGGAGATTTCCCAGAGAAAACCTGAAGAGGTGAATCACTACGAGTTCTTTCCAGCTGATGTTGTGAGGATCACCAAGGAAAAGAATATACCCTCTATTGCCTACACCTATTCGGAACCGATTTCATATTACGAGTATATGTATGATACTGCCCGGCTTGCAAGTGCAGAGGGTATCAAGAATGTTTGGGTCTCAAACGGTTATATAAACACAAAACCACTGGAGGATCTCGCCCAGTACCTAGACGCTGCCAACGTAAACCTCAAGTCATACGATGATGACATCTATAGGAGGCTTAATGGCGGGACACTTCAGCCGGTACTGAATACCTTTAAGCTGCTACATGAGAAAGGGGTCTGGTTTGAGATGACCACCCTGGTTGTGCCTGGATATGTGGATAAACCAGAGATGACAAAAAGGATGTGTGGCTGGATATTGAAGGAATTGGGGCCTAATTATCCCCTGCACTTTTTGCGCTTCTTCCCCCGGTATAAATTGGACAGGCTGCCTGCTACGCCAGTGAAAACCCTGGAGCTTCTGAGGGATATAGCCCTAAAGGAGGGGATTCATTATGTCTACCTTGGGAATGTGCCTGGTCATGATGCATACAATACTTACTGCCACAACTGCCAAAAGATTCTGATTAGGCGAATCGGTTATGAAATTGGCGAATTCAACATAAACGCTGGCAGGTGCAAGTTCTGTAACACGCCAATCCCTGGGAGGTGGGGAGCTCAAGTAGGAGGGAGTATGGAGTAAGGAGTAAGCAATATTTCTCTTGCTGTTTACTGCATACTCCTTACTGCTTACTTATAAAAAATGAAACTCATCATTCTAGGTTCAGGCACCAGTGTTCCCCTCGCAGACAGAGCCTCCCCGTCTCTTGCCATCTTCATTGAAGATCAATTTCTATTGCTGGATATAGGGCCGGGAGCAGTAAGACAACTGGCAATCGCCGGCCTCAAATACCAAGATATTGATTATATTGGCATCAGTCATTTTCATCCAGATCATACCGCTGATCTGATCCACTTTTTCTTTGCTACACGGTATCCCCCAATCCTTGATAAGAGAAAGCCTTTCACGATTATAGCCCCTGAAGGATTCAACCGGTTCTTAAATCTCTTGAAAAAGCCCTATGGAAGCTGGCTTGATCTCCCTGCCGGCCTTATGAATATTGTGGAACTAAGAGTGGACAAAAACGACAAGGAGGAATTTGACAAATTCACAATACGTTCTGCGCCCGTAAACCACACCCCTCAGAGCATTGGTTTCAGAATAGAAGACAATTCAGGAAGAACTGTTGTGTATTCAGCAGACACCGGCTATTGTGAAGATATTGTGGCTCTGGCAAGAGGCGCAGATCTCTTGATCCTTGAATCCTCTTTCCCTGATGGAGAAGCGATGGCAGGACACCTGACCCCATCAGAGGCAGGTAATATTGCCACACAATCAGGGGCCAAGGGGCTTGTTTTAACCCACTTCTATCCAGAATGTCTGAGAACTGACGCCGAAGCCCAATGCCGGAAGACCTATCAGGGAGATCTCCTCTTGGCAACTGATTTGATGTCTCTGTCGATTGAATAGTCAGGCGGGAGGGGTTCTAAAGGGGTTAGAATCCATGGATTCTTTCCTATGGCTGTGGATTCACGACGAATGCTTCCCTGAGTGCTGCGTTTTTGAGGTGTTGATCAAAACAGACCATTGGCAGTCGGTTAGGGTCTTCCTGAGTAGCGACCAAAGCAGAGACGAGTGTTATTCTTCCTCACTGGAACTCAAAATCCAAGGCTCCCTCCCTGGCTTTATGTTTCAAGTCTAGATTATTGCTCAGTACTCACCGTGGAACTATTTGAACCTAAACTAATTTTGAGTTTTCGCCGATATCATAGATGTGGTTCCAGTGCATGCAGAAGAGTCGGATGTCATTTTCCAGTTGATGAAACAGACCTCGTGTGGAATAAGATCGCTGTTAGCGGTGAAAATCACAAAATCCATTTTTAAAAAAGTGCAGGAAAATACCTCAACATTAAATATTGTACGCATAGGCGGCTATATTAGCTTCAGTACTCTCAAAGAGATTGGAAATAGGATTTTAGAATCCTTTCAAGGTATTATAGACGAGTTCAAGTTATTGCATCATGATGCCCCTTTTCTAGATAGTATTGATGCTTTTCTATTGACAACAATACTTCATGAGGAATTTGGTGGACACACCTTAGGGATAACAGATGCGGATTTAAAGACGAATGATGAACATGGGTTTTATGATTCTATTTTTGGAGGCAAGAATCCTCAGAATGATGTCGCAGTAGTCTCCACAAGGAGACTTGGTCCAACTGAAATTAACTCCAAAAGGGATTATAACTTATACATTGATAGGGCTTTGAAAGTTTCTCTACATGAAGTGGGTCATAATTTGGGTTTAATAGATCATGGTTCTTATAAGATGGCTGGTGGTGGATCATTATGTCCAATGAGTAAAGGAGAATTTAATAAGTTTGGATATTGGGGGTATGTCAGAGTAATTATTGATGGTAGAGGTCTGAATTTTTGTGATGAATGCACCTATTTTTTAAAAAACATGTGTGGTTATAGAAGTCAATCGGCTAAACTGTTGGAACACTGACCATAGTTAACGGGCTATTGTCCATACGGAAATTCCAAATAACACCTGGCGAAGTGGAAGATAAGCGATGTTTGCCAATCAAGACAGTACCCGGTTTTTCTTCCTTGTTTTTGAGTGTATATTGTTACCCAACAGTAGACACAGAATAGGTTGTTTGAAAAATTATGCTTCGACCAAGGCCCACTTGACACACGGTCGACTCTATCCTATATTGCCCTTTCTGAAAAGGGAGTTTTTCTGGCTAACATGTAAATCGATATGCGTTACAACTCCGCCGAGACCAGGAGAATTGTACGCATAAAATTGGCCCAATGGAACTAAAGCAATGGCAATAGCTTTCGGGTTGCAACGATTTTTTCAAGATATTAGATACCATCGGGAACGCTTCCGCCAATTCATTGGTATCTCCTTTGTAATCCTGGTCAGTGTTGCAGGTGAACCAAAGGAACTGTTGTTTTTTCCTGGTGGAGTGCTGGTTTTCCTGGGTATTGCAGTGCGACTGTGGGGCTCAGGACATATTAAAAAGAACAAGGCCCTTGCCACCGATGGGCCTTATGCCTATGTCAGGCATCCTACCTATGTGGGCAATATCACGTTGGGATTTGGTTTTGCCCTTGCCTCCGGCTTATGGTGGAGCCTCCCCTTGTTTATATTTATCTTGTTTGCTTTTTACCCTCATGCCATCCACCAAGAAGATGAAAATCTTCATCGCATGTTTAAACAGGACTGGGAGCAATGGCGCAAAAGAACACGGGCGCTCATTCCACGGCTTACCCCTTATCGGCCTGGACAAAGGGGAAGGTGGTCGGTCATGCAAAGCTTGAGGCATAACGGCGAGCCCATTATTGCCCTGTTTCTCCTGTTTTGGCTGTACTTCCTTTCCCTGGGTCTACATTGAACCCCCCAGTGGAACCGATGTTGAGAGATATAGATAACCTTACTGAAAGAGAGCTCGTTCAGTGGGTCAGGGGGAGCATGAAAACCCGATCGAACATTTTTCGGCGCGGTTATCAGGGTTATGTGTATCTATATGAAGACAAAGATCGGCGTCTAATCATTAAGGCTCCTATGGGGTGGGGATTAGGCAGACTCCTCCGCCGGGCCATGTTGCGCAATGAGTACAGGGTTTACTCCAGGCTATCTGGAGTAGCTGGTGTACCCCGTTGTTACGGCCTTGTCGATGGGTGCTACCTAGTACTCGAATTCATCGACGGAGTGCCAATCCGGAGTGCTCGGATTACCGATCATGAAGTGTTCTTCAAGGCCCTCTTGAACTTGATCAAAGAGCTGCACAAGACAGGTGTTGCACATACTGACCTCAAGAAAAAGGATAATCTTCTAGTCGTTGAAGGACACACGCCTTGTGTTATCGACTTTGGTGTGGCTATCATCAGGAGATCGGGTTTTGCGCCTCTAAATCGCTATCTCTATAATCTTGCAAGTAAATTTGACTTTAATGCATGGGTAAAGTTGAAATATGATGGCAAGTATGAAGATATGGTCGATGAAGACAGAAAGTACTTCAACAGAACCATCGTTGAGAAGGTATCGCGCTGGATTAAGGACATTTACCTGAGCACTAAGGAAGTTCTTAGGGGCGAGAGATAGAAATACCAATCTTCGGAGCCTGCAAAAGGCCGTCAGGCGCTATGGAGATTAGTGCTGAAATTGGATATTATAGAGGTCTCTATATCTACCATTTTTTTTCATGAGTTCGGTATGTGTTCCTGACTCAACAATGGCACCATGCTCAAGCACATAGATTCGATCGGCCCTTTTGATGGTATTCAGCCGGTGAGAAACAATAAAGATAGTCCTTTGACCAAGGAGGTTCTCAATGGCCTTCTGGACAAGATGCTCACTTTCTGGATCGAGGGCTGAGGCTGGCTCATCTAAAATCAGAACCGCTGGGTCTTTAAGGAGAGCCCGGGCTATGGCAATTCGCTGTCTCTGTCCACCAGAGAGCAGTGTTCCTCTATCACCAACAACTGTCTCATATCCATGAGGAAAGGCCATGATAAAATCATGAGCTTGTGCAACGATAGCTGCATTCTGAATCTGTTCAAGTGTAGCGTGACCTCCATCATAATTGATATTATTCGCTATCGTATCGTGAAAAAGGAGGCTCTCTTGGCTTACAATGGCAATCTGACCTCTTAAGGACTCCAGCGTTACATCTCTGATATCCGTCCCATCTATACGTATCGAGCCCGAGGATACGTCGTAGAACCGGGGAATGAGATCCAAGAGGGTACTCTTGCCTGCACCGGTGGAGCCGACGAAGGCCACCATCTCCCCCGCCTTAACGTCAAAGGAGACATCATTCAACACTGGTTCCCCAGGTTTGTAACAGAAATCCACATGAAGAAACTCTACCGCATTCTGTAATCTCGGCATGTTCTGGGCTTCAGGTCTATCTCGTATATCTGGAATGGTGCGCATTATGTCAAAAACCCTTCTGGTCGCACCCTGAAGGGTCTTCAAATTTACATTTATTCTGGCCAACTCTTTGACAGGGGCGTAGGCTTTGGCGAATGCATAGAGCATGGCCACCAGTTCTCCTAAGGTATGATTGAAATAGATCTTTCCGATTATGAAGATGCCAGGGATGACAAGGAATACCGTTGAATCCATCATGGGCCCAATACCGAGCTGCCACCTGTTCCAGTGCATAACCTTTTTGTAGAGGCTGTTGGCGTGCTTTGTAAACATACCGGATTCATATTCTCCCCTGCAGAATCCCTTGATCACCTTGAGTAACAGGATAATTTCCTGGTAGCTTGATGTTACCTCGGCTGTGGCGTCCTGAACCCTAGTGGAGTGTTTTTTGACCTTGCGGCCAAAAAGTCTGACCAGCACTACAATGATGGGAGTAATGGTGAAAATCAACAGGGTGAGTTTGAAATTCATCAAAAGCAGATAGCCAACGAACACCAAGAGTGTTAAGGGTTGCTGCACGAGGCCAATAGTAATATTGCTTATAAACCCCTGCATTACTGTCAGGTCTGCTGTAGCCCTTGCAAGAAGCTCTCCACTCTTGCGTTTGTGGTAAAATGTTAATGGAAGGGAGATAAACTTATTGGCCAGATCAATCCGCAGTGTTCTAATGGCCCTGTTTGAGAAGGCTGCTCCGGCGAGTTCACTGAAGTAAATGGTAATTGATTTAAAGAGCACCGAAAGGAATGCAATAGCACCAAGAAGTATGAGCAAATGATTGGGCGTAATCTCTGCTATTAGGGTCAGCTCTGTTTTTTTGATTGAGAAGGGAAAGTTGAATTGTAACCAGGGAATCGTCCATTCGACAGGCTCACTTGCGGTTTTCATTCCGTCATCAACGAGCGGTTGAAGCAGGTACGCAGGTACAACGACAAACAGGGCTGATAGGGCACCCAGGACAACTGCCATCACAAGCAGGACACGGTACCCCCTGATATAGTGAGCAATATCATAACCAAAGATCTTGTCGAACATGAAACTAAACCGCATCAATGAGTCGAGAGATCACGATCCGTTGAACCTCACTGGTTCCTTCGCCGATTTCCAGAAGCTTATGATCCCGATAGAATCTCTCAATATCGTATTCTTTCATCAAGCCGTAGCCGCCGTGGAGCTGGACAGCATGGTCAACGCACATGCCCATGACCTCAGAGCAATATAATTTGGCCATGGCAGCATGTTTTGCAAATGGCTTTTCATTATCTCTCAACCAGCAAGCCTTATACAGGAGCAATCTCGCACACTCTATCTCGGTGGCCATATCGGCAAGTTTAAAGGCATTCACCTGAAATGTTGATATTGGCCTGCCAAACTGAACCCTCTCCTTAGAATATTTCATGCCCATTTCAAAGGCACCCTGTGCCCCCCCCAGACCCATGGCAGCTATGGAAAGCCTTCCCCCATCCAGGGTTCCGAGCATCTGATGAAAACCATCCCCGATAGGGCCCAGAAGATTTTCTTTTGGTACCCTGCAGTCATCGAAATAGAGCTCACTGGTATTGGATGCCCGCCACATCAGCTTGCCATGCATCTCCCTGGCCTCAAAGCCAGGGGTTCCTTTCTCCACTACGATACAGGTTAGTTCTGGCTTGCCATCTTTTCGTGTCCCTGTTCTACACAGTGATACCGTACCAGCGGTGATATCGGTTGCCCCATTGGTAATAAAGATTTTGCTTCCATTTATTACCCATTCGTCTCCGTCAAGAATAGCAGTTGTTTGTGTATTTCCAGCATCAGACCCGGCATTTGGCTCAGTCAGGCCAAAGGCCCAAAGGGTCTCGCCCCTGCATGCCTCTGGGAGGTATTTCCTTTTTTGTTCCTCAGTTCCATAGTAGTAGAGAGGCCCAGTACCCAGAGAATTACCAGCAGCAATGGTGGCAGCATGGGACCCGTCAACTCGAGCGATTTCTTCGGTAGCAATAATGTAGGAGATATAATCCATTCCTTGGCCTTCGTATTCTTCAGATACGAACATACCAAAAAGGCCCAGCCCAGCCATGGCCCGCATGGTATCATAGGAGAATTCCTCTTTCTCATCCAGTTCCCTGGCTACAGGCTTTATCTCTTTTTCAGAAAAATCCCGTACAGATTTCCTTAATATCTCATGTTCCATTGATAACGAAAAATCCATATTTGCCCTCTGCTTTTGCATTATCTGTGAATAGTGACTGACAGAAGTCTTCTCGGAAGAATACTGAAGCTCCAAACATCAGTCAAGGCAAAACTTTTTTGCCATCTGTCACTTTTTCCTGGATCTTCCTATAGATAATCTGAGGAGATTTCACATCACAAACGACCATAACATCAGGCCCCAGGGGAGCCCACTGAAAGGGGTTGGTGTTTTTGAAAACGGCTATGGTTGATGTTCCAAGCAGTCCTGCCAAGTGAGTTATGCCGCTGTCGTGCCCGACATAGAGAGAGGCATCTTTGAGCAAGGATAGGAGAATGTGGCGATCAGGGGATATAACCATCTTTACCGCCACCCCTTGGAGCTCTTTGGCAAACAGTTCATGCCATTCCTCCTCAGCCGGTCCCAAAAGCAAGACCCTCCTTTGAAATATTCCGAGATCTTTATTTTTTATCAACTCAATCCAAAACTCAGGGGGGCAATTCTTTTTTTTGCTTCCTGAACCCGGATGGAAAACAATCATGTCTTGCGATCGGGGTATTCTGTTCTTTTCAAATAAAGTTTTTTTTCGGGCCTCTTCAATTGCCACCTCCGGATTAACAGGCAATCCAGCCTCTTTTAGGCATGATGCCAAATATACAGCAACATGGATGTGTTCTTGCTTTGGTGGAAAGGGTGGATAGGTAAATACCGGGATATTTTCTAGACAGGCCTTTAATCGTTTTGTTATTTTCCGTGAAGGGTCACTGAGAAAGGAGATCACCGTGTCTACCCCAGGGAGGGGGAGATCCTCACAATTTGTCTCTTCTGAAAATAGGGTGTGCCACCCCCCTTTTTCGTAATCAAGGCATTGCGTTACAAAAGGTCTCAGAAAATCAATCCCCGGTTTTCTTCCCAACAGAGTTACCGCCACCCTTCCAGCTATGTGATGAAGGGCTGGAGTTAGTAAGAGGGTGTCGCCCAGGGCGCTTGGACGAATAATTAAGGCTCTCAGGGTATCTTGCCTCCTGGCTTGAATGAATTTCATGGTGGTACACATATCCTGAGTAAATTTTGTCGGGCAAGTCTGGGAACCTAACGATCTAGTTGATGCATTCGCTTTTTACGAGTTTGTCAACATTTGTGGAAACGCTTACAACTAAAGTGTCCCTATCCAGAGTGCGATGGCGAGATCTTTGTTTTTATTGGTAATGCTCTGGTTCTTTTGCTCTGCAAGGTAATGAACCGTGTCTCCCTCTGCCAGATGAATCGTGCGTTCACCGTGAACAAGTTCTAGCGAGCCTTTGAGTATGCATAATACCTCCTGCCCGTTCTTGATGTTTTTCCGCACCGGAATCAGTTTCCCCGGTTCAATAACCAGGATAGCACTGTCAATAACCTTTCTATTCTCCGGGGGGAAGAAACGCCGGGTTATAAACCCTGTGTGCGGGAGATCAATATCGCCCCACTCGGACTTGCGTATCAAAACCAGTCTTTCTTGGTCGCTTGCCCGGTTAAGAAGATCGCCGGCCTTAACCCCAATTGCATTGCATATTTTAGAAAGCGTATCCACAGAGGGTGAATTTACATCATTCTCAACTTGGCTCAGGAAACCCTCAGAGATACCCGCTTTTTCTGCTACTGTTTTCAAGGTGAGCTTTTTTTCTTTACGATACCTGCGAATCAATGAACCTAGATTCATGGAGGAGCCTCCTATTCAGAGAAAAAATGATTTAATAAAAATTTGACATTAATTAATATTTAGTATATAAAAATATTAACTAAGCTGTCAAGTTCCTTGAATCGATATTCGGTCATTTTTTTGGATAGTAACACTCGGTAGAAACCGCAAGACTGGTTTCTGGGTTAGCTTTCCCGCAGGTATCTAGAACCTTGTCGGAGCATTTCGGGGCTTGAAGGGGTTTATGGCGAGCGAAATGCGGAGTATGGAGGAACATTTTAAAAATCGGCAAATCCCTAATTCCGGTTGAAAGGAGGTTTCTTATGAAAGGTCCAATAGGGTTGGTAAGAACAGGTACCATCTCGGAATATCAAAACATGAGACCACTTTATGAATGGGCGGAGGGCAAGGCATATCTCATGATTGACCGGGTCACTTTTAAGGGAACGGTGGGCGCTGTTCTGTGTTACTACAATCCGCCGGTTCATCAGGTAGGTAACCCGGGGTTGGATGCCTATTTAGAGGGCTTGAATATGGTTTTTGAGCAAAGGGATGATCTTGCATTTCTTATCCTTTGTGGGGCCAATGATCCAGTCCATGCTGGTGGCGATCTTAAAGAAAGCCTTACCAGACTGGATAAGACCCTCGAGATGAAAAAGGAAAAGGAGGCGAGCAAGGCTTCAGAAGAGGAGATAGACCAACTCTTTGAGTGGGCAGACGAAAGGTTAAAGAAAGGGATTGCCTTGCACGGGCTTATTAGAAAAATCGCCAGCCATTTGAGGGTAGTTGCCGTGTGCGGAGGGGGGACAAGGTTTGGTGGTTCTGCAGAGATTCCTTTGATGGCCGATGTGTTAGTGGGGGATTCCCGGAGCGGTATGTGTTTTAGTGAGGCAACTATTGGTCTGCTTCCCGGCTGGTCAGGAATAGCCAGAACATTGATCAAGGCTGGCATTACCAATGCAGAATATATGGCCCTTACAGCAAGGGAGGTGAAGGCCACGCAGTTAAAGGAGATCGGAACCTACAATGTAGTTGTGGATATACCATTCCCCTTTCCAAAAAGGCAGAAAACCGATGATCCAGAGGCCGATAAGGCACGATATCAGGAAGAGTTGGAGGCACACGATGAGAGGACTGGGCTCCTTTTGCTTCCGAAGGCACTGGAACTTGCAGTGTGCCCAGAAGAAGAGATCCCGAAGGTAGACGAAAAACAGAGAGTCGCTCTGGCTACTAAAGAGGAGATTTCTCAAGAGATAGCCAGAAGAAAGAATCCGGAGAATTATTCTCATCTGTGGGCGCAGCCGTTAAGAGAGGCAAAGGAGGAGATTGCCAAGGTTGGAAGACCTCTGGCACCACAGTCAATCGAGGCCTTGACCGATCTCTTCGAGAGCTACGATCCGTTTAAATTTAACGAACATGAATTTGTTGAAAGAGAGATGAAGGCGGATGCGAGACTTTACAGAGATCCACGATTCCGGGCAGGTCTGATAGGAACACTTGAGCAAAAGGTAACCGATTATAGGGGGTAGGTAAGGATGAGACATTATTTTGAAAAAATGACTCCCATAGGGAGAGAGCTTGGCGAAAGCGAGAGAGAACAGGGTGCAGACAACGCCCGAGAGATTGCCACGGTTGAGAAGGAGGTAGCTCAGGCCATAGAGAAAAGAAAAGAGACAGGTATCCCGATCGAAAGGGTCCACAAGCGTGGAGAAAAGACAGCCTGGGAAAGGATTGAGATCTTGGTAGATCCCGGCACCTTCTTACCATTAAATAGCCTGTATGATCCTGAGTTCAATCAGGAAGGAACAACCGGGGTTATTACCGGCCTGGGAAAGATATCAGGGAGATACGCCTCAATTATTGCCTCAGACAATAAGGTTCTGGCTGGGGCCTGGATCCCAGGTCAGAGAGAGCATGTATTTCGGGCCCAGGATATAGCGGAACGATTGCATATTCCCCTCGTTTGGGTGCTTAACTGCAGTGGCGTAAAGCTCACGGAACAGGAAAAGGTATACGCTGGCAGGAGGTCTGGCGGAAGAACATTTTTTAGGCACAGTGAGCTAATCCAAAAGGGAATACCAGTAATTGTGGGTATGTACGGCACCAATCCAGCCGGTGGTGGATACCATGCAATCAGCCCCGCTATCATCTTCGCCCATGAGAAGTCAAATATGGCAGTAGGGGGAGGAGGTATTGTGAGTGGTATGTCTCCCAAGGGAGGATTTGATCTGGAGGGTGCAGAGACAATCATAGAGGCAACCAAAAGGTTCAAGCAGGTGCCACCTGGAGGGGTGAAAATCCACTATGACGAGACCGGCTTTATGCGGAAGGTATTCGATACCGAGGAAGGCGTTCTTGGTGCTTTGAAGGAATGTATGGCAGGCATGCCCCTTTATGATCCCTCAAGTTACAGGGTAGCAGAACCTGCTGACCCGATTTATCCTGCAGATGATCTTAACTGTATTGTGCCGTTTAATCAAAAAAGGACCTATAGCATCGAACAGGTGCTGGCACGCATTCTTGATGGAAGCGAGCATATGGAATACAGACCGGATTATGGCCCTGAAGTTTACTGTGGACTGGCCAAGATAGACGGTTTTCCGATTGGAGTTATCGCGAATCGGCAGGGGTTTTTGGGCACGGGTTATCCCCAATATGCTGAGAATCAATATCTGGGTATCGGGGGTAAGCTTTACAGAGAAGGACTTATCAAGATGAATGAGTTGGTTATGTTCTGCGGTAGGGACAGGATACCAATGATCTGGTTTCAAGATACCTCAGGTATTGATGTAGGGGATATCGCTGAGAAGGCAGAGCTCCTCGGACTTGGTCAGTCGCTCATTTACTCTATCGAGAGTTCAGAGGTTCCTATGATGTGCGTGGTATTGCGAAAAGGTACGGCTGCGGCCCACTACATCATGGGAGGACCTCAGGCAAACAGAAACAATGCCTTTACCCTGGGTGTGCCTACCACGGAAATCTATGTTATGCATGGAGAAACAGCCGCAGCTGCTGCCTTTGCAAGGAGACTGGTTAAGGAAAAGGATGCAGGCAACCCTCTTGAGCCAGTGATCGATAAGATGAACGCACTGGCGCAACAGTACTATGATGAGTCAAGGCCAATCTATTGCGCAAAGACCGGTTTGGTGGATGAGATTGCGCCGATGACAAGGCTCAGGGATTATTTCGTTGCCTTTGCGAGAAGCTGTTACCAAAACCCACAGAGCATCTGCCCCCATCACCAGATGCTCCTCCCCCGATCCATCAGGGGATAGAAAGGAGGGAAAATATGAGCGAATATGATATTTTTAAACTCAATAGAAGGATGCCCAAGAAGGTCAAACTCGCCGATATCACCATCCGTGATGGCATCCAGCACGAGGAGGCGTGGAT
>JAFDDT010000250.1 GCA_019310725.1 Deltaproteobacteria bacterium | reverse complement strand
ATTCTCTAAAAATAACCTCTGCAATCATAGCAGAGGTCCAGATCCCACAATTAAAGCCATATTTTTCCGGTCCTTCTTTAACAATTTGATATAACCTTCGCTTTTGGCTTTCATGTTATTTCATCATGTTACGCCTACATCCATTTCATGATCAGGGTAGAAGCCGAGAATAAGCAGGATATCATTCCAGCGGCCATAAGCGCCAAAGAACAACTTAACCACAAATATAGGAGTTCATTTTTTTGTGCCGGGATCAGTTAAAAGTGTAAACAGTGAAATGAAGGATGCCCTTTTTTTATGATATTTCTATTAGGGCAACTGTCTCAGAGGTGGAGTTGGTTTTTAATATATCGAAGGATTTATTATACAGCAACATACGTAATCGTCGAGGGGCATTCAGGAGGGCGGTCGTTGGATATTTAGCAAAGGAATTAGCCAACTATCCTTTTAAAGATATTGCAGACCACTTCAAGAGGGATCCTGTGGTCATAAGCAAGGGTATAAAAGGACTCGAAAAGAGGATTGGCGAGGATGAGACAATTATTACAACGATAAATATGCTACGGAAATCCTTTACTAAAAACATTTAGTTAAGCCTGACCCCATTTATTTTTTTAAGGGGAGACAAAGGGAATTTTTAAGAGCTTTTACATCAATCAAGGTATGATTAAAGGGCGTGGCAGGCAGCATAATGGTCCTTTCCCACTTTTACCATTTTTGGAAGTTCAATTCGACAAATTTTCTTTGCCATGGGACATCGGGTTCGAAACCCACAACCTGAGGGGAAATTTGCTGGATTAGGTATGTCTCCCCCAAGAATAGTCCTCTTTGTACAGGACTTTGGATCCGGAATAGGAATAGCAGAAAGCAAGGCCTTAGTATACGGGTGCTTCGGCTCACTATATATATCTTTAGCGGGAGCGATTTCCACAATTTTCCCCAAGTACATGATGGCAACACGGTTTGAAATATGTTCCACCACAGCCAAGTCGTGGGAAATGAAAATGTAAGACATCTGGAATTCTTCCTGTAGCCTCACTAACAAATTGATAATCTGAGCCTGAATGGACACATCCAGGGCTGATACCGGCTCGTCTGCAATGATCAGCTTGGGGTTCAGCGTAAGCACCCTGGCAATTCCAATACGCTGACGCTGCCCTCCGCTGAATTCATGGGGGAACCGCCTCATGCAGTCAGCATCGAGGCCAACTTTTTCCATTACGGCTGCGACCATCTCTATCCGTTTGGCCTTGGTGGCAATCCCATGAACAAGCAACGGCTCCTCCACAATGGCACCAACGGTCATTTGAGGATTGAGAGAAGCAAAAGGGTCCTGAAAAATGATTTGGGCATTTCGGCGAAAGGCCTTCAACTCCCGATTGTCGAACCTGGCAAGGTCCTGACCCTCGAAGTTGACAATACCCGAAGTGGGTTCGATGAGCCTTAAGATAGCCCGGCCTGTGGTAGTTTTCCCACATCCGGATTCACCCACCAACCCCAGGGTTTCACCCTTCTTCAGGGAAAAACTCACGCCATTGACGGCAAAGACGAACCGGGTCCTCCGGAAGAGTCTCGTCTTCTCCAGGGGAAAGTGTTTGGTCAAATTTTTTACTTCCAGGAGAATCTCTTTCATTTTTTTATTTAACGGAAGCAAGCAACCAAGTGCCCTTTTTCTACCTCTCTGAGCTGAGGCTTTTCTCTATGACAGCGCCTCATCGCTTCAGGACATCGGTCTGCGAATTTGCACCCTGAAATCTCAAGATATGGGGCTGGAACTACGCCCTTTACTTCTTTTAGAAACTTTTCAGACCGTCCGAGTATAGGGATCGACTTCATCAAAGCAATAGTGTAAGGATGGCGTGGCTTTTCAAAAAGAGAAAAAACATCCGCCTCCTCTACCTTTTCCCCTGCATACATGACAACAACCCGGTCGGCGGCCTTTGCAACGATCCCAAGATTGTGGGTGATCAAGATCATGGTCATTCCAAATTCCTTCCTCAATTGGAGTGTGAGATCAAGGATCTGGGCCTGAATAGTTACATCGAGGGCAGTAGTAGGTTCGTCGGCGATTAAAACTTTAGAATTACACCCAAGGGCCATGGCAATCATAGCACGTTGCCTCATGCCACCACTTAACTGATATGGATATTCTTTCATAATCCTTTCCGGGGAGGGCATTTCGCAGGCACTGAGCATTTCTATAGCCTTTTTCTTCGCCTCTTTTTTGGTTAGATTCTGATGGAGGATGAATACCTTGGACAGCTGGCTACCAATAGTGAACACCGGATTAAGGGAGGTCAGAGGTTCCTGGAAGATCATAGAAATTTTGTTCCCCCGGATTTCTCTCATTTTGTCCAAAGGGAGGTCCATAAGATTATGGCCCTCGAAAATAATCTCGCCTGACACGATTTTCCCAGGGGGTGATGGAATAAGCCTCAGGATGGAAAGAGCTGTCACGCTCTTTCCACACCCAGATTCACCCACTACTCCGAGTGTCTCTCCTCGGATGACATGGTAACTCACTCCATCGACCGCTCTTGAAACCCCTTCTTGGGTATAAAAATAGGTCTTTAGATCCCTTATTGATAATACTGTTACTGCTGCCACATGCTCACTTCCTTTGAAATCTCCACCTTATTTTGGGGTCCAAGGCCTCTCGGACACCATCACCAAGAAGATTAAAGGCAAGAACGGTCAAAAAAATGGCTACCCCCGAAAATGTCGAAATCCACCACTGTTTCAGAAAGAATTCCCGTCCATCGCTAACCATAACCCCCCAGTCTGCCGCTGGCGGTTGGGTACCAAGCCCCAAGAATCCAAGAGACGCAAGAGAGAGAATGATGTATCCCATGTCAAGAGTCGCCTGTACAATAACAGGCGACAGGCAGTTGGGAAGAATGTGACGAAACATGATTCGCAATCTGGACGCACCGATAGCCCTTGCCGATTCAACGAATTGCATTTCCTTTAGAGAGATAACCTGACTTCTCACCAGGCGAGTATACCAGGGCCACCAAGGTATAGAAATGGCAATAAGGGCGTTTAGAAGATTGGGACCCAAAGAGGCCACAATAGCTATGGCCAGAAGGAGAGATGGAAAAGCGAGGATCATATCCGCAAATCTCATGATTATTTCATCAACTTTCCCTCCGAAATAGCCGGCAATTAATCCAAGAGGTACACCAATGGCAATAACAATCAGCACTACAGCAATGGCTGCTTTCAACGAAGTACGCGCGCCAATAATGATACGACTCAAAATATCTCGGCCAAGGTTGTCTGTCCCAAAAGGATGTCTGAAGCCTGGAGGCACCAGTCTTTCTTTCAGGTTTGACATACCCCTTCCCTGTTCCGGGTAGGGTGCCAGATGAGGCGCAAGAAGGGCAGTTGCAACCAAAATAATAATGATCCCCAGCCCAAAAGTTGTGAGGGGGTTCTTAAGAATCAGATTCATCCCCCTCCAATACTCCCTGCCTTTGTTAAGCCAGTTATGCTTAGTTTTCTGGATTTCCATGACCATAACTTTCTTCTACCCAAGCCGGATACGGGGATTGGCCACTGCAAGAAGGATATCGACAGCCAAATTAACTACCACATAAAATACGGCCATGATTATTGTGATGCCCATAATGACTGGATAATCATTGAGAAAGATGGCATTGACTGTATAGGTGCCCAAGCCAGGCCAGAAAAAGATGAGCTCCACAAAGAAAGTCCCTGTCAGCATAAAGGCAAAGCACAGACCCGCAGTGGTTAAAGTCGGACCAAGGGCATTTCTCAAGGCCTGAACGAACAGGATCTCTCTCTCCGAAATACCATAAGCTCTAGCTGTGGTTATATAGTCTTCCCGAAGGACCTCGAGCATAGTCGATCGAGTCATTCGAGCGATGAGTCCTGTGGAATAGGCAGCGAGGGTGATTGAAGGAAGAATGAGATGAGATAGAGTGCTTTTGAGTGCTGCCCAGTTACCCGTAATCAAAGCGTCCAGGGCATAGAAACCTGTGATCTGTTTGATGGGACTGACCAAATTCACAACTGTGTCGATACGCCCCCCAATTGGAAAGATCCCCAGCCATCTGAAAAAAACGATTTGGAAGATCATGGCGAGCCAGAAAGAAGGCACTGATACATTGGCTACAGAAAACAATCGGGTCAGATGGTCCAGGGTGGTGTTTTCTTTTTTGGCAGATAGAACTCCCAGCGGAATACCAACCGATAAAGCGATGAAAATAGCGGTGATCATCAGATCCAGGGAAGCCGGCAGATGTTCCCAAATGCCTTGCAGCACAGGTCGGTGTGTCCGAAGCGATTCACCTAAGTCCCCATGAACCAGGTTTCTCATATAATAGGCGAATTGGACATAAAGGGGTTTGTCAAGACCGAGCTGGACCCGGACCTTTTCAACCTGTTCCGGTCTCGGGCGGGGACCCAGATAGCTCGCCGCCGGATCTGAGGGGATAATTCTGGAAAGGGTGAAGGTGATGGCACAGAGCCCCAAGAGGACGAAAGCGAGCCAGATTAAGCGCTTTATTATATATCGTAACATCAGCCTTCAATTCCTATAAAAAACAGAACTTACGAATTTTACCTATCATCGATTCTGATCTCAAGAGCCTTATCTCATCCCCTCTGCCCTCAAACCGCTTCGTCTGAGCACCAGCGAGCAAGCCTCTTAAATCACCTCAAATAATTAGAGAAACAATGGTATCATTTGCAGTCGCTCCATTGGATGGAGCACTGATACTATCAGTTGTTGGCGGTGATATCACCACCGCCAACATTATCGACGGTTACAAAAATAGTGCTGGAGGCCCCAACATTGTTTGCTGCATCCTAAGCTTTAATTTTAAAGGTATGGCCACAGCATTACCACCGCTCAACGATTCAGATAACCCATCCAAGTGAGAATATTGTCAATCAACGGCCATTCGGAATCTGGGTCAGAATAACCCTTAACACCATTATCCCACTGACACCCATCGGTAACGCTTCCCTCTTCCGTAGA
>JAFDDT010000047.1 GCA_019310725.1 Deltaproteobacteria bacterium | reverse complement strand
TGCTGTTAACTATATTAAAAATTTTAAGAGTTATCCTGGCGATGTAGCTCAGACGGTCAGAGCATGCGGCTCATATCCGCAGTGTCCGGGGTTCGATTCCCTGCATCGCCACCACAGATTAAGAAAAGCTATAATCTCAATAGATTATGGCTTTTTCATTTTTGCAGGGGGCGGATAGGGTGCAGATAGGTGCATATTCATCTGTACTTAGGGGGACGACATCACACGAATTTAAGGGAAATTATGTGAATATAACAGAGACCTTTCTCCGAGTTTCTTACAGGTTTATTTGAAAAGTCCAATAAAATGGGAAGGGTCAGATTCGTGTGGTTCCATTACTGATCTTCAATTTATTCATTTTGCAGATCATCGTATGAAGCAGAATCTTTAAATGGTACAGACCCAGTGAATCTATAGCAGCTGTATGCAATCAGAGCCAAGCTCGGGTCAGACATATCACAGATTTTTCGCCTGGCTGATATCCTGCGGGTCCTCAAAGCTATCTCAAGGCGAATACGGTGAACAATCTATCTCATTAAAGAGTCTTTTACTTTCAGCAATAAATAGTTGCTCAATATTATACCCACGTAGGCATATAATCTGATTTGACCGAATCTGTAAAAAAGTATGATATGGGTTGTTGTGAAAACTTAAAGATTTCGAAGTGATGAGATGGGTTGGATTACAGAAATTGTTGACCAATCATCTAAAATTAAGTAAGTTAATATTAATTTTCGATAAAATACACTTGTTTTCTCAGGGGGAGGGAAGAATAGAATTCACCTAATCCCTATATCTTAACCCATTGAAACTGGGGCTTTTTTCAAGATATGTCACAAAAGGGGTAATCCATGGCATTAGACAAACCCCACTATTATGGCCACAGAAAACGGCTTCGTGAACGTTTCACAAAGAGCGGTTTTTCAGGTATGGCCGAGCACGAAGTGATTGAACTCTTACTCACTCTTGCTATTCCTCGTAAAGACGTAAAGAAGCCTGCCAAGTTGTTGTTTGCTCATTTTGGCAATTTGAAAGGAATCTTTGAAGCTCCTCTTGAAGAGCTTCGCTCCATTCCTGGAATTGGTACAGTTGCACCAGTAGCCCTTCGTATCATACGCGAAGCCTCAAACCTATATCTTCAACAGAAAGCGGAAATAGAGGCATCTTTGGTCTCTACCGAGGCACTGTATAAATTCTGGCGCTCGCGCTTAGGAGGGCTCAGAAATGAAGTATTTGAAGTGGCCTATCTTGACTCCAGCTATCAACTTTTAAGAGACGGAGTTGAACGACTTGAAGAGGGGACTGTCGATCGCGCTGCCGTGTATCCTCGTCGAGTTATGGAAGCTGCTCTCCGAAGGGGGGCGGTCGCCGTTGTTTTTGCTCATAATCATCCTAACGGGGATGTCACTCCCTCAGAACATGACAAAACCCTTACCAAAGCTCTTGTACTCTCGGCGGCCACCCTTCAAATAAAAGTACATGACCATCTTATTATATCAAAGGATCAGGTCTTTAGCTTTCGTGAGGGGGGTCTTCTGTGATCGCGATTTCCGATGCCATTTTGAAAGAATTTCCAGAGCTGAATGATTCCCAACGAGAGGCAATCGCCTGTACTGAAGGTCCTCTTCTTGTAATCGCTGGACCCGGTTCGGGTAAAACGTTGGTTTTAGTCCTTCGGACTCTCAATATTTTACTCCAAGAACTGGCTGATCCTAAAGAAATCCTTCTTTGTACCTTCACACAGAAAGCTGCTTTCGAACTCCGAGATCGAATTTCTTTTGCTGCCAAAAAACTGGGGTATGACAAAGATCTTTCTCCGTTGCTTGTTGGAACAATTCACGGTGTTGCGAATGATTTTTTGTTGCGACACAGACATCACACACCATTAGGAAACAACTACGAGGTTCTGGATGAACTTACCCAGCTGCTGTTCATTTTTGATCACTTTGAAGATATTTTAGGGCCTAAAGAAAATGATAAATACCTTGGGAGGTGGAGTACCCGTTGGACAGCCATCGAAGGAGTGCGAAATTTCTTTAATAAAATAACCGAAGAGCTTATTGACTCTGCTCTGCTTGACTCTGCCGATGAACCATTTGCAAGAGAGATTGGACGCTCATACCGATCCTATATTGATAAGCTTTATGAAACTAATAAGATTGATTTTGCACATCAGCAGAAGCTCTTTCATGAGCTTCTCGAAAAATCAGAGGTCGGTCAAAAGATTAAGGAACAAATCCGCTATGTGATGATTGACGAATATCAGGATACCAACTTTGTTCAAGAACAACTACTTCTTCGGCTTGCCGGAGATAATAACAATATTTCGGTTGTGGGTGACGAGGATCAATCCTTGTACCGATTCCGAGGTGCAACAGTTCGCAACATTTTGGAATTCTCTCAAAATTTCCATAATTGCCACACTGTAACCTTATCCGTAAACTATCGATCACACAAAGACATCATTTCAGCTTACGATAAATTTATGCAATCGTGGAATTGGAGCAACCGGAATGGAGCCCCTCGTTTTCGATTTGAAAAATCTATAAATCCTGATCCTGAACAAACGTTTGTAGAATATCCGGCGGTCATTTCCATCTGGGGTGAAAATCGTGAGGATGAAGCTCAACGATTTGCTGATTTAGTTATGTTTTTAAAAACGAACCGGGTTGTTGAGGATGAAAGTCAAATAGCCCTCTTGCTCCATAGCGTCCGTCAAGAACATAGTGGCCCATATCTCAATGCACTTGAGGAAAAGGGTATCCGGGTTTTTTGTCCTCGAGCACGCACCTACTTTGAGAACGACGAGATTCGCGCTATTGTGGCCTGTTTTGCTATACTTTTGGGGTACTATGGCGAGGGGCGAGGTGAGTTGATTGGTCGAAGCCTTCAAGAATTGGCAGCCTATGTAGATTCATGCATAACACAACTTGGCTGTACCTATCCTGATCCCAATCCTTTAGCGAAATCTCTTCAAACATTTACATCAGAAATCAACAACCTGAAGGGGGAAAAAACTTTAGACCGTCGCCTCGCCGACTATTTTTACCGCTTTATTGCCCTTGAACCATTTAATGATTTTGTTAAAAATGAAAACCGCTCTCGTAATTTAGCAATATTCTCCCAACTTTTAAACGTCTTCCAAACCTATTACCATTACATGGTAATAACAGCAAAAAACCGAGTGTCACTTCGTTTGCATTTCTTCCATAGCTTTCTTCGTCTGCTTGTTGGGGGAGGGATCAATGAATATGAAGATCCTGATATGCCTTTTCCAAAAGAACATGTACAAGTAATGACAATTCACCAAGCAAAAGGCCTGGAGTTTCCTGTAGTTATAGTAGGTTCACTTGCTGTGCAGCTTTCATCACCTAAAGGTGTCGACAGAGTTTTAGGACCCTTTTATCAACGTCCAGCTTTCGAACCTGAAAACCGAATTACAGGATTTGACCGCATGCGGTTGCATTATGTAGCATTTTCACGGGCAGAAAAAGTTTTGGTTCTTACTACGACCGATCAACCAAAACCTTATTTTAACCCTATTTGGCAAAATCTTCCGCAATGGCCCTATGTGCAGCAAGATTTGCTCAAGTCATTGTTTTTCAGGCTCCGTCATCGTATGCCTGTCAAAAAGACTTTCAGCTTCAGTAGCGACCTGAAAGTATATGAAACATGTCCAAGGCAGTATCAATTCTTCCGCTTTTACGATTTCACTCCTGCCAGATCAGCGGAGTATCTCTTTGGTGCATTAGTGCATCAGACAATTGAGGAGATCCACCGATTGGTTCTTGATGGAAAGATGAGAACTTTAAACGAAAGCAGAATCTCTGAGTTCTTTCAATTTAGTTATCGCAATCTGTTAAACCACGGGCTACGACCCATAGGCCCCAAACAGCGCGAAGCAGCCTATAGTCAGGTTTTAAATTACTACAAACAAAACCAGTCCGAATTCAATCGTATCTTAGAGACAGAAGTGGATGTTTCAGTTGAAAAAGATGGATATATCCTCACAGGAAAAGTAGATCTTCTTATGGGTGACGACGGCCAGCTTGAGGTTTTAGATTTTAAGACCTCCCCAAGACCGAAAGGATCGCTATATTTGTTGGCTTCATATGAACGCCAGCTTTGTACATATGCCCATATTCTTGAGCAGCGATATGGCAAGCATCCTGAGCGTTTATTAATTTATTGGACATCAGAATCCCTTAAGGAAGAAGCGCTGATGAGTTTCCAATACCGGCCGGAGCGAGTTGACGAAGCAGGTCTTCATTTTGATGCAGTTGTCGAAAAAATTATGGCTAAAGAATTCCGGGTTGTCAAAGTACCTGAGACAGATATTTGTAGCGAGTGCGATCTCAGAAGGTACTGTATCGAAGAAGGAACAATCCAATGACTGATCTGTCCATAGCCGAAACAAGACCTCAAACACGTCATTTGTCGCGTGGGATAGACTACTTGGGTAATCTCGGAGCGAAACTTCGAGACCTTCGAGGCTTCGCCACCTTAGCCCACGAGCTAATCCAAAACGCTGATGACGCTGAGGGCGCATCTTATATATCCTTTGATATGCGCACCGAGGCACTTTTGGTGGATAACGACGGTATTTTCACGGATTGTGGGAATGCAGAAGGGACCGAATGCTTTTGGAAAGAGGTTAAAGGACATTTGTGTGATTTTCATCGCTTTCGGACAGTTGGAAGCGGCGACAAGCGCGAGCAGGAAGGAATGACAGGGGCCTTTGGAATAGGTTTCATCGCTGTCTACCAGATCACAGACACTCCTGAACTGATTTCAGGCGGTCGGCATTGGATTATTTATGAGGATCAGCCTGAAAATCAAAGAATTGAAGTTTGCACCAGCTGTAGCGCCTGTCAGCATTCGAATCTGCCTCGAACTCGCTTCATTCTTCCCTGGGCAGCCGACCCCGACAGCTTTTTAAGACAGGCCCTCAGGGTCGAAGCGGTACAAAAGGACGACCCGATGCTGCTATTGGAGGAGCTCGAAAGGTCTATTCCAACCGCAATGCTTTTTCTTAAAAAGGTCAATCGCATCGACATCAAAAATGACGGAAGTCTGGTCAGGAGCATTGAGCGCATTGTGGAGGAGAACAGCCTGATCATCAACGATGGAGAGCGGGATTCTATATGGCATCTGTTCTACGGTGACTTCGACGAAGAAGCTGCTGAGTTGAGAGAGTTACACCCTGGTCGTATCGAAGGCAAAAGATCCGCTGATGTAACTTTAGCGATTCCAGATGAACCAACAGAAAAAGGACTGTTCTGCGCCTACCTTCCAACCAAACACGATTCTGGTCTGCCGTTCCATTTGAATGCCGACTTCTTCCCGACCAATGATCGAAAAGGGATCATCCTGGAGGCAGACTATCAGTCCGAGTGGAATCGGGCGGCGATCCGTGCAGGCGCCAAGATTTTGCAGGAAAGCTTCGGCCAACTTCCAAAACTGATCGATCACCAACGGCTTTGGAAGTTGATAGGACGGGTGCATCATGCATCCCAAGAGGCGAAAGAGGAAAAGCGAGAGCAGTCCCTGAGGTACTTTTGGGAATATTTATCAACCAGGCTGCAGGATTCAAGAGTCGTCTTCACAACTTCAGGAGATTGGAAAAATCCGCAGGAAGTACTACTTTTTGAAAAAGAGGAAGAGAAGGAGGCAGTCCCTCTTCTTGAAGGGCTCGATATCTCGCTCGTGCACAGCGATTTAAGGCCTTATTTTGCGCTGCTACGTTCATCAGATATTGGAGTAGACCTGCTGGATGCCACAGACATCACTGAAGTGCTGAAGGGCTATGGATTAACGGAGCGCACTGAACTCTCCGCTGTTCCGAGCAGCCTTCAGATGGAAGGCGCCTTTGAGATCCTATGGCGCGAGATAGATCTCCTATTTAAGCGCCGCCGGAGACCAGAAGACCAGGCTGCGATAGAGCAGGAGGTTGCAGAATGTGCTATTGCTCCTGGAAGAGACGGCGCAATGTGGCCGTGTATGGAGATATATCAGGCAGACGAGGAGACGATAGACCTCTTTTCCAAAATCGATCCTGACATTCCCTTCATTTCCAAACAGGCCGAACGTGTTGATGTGCTTGGGAAACTTTGTCCGGCGTTTTCAGCAGATACGGCTTTATTCCGGCTCGAACAAGTAGGTGAAGGCGAATTGGAGAAGGCCTGGAATGAAGGTCGTTTCGACCCGGCTCGCCTTTTACTCTGGTTTGAGAACAGACGGCTGGATGTTCTTGGTTCAAGTGATTTGACTGACAGGCTTTCGGCGTTACCTATTTTTCCAAGTTCCAGCGGTCTTCGCCCTCTTTCGCAGCTGGCTCTTCCCGGCGATTTTAATGATCCCATTGGATTTACTGAACTCGCCAATCTATATCTGCTCGGGGATCGGCGCGAGTTTTTGCTTGATATAGGCGCAACAAGGCTGACCTTCAAACGATACGTTTCTGATCATGTTCCTTCCGCCCTATCCGATGGGGATGTGCCGAACAGCAAGAAGCGTAAACTAGTCGGGCTTCTGGCGAGCAGGGTTGGTGAAATTAGAGACGACAGCACCATCCGGAAATCTCTGTGCAGCGCTCCAATCGTAGAGTGCATGGACGGGGTTTTCAGACAGCCCCAGAGCGTCTATCTGGATAAAAAGGAAACCATTGAGGTTCTTGGAAACTGGATAAACATTGCCGTTACGCCGCCTGACCATAAAAGTGCAGCAGAAGAACTGTACCTGTGGCTGGGAGTGGCAAAGAAGCCCAGATTCGAGGATATAGTCGAGAGAGTAAAAGAACTTGTCGGAAAGCCGCCCACAAAACAGACGGTCGACGCTATAGGAAAGATCTTCCGGCACATGGCAGTTCGCCTCGATCGGCTTGAGGAAGCTCCTGAAGAACTCTCTGAGCTCAAATTGCTGACATGGCTACCAGCGCGGGAGGATTACAGCAGGTGGTACCGTCCTCAAGACCTCTATACGGTATTTCGGGATTACTTGTTCAAATCTCAAGCGCGATTTCTGGCTCTACCGCATGAGATCCAAAAGATCAGTATGAAGCTGTTTGAATTTCTGGGCATTGATACTGAGCCTGAGGTCTATCAAGTAGTGAACCATCTTCTTGAGCACTCAAAATCAGGGACAGAGGTGAACAGAGAAGTATACACATTTCTAAATAACAATGCCCAAGATTCCGCATTAGCAAAACTGGATGGTCAGGCTTGTATTCTTCTTCCTAATGGTAAATACGTCAGGGCAAATCAAATTTTTTGGAGTGAACATCCTTTCGGTCGATTTCGTTATCGCCTTGGCCCGGAACTTCTGAGATACGCTGATCTTTTCTCACGTCTCAATGTTCGAGACATTCCCGATTATACAGATGCCCTAAAGGTGGTTAAAGAGATTTCCTCAGAATATGGCTCAATAAACAAGCAATTGGATGAGGAGGCTTACAAAGTAATAATTGAATGCTGGCGTATGATTGAACGTGCAATTGAGAATGAAGCGATTAACCGAGAGGAAATAAGCGCCTTATGCGACTGGAAGCTAATACCCGATTCGCTAAAGGTATTGACTCCTGCTAAGTGGATGTATTTTGAGGATCGGGCTGGGTTAGCTGAAAAATTTGGCCCTGAACTGCAACGAAATGTCATCACTAGAATTGCTGGTGTATGGCAAGCCATGGAAGCCGTTGGGGTACGGTCACTCCGTAGCTCTGTAAAGGTCCATTTGGTCGAATGCACTAATCCAGTAGAAGATGACACAGTCACCAGACGGATACAAGATCGATATTTACAATTATTCCGCGTTGTTGAATCCCAGACTGAGTTAGCAGGTGTGGATTCAATCCAACCTTTTCTCAAAGAACTAAAATGCATCGTTGTGCAGGAACTCAAGATCCGATATCATTTGAAAGCTTATAATCGCGATTTGTTAACGGGTCCAGAAGAAGTTTTTGCTCACTATTATCGTGATGACTCATGTCTCTATTTTGTACGAAGGAATGGGAAACCTTCATGGGCACCAATAGCACGGGAGTTGGCCCTTGCCCTTTGCCCAGACATCGAACCCGGTAGGCTTGCATCAGGGTTTAAGGAGGTGCTAGCTGCTGAAACCGAAGAAGATGCAAAATTTATTCTGGATGAGTTAGGTTATTCCACCTTGGATATTGGCCCAACAGACATGCCCGCGGTTGGCGATCAGGTTCAGGAGCTTGGAGGTCAGCAAATACCAGATGACGAAGTCTTAGAAACCGAGCTTGGGCTTTCGGAGTCCCAACAAGAGATTGACGGAACTCAGCCTGGAACTGCCGAAGAAGCAATAAATGCAATTTTAGGTGCCGATGCAGCGTCCCCAGAGGCTCCGGCTCCAGTGGAAGCGATAGAAGAATTTGCTGGATCGGCAACTGGGGCCCCAGTCGCTGGTAAAGCAACTGCTGCCGGTCATAAGGGGGCGTTAAGACAATCAAAAAGACGAAAACAGGGAAAATTGCGCACTTATGTTATACCAGATGACAAAAAAATTGAAGAGAAAGAGACCAAAGATATTACTGAACGTGATCCGGTAGATCAAGCTGGGGTTAAAAAGGTGTTGGACTTTGAAATACAAAATGGCAGGTTCCCTGATGAAATGCCGTTTACACATCCTGGATATGATATAGAGTCAAAAGATTCTACAGGTAAAGTCATTAAATATATTGAGGTAAAATCTCTTTCTGGAGATTGGGGGTCTCTCGGCGCAGCCCTTTCAAAACCACAATTTGATAAAGCTGTAAAGCTTCGTGAAGCATATTGGCTGTATGTAGTCGAGCGTGCGGAACAAGATGGCTTTGCAATACACAAAATTCAAGATCCTGCTTGGCGCGTCAATCAATTTATTTATGACGACGGCTGGAAGAATCTTGCTGATGACGATGTATTAGAAAAGGATGATAAATTAGAGAACCAATGAAACTCAAGAAGGCAATTCTTTCTATTTTGAATCGAGATGGACTTAGATATATTGTAGACGATTTTGAGATGGACGGAGTGGATCGTCGGAGTGTCAAGGAAATGCGAAGTGCACTCTCACGATCTCGAAAAATAAAACCGGATTTGCTCCTTGATTACCTTTATGAGTCCCAAATCAAAGAAGTATGCGAGCTATGCGGTTTGCCGAGTAAAGGCCGTCGCAAACAAATTATTAAACAGCTATTGCGAGAAACGGAAAAGAAGTCTAAAAGAACGAAGGCACCTCAAACTATATCCAAGAACAGCGGAATTAACGTAAAGCCTTTAAAGGAGGAAGACAAAGTGAGTAAGGATGATTCCCAGAGAAACACAAAGCCCATGCGCCTACCCGATCCACCGGCAGGTATGTTTCGTATAAATAAGACCGAACTCGTGTAGCCGGGAAAATATAGTGAAGATGGTTCATTAAAAGAGATTACCAGAGTTAATCTTCCATTTCAGATTATCGAAACCATTAATGAAAGCAAAGCAACAAGGGAAGCCAAAAAGGGCCAGATGTCTCTGTTTGATTTTTATGAAGGCAAGGAAGGAGATACTTTCGAAGAGGGATGGAAGAACAAGATAATCTGGGGAGATAATCTTCTGGTAATGGGATCGCTTCTTGAAAAGTTTGTTGGTAAAATTGACTTGATATACATTGATCCACCCTTTGCAACCGGGGCGGATTTTTCTTTTACGGCTCCAATTGGAGATAGCGGAGAGGAAGTTACAAAGAAACAATCTATAATAGAAGAAAAAGCATATCGGGATACATGGGGTAAAGGATTGCCATCTTATCTTGATATGCTGTTCTGTCGGTTATGGCTCATTAAAGATCTTTTATCCGATCATGGTAGTATCTATTTGCACTTGGCCCATCATGTGGGACAGTATATAAAGATTATGCTTGACGATATCTTTGGTTCAAATTCATTTCAGAATGAAATTATTTGGTATTATAAAACGGGAGGTGCGACAAAAGAACGTTTTTCTAGAAAACATGATAATATATTTTTTTATACTAAATCGCCGAATAACTGGACCTTCAATCCACAAAAGGAAAAGTCATATATGATGCATAAATATGGCTTTAAAAAAAGTGATTTCAAAATTGATGAAGATACTGGGCTTCAATATAGTATGGTTTTTGCAAGAGATGTCTTCGAAATTCCATCTGTAGGCTCTGCAACTGAAGAGCGGCTCGGTTTTGACACACAGAAGCCGGAGGCATTATTGGAACGAATTATCAGGGCATCATCAAACCCGGGTGACTTGGTTGCTGATTTTTTTTGTGGATCTGGAACAACGCTTGCCACGGCCGAAAAACTTGGTCGCAGATGGATTGGTTGTGACCTTTCAAGATGGGCAATCCATGTGACTCGTAAAAGGCTCCTTGGTATAGAGAACGCCAAGCCTTTTGAAATCCTAAACCTCGGTAAATACGAACGCAAATACTGGATGGGAATCACCTTTGGCGAAAAGAAAAAAGATGACCAACAATTTGTCATTTTTCAGTATATTGCTTTTATGCTCAAACTTTATGATGCCGAACCATTGACCGGTCTGCAGCACATTCACGGAAAGAAAGAGAGGGCTATGGTGCATATCAGTGCTGTGGATGCACCGGTGACAATAGATGAAGTCAATGCATGCATTGACGAATGCCTGGCAGTCAACCAAAAAGTGCTCCATATCCTTGGTTGGGAGTGGGAAATGGGTATGACCCCTTATATTGTCCAGGAGGCCAAACGCCGAGGCATCAAGCTCCTTCTGGTCACTATTCCACGAGAGGTTATGGAACAACAGGCCGTGGATAAGGGAGACATCCAATTCTTTGAATTGGCACATATGGAAATTGATATAAAAAAAGACAAAAAACGTCGGATTGCAGTTTCCTTAACTGACTTTGCATTTCCTTATGCTGATACGATCCCTGAAGAGGTCAGAACAAAAATAAAGAAATGGTCGGATTATATCGATTATTGGGCGGTCGACTGGAATTTTCAGAATGACACTTTTATGAATGGCTGGGTGGCCTATCGCACTCGCAAGGAAAGAAGGCTTCCGTTAAAATCCGATTTTCACACTTATGAAGAACCTGGCAAAAATACAATTATGGTTAAGATCGTTGATATTTTTGGTAACGACACTTCCCAAATATTTGATGTGGAGGTAAAGTAGCCATGGCTAAAGCCGTTATTTCATATGATAAGGATCTTCCCGAAATTCCTGATCGTGAACCTCACCGGCCTCCAAATGCCTATTTACGCAAAAAGAAGAAAGACCAGTTTGAGATTGTTGAGGGCCGCCGACCCAGCAAATTGCTATTGATCCATAAACTCCGTGATGCTGTGGGAAGATGGCGAGACGACGGATATCCCAGAGCTTCAGATGTATCTCAAAGGCTCTTCACGTTTTGGTTCGATGAAGATCATCTGGTTGGAGATAAACCCTTTCGCTACTATTTTGGCCAAAGGGAGTCAATAGAATCCCTAATTTATCTATATGAGATAGAAAAAAACCAAGATACCAAACAACTCATTGATGAATTTGGTGAAATTTTTTACCCCAGCGGAACTCAAAAACTTTTACTTGATTCTGGGATTACGCATCAAACGACCATGGATGGCAAGCGGCAAATCAGGCGCTATATTCCTGAAGTTGAGAGTGAAACCATCCAGGATATTCCTGCTGAAAACTTACGGCGTTATGCTTTTAAAATGGCCACTGGTTCCGGCAAAACGATAGTCATAGCCATGGCTATGGTGTGGGCCTATTTTCACCGAAAGATGATCAGCGGGTCTGACCTTTCAACCAACTTTCTATTGCTGGCACCGAATGTAATCGTCTATCAGCGTCTTGAAAAGGATTTTGGAAACAATAAAATCTTCTATGAACTACCGTTGCTTCCATCAGAATGGAAATCCCGGTGGAACGTGAAAGTTATCCTTAGGGGCCAAAGTACTGAACCAGATCCAACCGGCAACCTCGTTTTGACAAACATCCAGCAGATTTATGAATCTCGTCAGGTTGAATGGACGCCAACAACGGCCATTGATGCTTTGTTGGGCAAAAAGCCTGTAAAGGATTTAGCTTCCCATGAACGTCCCATGCTTGAAAGATTACAGGGGCTTCGTGACCTTGTTGTATTCAACGACGAGGCCCACCATGTTCACGATGAAGATCTGGAGTGGCATAAAACACTCATGAGCTTGCATCGTGCATTACCTTCGGGACTGGCCCTTTGGCTTGACTTCTCAGCCACACCGAAAGATCAGAACGGCACCTATTTTCCCTGGATCATCTGTGACTACCCCTTGGCTCAGGCTGTTGAAGACAAGATAGTAAAAGCGCCTTTAATCGTTCACCAGGTAAAAAAACAAGACCCGGATGATGTGACCCGACAAAATGTAATAGAAGCCTATGGCGACTGGCTGCTTGCAGCCATTTCACGGTGGCAAGAACATTATGAGACTTACAAAGGTTATGGCCAACGACCGGTCCTCTTCATTATGGCGGAAAAAAATATTTTGGCTGATGAGATTGGAGACTGGCTCATCTCAACCAAGGAAACCGGTCTAAAGAAAAGAGAGGTGCTGGTTATACATACGGATAAGGAAGGAGAAATCACCAAGAAGGATCTTGAAAAAGCCAGAGAAGCGGCAAGAGATATTGATAAACCAAAAAATAAAATAAAGATCATTGTCAGTGTGCTGATGCTTAGAGAGGGATGGGACGTTCGAAACGTGACAATCGTTCTTGGGCTACGGCCGTTTACCTCTAAAGCCAAAATTTTACCAGAGCAAGCTGTAGGTCGTGGACTCCGATTGCTGAAAGACATCAGTCCCGATCGGACACAAACGCTTGAAGTGATGGGCACAAGGGCTTTTGAGGACTTTGTACGTCAATTAGAAACAGAGGGAGTCGGGATAAAAACTGTTACTACGCCACCAAAGCCACCGGTACGCGTTGAACCAATAGCGGAAAAAAGCGCCCATGATATTACGATGCCCATGACAAAGCCTGTCTGTTCTCGAAATTATAAAAGGCTTTCAGATCTTGATCCTTTAAAACTTGACCCCGTTTATGATCAGGAAGAATTAGAAAAGGAGATCCGAATAAAACTCAAAATGGAGTTCGCTACCACAGAAACAGAGGTTCACCAAGCTGATATTACGGCAGGACCGCCCCCTTTAGCCCAAGATATTATTGGTTCCATCACGAATAAAGTGATCAGGACCGCCAAGCTCACAGGTGTGTTTAATGATCTGTATCCCATTGTAAGTACGTATCTTAAGAATAGGTGTTTTGGCCGTCAAATCGATTTAGAGAGCGAAGCTGTTCGGTCAAGGTTGCGTGCCGTTATATTGCAAGAAGGCATTGCAAAATACCTCGCAAAAAAGATAGGGGCTCTCACAGCAGAAATCCGAGAAATTGAATTTGAAAGCAAAGATCTAAAACTTTCTAAAACCACACCTTTTACCTGGCGGCGGAACCTCCCGCTTTTTTCTTGTGATAAAACGATATTTAACCTCGTGGCCACCTACAATGATTTTGAAAAAAAATTCGCCAAATTTCTTGAAAAGGCGAGGGACATTCTACGATTTGCATCCCTGGGTACGACGGAGCAAGAAAGCGGCACCTCCTTCCGAGTGGATTATCTGAAACCGAGCGGAGCAACTGGCTTTTATTATCCCGATTGGGTCGCGGTTCAGGAAACAGACAACGGCGAAGTCAACTGGATCATAGAGACAAAGGGAAGAGTTTGGGAAGACACAAAAGCCAAAGACAGAGCAATCAGTCTATGGTGTAAAAAAGTGACTGAGCAAACAGATCACGAATGGCGATATTTGCGTGTAAATCAGACTGATTTTAATTCAAGTTCGTGGAGTTCGCTTGATAAGTTGATGGAAAGCATCCAAATATAAAAAAATTGGCATAATACCTGATGGTTAAATAAATGGGTCTAAATTTTTCCAGATGTATGCCGATATTATAACAACCGGAGTGTAATGATTTTAACTGTGAACTTGACAACCTTTGCGACCTGAATTAGGCTTTGAGCTTTGAAATTAACCCTCCGAGAGAAACAAAACCAATGAAACCGGTTGACTTAATTAGATATATCACTTGGCACGCAACCCAAGAGGGTATCAGGCTAAGTACAAACAGGCTGGTAAAATTTCTGTATCTTGCCGACTTGTATTATGCAAGGTTCAAGAGCGGGCAAACTATTACAGGTTTTCCTTGGAGATTCGTTTATTACGGACCTTATTGCACTGAGGCATGGAATTGCATCGAAGAAGCTTCAAAGACGGGATATGTCTGCAAAGAAACATTTGAAAGTACATTTGCTGAGGATAAGGAATATAGCCTGTTTTCATGTAACGACCCAGATACCGAGAAATTAGAGGAACAGATCCACATAGGAATATTGTCAAAGCTTCAATCTGCAATAAAAAGATTTGGTGATGATACACCTTTGCTTTTGGATCATGTTTATTTTGATACGGAGCCGATGGAGGGTGTAAAGAAAGGTGATTTACTAGATTTCTCCAAGGCCAAGATGCCTGAACCCTTAAAAACTATCCAACTGAGAAAAATTCCTGAAGAAAAAATAAAGCTGGCAAGAGAAAAAATAAAGCTTATCGGCAAAAAACTGAATAAGGACCGAGATAAGCTTATAAAAGATGAACGGAATGTAGAACAATATAAAGATGAATCTTATTATAGATTTATTAAGCTATTGGATGGCGAGGAGCTTGAAGTTGGATTGAAAGGAACAGCAAAAATAAAACTACCACGATGAGTATCCTGCAATTATACTCTAAAGATGAGTTTTTCACTTCAGTAAAGCCTACAGAATTCAAAAACGGTCAATTCTGTTGGGTACCAACCCCTATCCTTGATAAGATTCCAAGAATTCTCGATATACAAAGGAATTTACCCGAAGAACATGAGGAAGTCCGGTTTGAATTGCGCTTAGCAAATCAGAGTGATGATTTTAAAAGAAGAGACCGCTCACTTCCAATAAAATATCTAAATCTTCGTTCAAATGAAGAGCTGCTAGCACAAAGGGCCAAAAAAAGGCCTGCAATCATCCTTTCATCTGGCGTAGAATGCTTTTTTGATATTGAAAAGCTTCTGAAATCAAAAGGAAAAAAACATCACCAAGAAGACTGCCTCTTTGTCGTTCCTTGTTACAACATTCTTAAAGAAACTTATGGACCTGGCTTTATCCCAGAGCAGGTCGCTTTAATTCAATGTCTTATGTACAGACAGTTTTTTTATATTCCAGACTCAGCACATTTTTCAGAATTGATCGCCCGGTTTGATCGCATTCATGTTGTAATCGATCGTTCTCCTACTTCAATAGAACCAACTGATTTATGCCTCGCTGAAGAAATTTTTAATCTTTTTTTAGCGATGTTTCTGTATTGTATCTCTGGAAAGACTGATAAAAATCTTGACACAGTTAAGGAAATCGTCAGCGAGGCCCTTCCAGCATCTTAAGGGAAATGGCTCATCGCATCCCTTAATTCCAGCAGTTCTTCCTTTCGAGATTTTTACAGATCACAACCGCACCCAATCCTGCAATAAGAGAATAATATACAATAAAAATCTTGCTTCTAAATGCGTTTGATCTCTTGCCTCCTAAATTTAATTTTATTACAAATATCGTACAATAGCGATTGTCAGGTTAAGTAAAGCTTGTTTTTTGCCATTGTTAAATTATCTTCGTCCAATGACAATTCATCTAATGAATTTATAGCATTTCGGTTGCTGTTCGGGATTAAATGACCGTAAATATCGACCGTCATTTGAATGCTTGAATGTCCCAACTGATCCTTGACATAGACCGGGCTCTCTCCCTTGCTTAACAGCAAACTTGCAAAGGTATGCCGGATGTCATGAAAGCGCATGACTCTTTATTACCAGCCTCTTGAATTGGACTAAGTTTTCACCCGGGTTTTTGGTCTCAGCTTTTTGCTGTTGACAATATCCCTATAATTGGTATATTTGAACAATGACATGAACGGTCACCGTTAAAAAGAAAGCGGAAAAGCAATTTCGCAAACTTCCGGTTGGTGTCATCAAAGCGCTGGTTCGGCTTTTGAGAGAAATCGAACTTTACGGCCCTTACAGAAACAATTGGCAAAACTATGGATCATTGGGCAAGAATCGCTTTCATTGCCATTTAAAAAAGGGACATCCGAACTTACGTGGCCGTCTGGGAAATAAGAGACAAAGAAATTCGTTTGATTGAGGTGACATATGCTGGAACACACGAAAAAGCTCCCTATTGAGCTCAAATTCATCGGCCCGCCTACGAATAAGGATAAGGCAATTGCGGCGCTGAAGTCCTTGGGCTTTGTGAACGTTTCCGACTCGGTTCCTTGGCGGGACCTGTTTCCGGAATATTCGGATGAAGATTT
>JAFDDT010000249.1 GCA_019310725.1 Deltaproteobacteria bacterium | reverse complement strand
CGTAGGCTTACTCCCGCTTGCGATATTCTATTTTTTAGATTCTGTACAAGAGGGAAAAACTCTTTTTGGATTTCTTGGTTTTCTGTTCAGTCTAAATTACTTGCTGCATATGGGATTCTACAATTTCTGTCTCAGCGCCTCCCTCTATTTTTTTACTATCGGCTATTGGTGGAAGCATAAAGAAGAACTCAGCATAGCCAATATTGCCGTCTTAAGCCTGCTATTTGTTATGACCTATTTGAGTCATCTTGTTTCCTATCTGCTACTGCTGCTTACCTTGACTTTTTTATCATTTACCTCTCTTCGAAAGCCCAAGGCGCTACTACGATTTTTGGGATACATGTCTCTACCGTATTTCATTTTCCTCAACTATTTCCTCGGGCGTTTTAGAGGCTGCCCACACCGTCATTGGAGTTGGGCGCAGAAGCTTGACTTCTTCATAAACACGAAATCTCTCGTTTATTTCACGGATACACATCTCATTGTCACACACATCTTGTGGGTGTTTATTGCGCTCGCTTTCTTTTTAACTATATGGAATCGAGTGAGACAAAGACGATGGATAACGGAGAAAGACCCTTTTTTATTGCTGGCTTTGCTCTCTTCTGCGCTTTATTTCATCTCGCCAAGGGAAATAGGGACAGGTGGATGGATTAACGACCGATTAGGCCTGTTTCCTTTACTTTTACTTCTACCATGGTTTAGCACAGAATATCACAGGTATCTCAAAGATGGAATTATAGTTGGTATCGTTCTGCTCTCATTGATGCAACTCTCTTTTACAATCAGAGATTACTATCTGTTGAATAAAGAAATTACTGAATTTACTTCAGGAGTTGGTTTTGTTGAAGAAAATAAGGTGGTTTCAACAGTTGGCAATTTATATGGAGGACAGTTCAAATACGCATATCCTCTTGGACATGCAGGTGGTTATTATGGAATAAATAATGGTTGTGTCCATTTGGAGAACTACGAAGCACGGAAAGGCTGGGATTACTTCCCTGTAGACTTTCGAGAGAACCGTCCGGGGAGAATCGACTATATTGTTGCATGGCGAATGTCAGATGACCAGTTAAAACAGTTCGAATGGGGAATGAAACTAATCCATCAAACGCCTAATCTAAAGCTCTATCGAGTGAAACCATTTTCTACTACTCATTCTTTCTTTGTAGAGAATCTATCAGAAGCCAGAGTGTGGAATAACTTTGGTGATACCTTCCAATGGAAGAGTATCTGCAGCGACAACATTGTTGGAGACCACTTTGTAAGAGAAGGTTGGGAAGGCACTTCTACGCGTAGTTTCATAGCCCATACATTGGCAATGCTCCGGGGAGAACCTCAAGAAGGACTGTTAATGCTGGCGAATCCCGATGATGTTGTGCTTTCTGTAGAATGGAGTGTAGATGCTCCAGAAGATTCCGTTTTTCAGATTCGTTATGCCCTTACTGATGCTGCCGTAGAAAAAACCAAAAATGGGCTTGAACTGAGAGTCTTTACCATACGGAATGATGGCACACGGCAAGTACTACTTAAGGATAAGATTGAAAGCGGTGATGTGACTGTACGTGAAAGAACATTTACCTTTGATACGGATATTTCAGCTATCCGCGTTACTCATGATAATCTGGGAAGTGAGTACTGGGATGTTTTGTATATTGACCCGCGTCTTGAACTTGCTAAATAAAAAAAGAGTCGTTTCGACAGTATCAAACATGGGATGAGGAGTTAGATTATGCAAAGTTCTATAGTAATCATTGCTACTTTAGACACTAAAGGAACAGAGACGGCTTTCTTAAAATCTTACATTGAGAAAGCTGGTCACCGGGCTTTGGTGATTGATGCAGGTGTTTTAGGTCAACCATATTTTGTACCAGATATGACTTGTAAGAAAGTGGCAAAAGCTGGAGGTAAAAATCTCGAAGTGTTAGTTGCCTCAAGAAATCAAGCTCAAGCCATGGAGGTTATGAGACGAGGAGCGGCTAAGATAGTAATGGATATGTATTCTGATGGAAACATAGATAGTATAATCGCTTTAGGTGGCGGGCAAGGCACGGCTTTAGGATTTAGGAACGAAAGCTATGCGAAACTTGCCATTAGGTGTGCCCAAAGGTTGGCTGTGGAGAAAGCGATAACGGAGATGACCAGGCAGTTCAAAAAGATTCCTATCAAATAAGGAGCCTATGCATGCACATGAGTGGTATAACTGCAAGGGCTGTAATCATTGGTTTAGTATGCGGAGTTTTTTTGTGTCTGGTCACACCTTATAACGACTACTATGTTGGAGGAACATTCCTTGCTGGAAATCATTTTCCAATAGGCCCTGTTTTCATTCTTATCATATTAACGCTACTGGTAAATGTTGGACTGAAAAAAGCAAAACATAGCTTTGTACTTACCCCTTTCGAACTAGTAATAATCTGGTCTATGACAGTAGCTGTATCTGGACTTCCTTCCTCAGGCATGATGAGATATTTGATACCAGCTCTAGTAAGCTGGAAACATTTTGCTACCCCAGAAAATGATTGGGCTAATCTTCTCCACCAATACATCCCCAAATGGTTAGTTGTAACAGACTCAAAAGCTGTTGAAAGCTTCTTTGAAGGGATACAACCGGGTGAGTCTATTCCGTGGAGAGCTTGGCTTAAACCACTTTTGATTTGGACACTATTCCTTGCAATACTCTATTTTGTCATCTTCTGTTTGTCCATGATGTTGCGTAAACAGTGGATAGAACGCGAAAAGCTGACCTTTCCCCTGGTTCAATTGCCTCTTGAGATTATTAAAAAACCAAACGGGGCTTCTTTGATCAATTCTTTCTTCAAAAACAGAATCATGTGGGCGGGATTTGCTTTTCCAGTAATTTTGCATACCTTTAATGGCTTGCATTCTTATTTTCCCGCTGTTCCCCGATTCTCGACTTACTTTTTTCTTGACCCTTTCCTGGTTAATAAACCCTGGAATGCAATGCGCCCTTTCCCTATGCATATCTTTTTGTCCGTTATCGGTTTCAGCTATCTGTTAAACCTTGATGTCTCATTCAGTTTATGGTTTTTCTTTCTCTTTTGCAGATTCCAATATCTTCTTGCAGAAATCTTTGGATTGAGACTACATACAGCCTTTGGTGGGTTTAGTTTCTTTGCGAGGTCATTTACTGCTTCTCAGGAAATGGGAGCAGGGCTAATCTTTGTGGCATTTGTAATCTGGAATACTCGAGACCACATTAAAAATACTTTAAGGAGAATTGTTTCAGATGGGTCCAATAAAGGGCAGGAAAATCTCTGGGCTGTTATTGGTTTCATTATAGGAATCACTGCCTTAATATTTATACATAAGTTGGCAGGGATGAGTCTTATCGTATCTTCCGTCATTGTCATTATTACCTTCGCTGAATATATTGTGCTCACCTGGTTGGTAGTCCATGGGGGGATGCTCCTTGTAAATCCTTCCTGGGGACCAAACAATTTACTTATCACTACCATAGGCTCAGCTCGCCTGGGTCAATCCAATATCGCAGTCATATTTCTTCGACCAAGAAGCTTAAGAGCAGATTTGAGAGAATTCATGATGCCCAATGTCATGAACGGATTAAAAATGTCCGATTCTGTGCGGTTAAAGAGGAGTCATCTGCTTATATCTATGGGAATAGCAATTTTGTTTGGTTTAGTTGTTTCATATTATTCATATATAAGCTTAGCATATAAATATGGTGCATCAAATATGGGATATGTTGGCTGGTCGGGATTCGGCTCTCTTAGAGAAATGAGTTCCCTGATACTCAATCCTTCCAAGACTAATTGGACAGATACGATTTTTATAGCCTTAGGCGGCATAATGATGTCTTTCCTTATGCTGATGAGACGTAGATTCTTATGGTGGCCTTTTCATCCTATTGGTTACGCAACACTTAGCTCGTGGGCAACGCTCCAACTATGGTTTTCAATTCTTATCGGCTGGTTCTTCAACTTCACGATATTAAAATTCGGCGGACTTAGGATTTATCGCAAAGCTCGACCAGCATTTTTAGGTCTCGTATTAGGAGAATCCTTCATGGCAGTGGTATGGGTAATAGTGGGACTTTTTACCGGCACCGGCTACCGTATCCTCTCTGGTTGATACTGCATTCTCTACGATATGTAAAACGCTGAACAAATGTGTGTTTACGCCATCTGAGATGGGGTAAGGCAACAGAAGAAAGAATCAAAAATCACAAATTTGTTACTCTGCTAAACGGAGTATCTTTCCGGCACTTACCTTCCCTAAGAGAGTATTTGAAAAGTCTCCACACCCGATCATCTCACCTGCTATGCTGTTAAGCCAAACGCCTGACCATAATGCCTGCCTGTGCCTGCCTATCGCCTGTCTGCCGATAGGCAGGGCAGACAGGCCCATACGGAACAACTTAATGATGGGAGGAAATGGTAAAATTTAGCTGGAAGGGCTTTTTTT
>JAFDDT010000002.1 GCA_019310725.1 Deltaproteobacteria bacterium | reverse complement strand
ACCGCTCTCGGGATCTATTCTGAAAAGCCTGACCCTATCAATGTTGTTTCCGGGCTTCCAGTGGGCTACTTGAAACAAAGCCGCAAGCGCTTTATTGATACCTTGATGGGCCATCACACCATTACGTATCACAACGCAGATGGGGGCGACATTTCAAGAAAAGTAACCATTAATGAGGTGCAAATGCTGCCACAACCGGTAGGCACCGTCTTTGATCTTCTGATGGATGATAATGGCGAAGTCGCTAATAAGGAATTGGTGAAACAGAAGATCGCCGTGGTTGACATCGGATTTCGCACAACCGATTTTACGATTTTGCATCAAATGAAGTATGTCGATCGCGCAAGCTGCACGATAGAGACGGGAATCTCGACAAGTTTCAGTGAAATTTCAAACAGGCTTCAGGAAATGAGCGGAGCTACCATAGAGCTCTACCGCATGTACAAGGCTGTTGAATCTGGCTCAATAACCATAAGAGGACAAAAGTACAATATTGCATCCCTCAGGGATCAAGCATATTCCCTGTTGGCTGGAAAAATGGCGGAAGTCATCAACAAGTTATGGGCTCAGGATTGGGATATCGACACAATTATCTTAACAGGCGGTGGCAGTAACGAGTTGGCAAAGCATCTTCAGTCCTTAATACCTGGAAACGTGATACCAAGTGCGAATAATGGTGATGCCCGACTGAACAATGTTCAAGGGTACCTGAAGTATGGAAAACATAAATGGCGACAAGCATAAGTGTGCCGCCTCTCATGGGCGGTGATCCTTACCGAAATCCATGCTCTTCAGTTATATCTTGGTAATGAATTGGTTGATACATTTGACTATCAGCTCACTGCTTAATTATATTTGAAACTTGATGGCTAACCTATGTCCTGGCATTTGTCACGTAAATCTTATAAAAACGGTTCACTTTTAAATCGTAAATGACATATTTTCCCTCAGAAAGGGAAATATTTTCCTTTTACCCCCCATTTTCCATAGGAAAATTATTTCACCTTATGCATGAAGTTTCCCCCAAAATATCTCATCGAATCATCTAACATATTGGAATAACAGAATAAATAATTATATATGAGATGTGGTATAACCCTTGCTTATGATGTAAGTAAATTGTTGAAGGAAAAAAGCTCATCATTAAGAAACCATGAACCCAGCGATCCTAAAGATAGCATCCTTAGTTCTACAGTCCAACGCAAAAAGCAAGGGCACGCCCGTGGAGTCGGGAAAGAACAATACGGGATTTATGTCCCTTATTCAAAAATCAATGAACTCAGTTCACAAGCAATCTTCCGCCCATCTTGGAGCGTTTACTCAAGCACGATTACCAGGTAACAAAGGATTCCAGTTTTATCTTGAATCCCTTCGGAAGGCCCTTTTAGCAACAGGAAAACCACTAGAGCAAATCCGCTTAAAGGGCAAGGATTTCTCTATTCTTGAAAGATTTCTTTGCCAGTGTGGTTTTTCACAAGAGAGGGCAAAGAGCCTCCTCCGTGAACTGGTGGAAAGTGATCCGCGCAGGGAAATCAATCTTTCCCAGTTTTTTCGTAAGGTGAGCGAGCTTGACCACGACAAGAGAGGGATGCACCTGCCTGTCATTGTTGAGCCCTCGGCTATTCCTTATATTGAATCGGTATTGAGAGGGTGTGGTCTGACAGCAAAACAACTCGACCATGCCTTCAGCGCTGCGCGGGCCGAAGCAGGGGGTTTGAACCTGCACAAACTTGCCGGGGAATTGAAAGTGATCAGTGCGAAAATTACTGCACAAGGAAACAACCTGGCAAACAAGCTGAGTCTGGATCAGTTTGTCAAGGCGCTAGAGGACTTGATAAATCGAGTGTCGGTGAGTAAAAGGGGGGGCTTCGGTGATCAGATCAAACCGGACCAGCATGTGTTACACCAGATTCCTGTGAAACTCGATGGGAAAGGAATGAGGAGCCCTCACTGGGACAAGGGCGGCCAAATCTCTATGAAGAATTTTGTATTTGAACAGGAAACAGGAGTGGTGAAGGTGTGCCAGGGTATTCAGGTACCAACTGATATAAGAGACACCATCGAGCAGATAGTGGAACGGGCAGTTATAACAGAAGAAAGGGAAGGTTTCTTAGCCCCTGCATTATCCCTTTCAAGGCTCAAATTAACTAATCTCCACGGGAGAGAAAAAATCGCTACACATGGTAAGGTGGACAAAAAGGAAAGCTTCTTATCTCCTTTGGAATCCAAGGGACATGTACACGCCAAAAACGGGGAGCAAAAGGTAGGATCTCCTTACCCTGGCAGCAAAGATGGATTGCCTTTGGGTTTGGATACTGCTCAGGGGATGAAGGGCAAGGCTGAAGAACAGGGGAATGATGCTACATCAAGGACAAAAACAGGCGATATTCCCCAGCATATCTCCAACAACAGTCAATTTTCAGACACAATCACGGGGGTGAAGCAAAACCAGAAATCCCTTGAAGGGAATTTTTTGCCAGCCTACCTGGTTAATCAGGTGGGAAAGCAGGTCGCCAGGTCCGCTCTGAGGGGTGAGAGGGTCATCAGGTTACACCTTAAACCCCCTGAGCTGGGAGCGGTAAAGGTAGAAATGGATATAAAAGGGGATGTCTTGAAACTATGGATAACAACCGAAAATAGCTCGGTAAGGGAGGTTTTGCTTTCCAATGTCCATGAACTCAGGGAGACCTTGGTAGAACAGGGGGTAAAGCTGGAACGATTAGATGTACAGATAGACTATCATTTCAACGAATCCATGGGTCAATCAAAAGAGAGCCCAAGGGATCGGCAAGAATGGATTCAGGAGATAGACGGCATTTCATCGGTAGCAGGGGATGATAGACCAGATTCAGTATCATTGCCTTGGATTATGCTAACAGGGGATCATGCCTTGGATCTAATAGCATAATATCTTGGGGTTTGTTGCGTTTGTTGAGTTTATTGCATTTGTTGAGTGGCTAATGGGTAGCCAGCAACAACGTTTATAGAAAGATTAGGAAAGGAGCGGTGCCATGATTATAGATCAACTGGGTGAAACATCCGCAGAGGCATCAAGTTATGTAAATCCAAAAAATAACCTGGGCAGGGATGAATTCCTGACCTTACTCGTAACACAGCTTAAAAACCAGGACCCGCTAAACCCAATGGAAAGTGCCGATTTTACCGCACAGCTGGCCCAGTTTAGCAGCCTTGAGCAGCTCTTTGGGATGAACAAGACCCTGGCGGATATCCAGGATACCATGCGGGCCCAGGAGAGCGGGAATGTCCTCGACTACATTGGAAAGCTGGTCAAGACCCATGACAATACGATCTTTGTAAAGGACGGAAACATGGACTCAAATACTTATACCTTGGAAGATGGGGCTGAGGTAGCGATTTCTATTTACGACATCGAGGGAGTCGAGGTTCGCAGGATCTATGCTGGTCGGAAGGAGGCTGGCGAACATGATCTTTCGTGGGATGGCAGAGACAATAGCGGCAACCTGGTCGGTAATGGTGTTTATTCCTTTGAGGTAGAGGCTACAGATGAAAATGGGTTTGTTGTTCCTTATGATACCTATCTCACTGGGGAGGTCACCGGTGTTACCTATCAAAATACCACCCCCTACTTGATGATCGGGAACAAGCTGGTAGCACCTGAAAACGTATTAGAGGTTAGGAAAAATAATAGTCAATAGTTAGTTGTCGGGAGCAGAAAAAACAACGGACAACGGACAACAAACAATTAAGTAAGGGAGGGAAATAAGATGTCACTATCAAGTTCACTTTTCTCGGGTATCAGTGGCCTGAATACCCTTGGCAACGCCATGACGGTTATTGGCGACAATATTGCCAACGTAAACACAGTAGGTTTTAAGTCAAGCCGTGTTACCTTTCAGGATGTCCTGAGTCAAACCGTTTCAACTGTGGCCGGTACGGCCCAGGTTGGGCGAGGTACATCTCTGGCAGACATTACCAGCAGTTTTGCCCAGGGGTCTTTTGAGTCTACGGACTCCACCACTGATTTGGCAGTTGGTGGTTCTGGCTTCTTTATGGTGCGGGATCCCGGTAATGTAAATAATGAATACTACACCCGTGCAGGCGAATTCAGGTTTGACAAGGATGGGAATTTTATAAACCCCGCAGGCTATATTGTAAGGGGATGGGCACTAGACCAGAGTGGGCAGGATACCGGTTCAATTACCGACGTTACCTTGTCCTCATTTACGTCTCCGCCCTCTCCGACCGACCGGATGACCGTGGTGACAAACCTGGACTCCGGTTCCCAAAACAGCTCCGCTACGCTGTACACGGAATGGGACGCACAGACCACCCCGAATATTCCTGACACGTCTTATGAGTATCAGACCACGGTGAAGGTCTACGATTCCCTTGGCCAGACCCATGACATCACCTTGTATTATGATCCGGGCTCAGGTTCTACGTGGGAATTCATTGCCACCTGCAATCCGAGTGAGGATAATCGGACAGGCGCCCAAGCGGCCCTGGCAGGAGGCGATGATGGAGTGGGGATGCTGGGCCGGGGTGAAATTGTGTTTAATGCTTCCTCAGGCGTCATTTCCGATATCAATTTCTGGGATTTTACCCACGGGACTGACTACGATCTTGCTACTGCAGGCAATTGGACACAACGGATGGAGGCCACTGATCTCACCAATGGCTATTTTACCCTTGCCCCTGATTTCCTCGGCGGGTCGCCTCTGGCTGTAGAGCTTGATTTTGGTGCTGTTTACAGCAGCGGTGCCAGTTCTTGGCTCAACGATTCCCTTTCTACGACCCAGTTTGCGTCCTCATCCACAACAATCTTTCAGTCGGCTACTGGCTACGGAGCAGGAGACTTGCAATCGGTCACTGTTGGAACAGATGGTGTTATCACCGGTCAATACTCCAACGGTGAGGTTATCCCCCTGTATCGCGTGGCCCTGGCGAAGTTTCAGAATATACAGGGCCTCTACAAGGAAGGGGGAAACCTCTTTAGAGAGACTCGGATCAGTGGCGTCCCAGTTACCGGCAGGCCTGGGACTAATGGTCTGGGCAGCATCTCACCAAACTCCCTCGAACAGTCCAATGTGGATATCGCCACGGAGTTCGTTAAGATGATCACCACACAACGGGGCTTTCAGGCAAATTCCAAGATCATTACCGTGACAGACCAGATGCTTGCGGAGTTGATCAACCTGAAGAGATAGCATCAAAGAGGCAGATGTCAAGATTTTGACATCTGCCTCTTTGCTTGACGCGAGCGTATCGGCATAGTGTCTAACACAAGGGTTGATCATCCATATCTTATTGTAATACCTCAGTTTTTTCCCTCCGTGAAATATATCACACTACCAAAAAGAATGGCACAAAGGTTGCTGTACTTAAGGTTACAAGTGCCTAAGATGCCTAAAATCAAAAGTTTAAAAAAGACAAACACTAAATAAATTATGAATGGCATTTTGGAGCAGTTGCAACGTGAATAGGTAACTTCTCAATAAGTTGAAATAAGATTGACGGCGAAGTAGTTCTGCCTACATATCATAAATTGTAGGGGTTCGATTTATCGAACGTTTCCCTATGGGGCTTGATAGATCAAGCCCCTAGTAAACCCCAACTTATTGAGAAGTTACATGAATACGACAAATGTGGTGAATTGTTTGCAACCTTGGCTTCTGTTAAGCCAAAACTTCGATTTAGTTATGATTTTAGCTCACTTTAGGCACTTTAGCTCACTTTAGGCACTTTAGTTCCCTAAGGAGGTACCATGGACATTGCCACCATTTTAGGTGTTATTTCTGCATTTGGTCTTGTGTTCATTGCCATTTTTATGGGTGGTGGGATCCAGCTTTTTATCAATATCCCTTCGTTAATGATTGTTGTGGGCGGAACCCTTGGGGCGACCATGATTAACTACCCATTAAAGGATGTGTTCGGGGTTTTCAAGGTCGTAAAGAAGGCACTTTTTGCCAAAAGCATACCGGTAAATGAGCTCATCAAACGGTTTATTGTGTTTGCCCAAAAATCCCGCAAGGAGGGAATCCTGACTCTTGAGGGCGAGATAAAGAATGAAAGCGATGAATTCTTGAAAAAAGGTGTACAGCTTGCTATCGACGGACTGGAGCCGCAAGAGATCAGCAATATCCTCGAAACAGAGGTTGATTTTGTCAGAACCAGGCACCAACTGGGTGCAGAGATTTTTTCCAGTATGGGGACATATTCTCCTGCCCTGGGAATGATAGGGACCCTCATAGGATTGGTGCAGATGCTTCAGACCATGGATGACCCCAGTAGGATTGGCCCGGCCATGGCTGTGGCCTTGCTGACCACCTTTTACGGTTCAATAATTTCCAACATCGTGTGCTTGCCCATAGCTGGAAAGCTGAGAACCCGGAGCAAGGAAGAGGTGCTGACAAAGGAAATGGCGATTCAGGGGATAGCATCCCTTTCAAACGGAGATAACCCCAGGATCCTTGAACAGAAACTCCATGCGTTTATACCTCCTAATCAGAGGGAGTCATCATAGGTATGGCTGGAAAAAAGAGAGATATAGACGATGGTCCTAAAATGGGTGTTGGGTTGGTTATGACTGTTTCGCTTTTTCTCATTCTCTTGACCTTTTTTATTTTGCTCAACTCCATAGCAGTAATAGATGAAAGAAAAAAGCTCGTGGCCATAGGTTCACTCATGGGTGCTTTTGGGAGCCTCTCTGGTGGGCTATCCCCCTCAAAGACCGGTGAGTCAATCATGACACCGTTTGCGCCCATGACCGACGAGGGGATCGACATTGTTGGACTGTTATCTCATCTGGAGAAAACCACAGTGGGCCAGGTAAAGGTCCAATCGACTAAGGGTAGAGAGGTAATCACTATTAATGAGAGAGTCCTCTTTGGAAAGGATAGACTCAGACTCAAACCGTCTTCATATCTTCTGCTCGATGAGCTCTGGCACATTATGAAAATGGGAGAATATCCTGTTGAGATCGTTGGGTATACCGATAGTAGACCCGGTGAGGAAAAGGGGTTTAAGTCAAATTGGGAGGTCTCAAGTTTCATGGCAATTCAGGTTCTTAAGTATTTCGTTGCAAAGAGCGAAATTACCCCTGAGAGGCTCTCAGCCTTTGGGCGGGGCAGCAATAGCCCAATTGCCTCAAATGCTACCAGGGAGTCGAGGGCCCAGAACAGAAGGGTGGATATTGTTTTGCGTTTTCGGGCACCACTGCATGTGAAAAGGATTTTAAAGAAGAAGCCAAAAGGTATTTTTACCTATAAGGACTTTGACTTCAGGATTTTCTAAGCATGAACAAGAGCAAAAAGCAGGGCGCTGACAGCCAACAGATAGATCCAAGCAGGTGGATGGTAACCTTTTCGGACCTGGTGATGCTTTTGCTAACCTTTTTTGTAATGCTTCTTACCATGTCTTCTATGGATCAAAAAAAGCTAAAAGATCTTGTTATGCATCTTAGGGAGGCTGTTGGTGTGCTTGAATTAAGTGGGAGCAGGGGGATTACTGATTTAGCCAGTTTTATCAAAGAATACGATAGAACTGAAACCTCTTATGTAATTGATCACAGGCTTCTTACTGATCTTTTCATACCGTTGGTTAAACCAGGTGAAGATATCGAGCAGAGGCTGAAGCATCTGAGTGAGTTGATAGATATAAGCGATGATGAGAGAGGTATCGTTTTTTCCTTTCAGGAAAAGATCCTGTTTGACTCTGGAGAGGCCAGAATTAAACGGGAGGCATTCCCTGTTCTAGACATAATGGCCGCGGCTATAGATAGTTGCGCCAATGATATTCTTATTATGGGTCATACGGACAATATCCCAATTCACAGTGAGTTATTCACATCAAACTGGGAGCTTTCAGTTTACCGGGGGCTTTCTGTTCTGGAATACTTTTTGAAGCAGAAAGGGCTCCAGCCATCACGCTTTTCTGTTGGGGGTTACGGATCCACGAGGCCTATCCGACCAAATGATACGCCGAAAAACAGGGCTCGAAACAGGAGAGTGGAGATAATCTTCAAACATCTACAGGGGGTTTAAATGGCAGAAGAGATAGATGATCAACAAGAGATACAACCCAAGAAGTCTTTTCTCAAGTTCATAATCTTGGCAGTTATGGTGGTGGTTATTGGAGCTGGCGGCTATGTGGGTTGGACCCACTTTAAGACCGGTGAAAAGCAAGACATAAAAAAGGCCCAGACAACTAAACCTACCGCTAGCAAAAAGAAGGATGAGACGAAGATCGTTTTTCCAGTTGAGCCATTTATCGTGAATTTGGCGGATAGGTCAGGGCTCGGTAAGAGATACCTAAAGGTTACCCTTGCGCTGGAGGTTCGTGATGAAGAGAAGAAGAAGATAGTGGAGGGGTATACTGCAGAGCTGAGGGATACCATACTCCTGCTCCTTTCCAGCCAATCATTTAGTGAGATCAGTACTATGGAGGGGAAGCTTGAATTAAAACAGGCGCTTCTGTCCAGGATCAACCATGCCCTTGGTGGGAGTGTTGTTCAGAGACTCTATTTTACCGAATTTGTGGTGCAATAGGTTACCCTATGGGAAACGTACTATCGCAGGATGAGGTTGACTCTCTCCTTAACGGGATAAGTGACGGTAAGGTTAAAACCGAGACGGATACTCCTGAGAAAGGTGAGGGGTTAGAGGTATATGATTTTACCTCGCAGGTTGACGCTTCACTTGCCAGCATGCCTGCCTTGGGAATTATTAATGAAAGGTTTGTTGGTTCTGCAAGAGCAAGTCTCTCTGCTGCCACAAGGTCGACTATAGACGTAAACATATCTTCTACTGAGTCAGTTAAGTTTAATGAGTTCTCTCGTTCCATTTCCTTTCCAGCGAGTTTGAATATTTTTAAGATGGAGCCTCTCAAGGGATTTGCCCTGCTCGTAATGGAGGGCCCCCTGGTATTTGCCTTTATTGATACCTTTTTTGGGGGAAAGAGCTTTGGTCACGTAAAACTTGAAGGGAGAGACTTTACAGCCATTGAGATCAGGATCATAGAAAAGGTAATTGGCATAATACTTGGCGACCTCGAGCATGCATGGTCAGATGTTCATAAGGTAAAGATGGTCTTTGTGCGCTCGGAAATGGATCCACAATTCGCTGCCATAGCTAAACCTGACGATTCTGTTATGGTGAATAGGTTCGCCGTAGAGATCGGGAATAGCTCTGGAAACATGACCATTTGCATTCCTTACTCCACTATTGAGCCTCTCCGGGAAAATCTGAAGCAAGGGTTTCATAATGAAAGCCTGGAAGTAGATCAAAGATGGAGAAAACAGATTGAGGGAAAAATAAAGGGACTGGCAATAAATGTGCAGTGCACCTTAGGCATGACAAAGATTACTGGCAGGCAGCTGCTGGGCATAAAGGTTGATGACGTAATACCGCTTGAGAAAGGGGTAAACGATTTAATCACCGTGAGTATAGAGGATATTCCCAAGTTTAAGGGTTTTCCAGGCACGCGTAACAATAGGCAGGCAATAAGAATAAGTGAAAGAATTGACAAGGAGTAAGTAATGAACGACACCGATACGGTAACAGATAATGGCCACAAAGAGGCAGCACAGGATAATGGCAAGACAGGGACAGCGCAAGGGAGTGAGCCCGGACCACATGAAAAATGGGATCTTGATCTCATTCTTGACATCCCGCTCGATGTGGCGGTGGAGTTAGGTAGGGTCAAGATGCTTGTAGATGATGTGCTCCAGTTGGGGCAAGGATCCATAATCGAGTTAGATAAACCCGTGGGCGAACGGCTTGAGATATATGTAAACGAAAAATTGATTGCAAGGGGTGAGGTTGTAGTCGCCAATGAAAAATTTGGCATACGGGTAACTGATATTGTCAGCCCCGTGGAAAGGGTTGAGTCCCTGGGCTCATGAGATATTTTGTTACTGGTTATTGGTTTCTCGTTACATATGAAAAGGGGGAAGGAATTGAGGCCTGCCGGCCAATCGTCCCGCTCTGCGGGACTCAGGCGAGGCGGGCGGGGATTAAGGAATTTAGGAATTGAGGAATTACACTTTAGTCACTTTAGTTCACTTTAAACCTTAGGCACTTTTTATGGATGGAATATCTGGATTGAATCTGATCAGCACGGGCCTCAAAACAGTAGCTATGCTTGCCATCGTGCTTGGTCTCTTGATTTTACTCCTCTACTTCATGAAAAGATTTCTGTTTGTGAGCCGAGGGGTAAAGGGTGATTTACTCATCAAGATCCTCTCTTCGCTCCATCTATCGCCAAAGGAGCGGATTGAGGTCATAGAGATTTCAGGTGAAAAGATAGTATTGGGTATTACACCAGGCAGTATAACATTCCTAACAAAACTAGACGACGTACCGGGAGAAACGGGTGAAAGAAACGGGAACAAAGAATATGAACAGATCCCGGAATAACACAGCAAAGAGGGTACTTTTCTTTCTTATCCTCTGTGTAGCGGTTTACCTCCTTTGTATTGGGGAAGCCTCCCCCGCTGATTTCCTTTTTCCGACGGTGCATATAGGTGTAGAAAAGGGGGAGAATCCTGGTGATATCTCCATGTTGCTCCAGATCGTGCTTCTACTAACCGTTCTTTCTCTCGCACCAGCCATCCTCATGCTCATGACATCCTTCACCAGACTGGTGGTAGTTTTTGCATTTTTGCGAAGTGCCCTGGGTACCCAGCAAACCCCTTCTAACCAGATCATTGCGGGTCTGGCCTTGTTCCTGACCTTCTTTATTATGATGCCTGTTTGGCAGAAGATTAATAGTAATGCGTTGCAGCCATACCTGAATGAAAAGATTTCCCAAAAGGTTGCCCTGAAAGAGGCTATTAATCCGATCAGACAATTTATGTTTAGGCAGACACGGGAAAAGGATCTAGCCCTCTTGGTCAAGATGTCAGGCAGGAAAAAACCGAACAATCCGGCAGATATCCTCACATCTGTTCTCATTCCAGCCTTTGTTATCAGTGAGCTCAAGACTGCTTTTATTATTGGATTTGTCCTATACGTACCCTTCTTGATTATAGATATGGTTGTGGCGAGCGTTTTGCTCAGCATGGGGATGATGATGCTTCCACCAATCCTCATATCGCTTCCCTTTAAGCTTATGCTGTTTGTTTTGGTGGATGGCTGGCATATGATTGTTGGTTCTATGGTAAAAAGTTTTATGGTTGGATAGATATGACGCCCGATTTTGTGGTCACATTTGCGCAGGAGGCAATTAAAGTCACCATACTGGTAGCCATGCCCATGCTTGGTCTGGGGCTTGCTGTGGGATTGCTGGTAAGCATCTTTCAGGCCGTGACCCAGATCAATGAGATGACCCTGACATTTGTACCAAAGATATTGGTCGTACTCATAGCGCTCCTGTATTTTGCCAACTGGATGCTTGAGCATTTGATACGCTTTGCTTCAACCACAATTGAGCAGATACCCAATTATATAAGATAGGTCGGTTTCTTTCTCGTTCGATATGAACAGGGGAGGGGATTGGAGATTGTGGAATTGTGAATTTAGGGATTTAGGGATTACACCTTGGGTACTTAATAGGCAGTAGGGAGTAAGCAGTAGGCAGTAATAACCTTAGGTACTTTTAATTTTAGCGCACTTTAGGCACTTACAATGGAACTATTTCCTCTATCATATCAAGAATGTGAGGCATTTTTTCTGATACTGATAAGGGTTAGTGTGGTTTTGTTCATGTTTCCCTTCTTTAACGCACGAGTGATCCCGGTTCTTGTTAAGGCAGGACTGGCCCTCGTTATAACCGTAGTTCTCTACCCTGTCATAAGTGATAAGATGGGACCATTTCCTCATACCGTGTGGGGAATGGCGGAGGTGGTGCTTTCGGAATTAATCGTTGGTATGATTTTGGGGCTGCTTGTTCATATGTTCTTTGAGGGGGTTAGGATTATGGGTCAGATGGTAGGTTTTCAAACGGGCTTTGCCATAGCCAATATCTTGGATCCGCAGAGCGGCATACAGGTCTCAATCCTCTCCAATATGGCATACCTGGTGGCCATGGTGCTTTTCCTCGTTTTGAATGGCCACCATATACTCCTGGGTGCGATGAGGGAGAGTTTTGAGATCATTAGCGTGGGTTCACTTGGCCTAAACAGACACATATTTCAAACAATTGTTCTCGCTTCTAGCGACATGTTTGCTATCGCCATAAAGATTGGGGCTCCAGCTATTGCCGCCCTTCTCTTTACTAAGGTTGCCTTTGGTCTCATTACAAAGCTCATGCCCCAAATGAACATCATGATTGTCGCATTTCCTGTGCAGATAGTCATAGGACTTTTGTTCTTTGGCATATGTTTAGACGTGCTTTTGAGATCTATGGAGAAATATCTGGGCGGTCTAGGTCCTTTGCTGGTGAATACAATGTCCTGGTTAAAGGTATAGGTAATGGCTGAAGAGAGTTTTGAGGAAAAAACCGAACAACCAACTCCACGGAAGAGAGAAGATGTCCGAAAGAAGGGAGAGGTAGCAAAAAGCAGGGAGTTGCCTTCAGTGGCTGTGCTCCTGACCGGTCTTATAACCTTAACAGTGTTTGGATCTTATATGTATTCACAGATCCAGAATGTTATGAAGGGGGCATTTTCTCTTCTCACTCTGCATGATCTTAGTTTGGCAGATCTTATGGTATTTGGTGAAAAGATGATCATCTCATTTATCTTAGCAATCAGCCCTCTTTTAGCGGCCATTGTTATTGCAGCTGTGTTTTCAAATATCATGCAGGTGGGTTTTATGTTTTCCGGTGAATTGATCAAGCCCAAGCTGTCGAAATTAGATCCTATTAAGGGTTTTGGCAGGCTTTTCTCCAAGCAATCTTTTATGGAATTATTTAAGTGCTTGTTGAAGTTAGCCATCGTCGGGGGGATAGCCTATTGGAGCATAAAGGGTGAGATGAAAAACCTTCCCTCTTTGGGGGAGATGGAAGTGCATTCAATCGTGGCTTATATCCTCATCGCCATTTTCAGGGTCTTTATCAGGTGTACCCTGGCAATGATCTTTCTCGTAGTCATCGATTATGCATTCCAGAGATGGGAGTTTGAGAAGAAGATCAAGATGAGTAAGAAAGAGGTGAAGGACGAATTCAAAAGAACAGAAGGTGATCCCTTGATCAAATCAAGGATAAAGAGCATTCAGATGCAGATGGCGAGAAGGAGGATGATGCAGGCGGTTCCGCAGGCGGATGTAGTGATAACCAACCCCACGGCTCTTGCAGTTGCCTTAAAGTATGATAGTTCTGCCATGGGGGCACCTCGGTTGCTCGCAAAAGGGTCAGGAGAAATAGCTGCGAAAATCAAAGAATTGGCAGCAAAACATGATATCCCTATCTTGGAGAATAGGGATCTTGCCCGCAGCCTCTATTTCTTGGTTGAAATCGGTGAAGAAATACCACCTGCCCTGTATCAGGCTGTTGCCGAGGTTTTGGCATATATATACAAGTTGAAGTGGAAGTATGCACATGCAGGTAGCGGAAATTGAGGGATTTAGGAATTGAGGGATTACACAACGGGTACTTAATAGCCAGTAGGGAGTAAACAGTAGGTATTAGTAACTTTAGGCAATTTAGGCACCATAGCGCACTTTAGGCACTTACAATGGAAGATGTCATAGAATCAAAATCGAGTCCTGCCGTTGTCAGCGAGATGTTGACGGTTGTTGGGGTGGTTACGGTGCTTGTGGTTATGATTATCCCGCTACCACCTATGCTCCTGGATTTCCTTCTGGCCCTGAATATCACCCTGTCGATAACTATCCTCCTGATTGCAATGTATTCACTCAAACCCCTGGATTTTTCCATATTTCCGTCGCTGCTTTTGGTGATGACCCTATTTCGACTTTCTCTCAATGTGGCATCTACTCGTTTGATACTGCTCCATGGCAACGAGGGGCCTCTGGCAGCAGGGAAGGTTATCAAGTCTTTTGGAAGTTTTGTGGTTGGAGGGGACTACGTAGTAGGCATGATCGTCTTTGTTATCCTGGTTATAGTTAATTTTGTAGTTATTACAAAGGGCGCCACCAGGATTGCTGAGGTTGCTGCGCGATTTACACTCGATGCAATGCCTGGAAAACAGATGAGCATCGACGCAGATCTAAACGCGGGACTGATAGATGAGAATGAGGCGAAGCGGCGCCGAAGCACGATTGCACGGGAGGCTGAATTCCATGGAGCAATGGATGGTGCAGCGAAATTTGTGAGAGGAGACGCAATCGCAGGGATAATTATTGCACTTATCAATATTATTGGCGGGTTTGTCATCGGGGTACTCCAAAGAAAGATGTCTGCTATTGACGCTGCGCAGGCCTATACTCTTTTGACTATCGGTGATGGGCTCGTATCACAGATCCCTGCACTTACCATATCAACTGCAGCCGGTATAGTGGTCAGCAGAGCAGCATCAGAAGACACCATGGGAAAGGAATTCGGGAAGCAGTTTTTTGGTTATCCAAAGGCTATCTATCTTGCTGCGTTCACCATCTTCTTTTTCGGGCTTATTCCTGGTTTACCACACGTGCCGTTCATAATGCTCTCCATAATCATTGCGGGCAGCGTCTACCTTGCGAGCAGGAGAACGCAGGCATTGAAAGAAAAAGAGATCGAGACAAGGAAGAAGGAGAAGGTGGAGGTAGGGCCTGAACCGGTGGAGCACCTGCTGCTGGTAGACCCTCTTGAACTGGAAGTAGGATATGGTCTCATCCCCCTGGTTGATAGAGAACAGGGTGGAGAATTTCTGGATAGGGTTCGATCAATCAGACGACAGTTTGCCGTTGAGATGGGTTTGGTAATACCACCGATCCATATCAGAGATAATCTTCAATTAGATTCAGCTGAGTACCAGATTCTGCTGAAAGGGGTGAAGGTAGCGGGCGCTCAATTGATGGTGAATCACTATTTGGCTATGGACCCCGGAGATGCCACTCGAAAAATTTCGGGAATAGAAACACAGGAGCCTTCATTTAATCTTCCTGCGATTTGGATACCGGAGGCAAGGAAAGAAGAAGCAAAGCTTGCCGGCTACACAGTGGTTGATAATGTTACGATTATGGCTACCCATCTGACTGAAGTCCTTCGAAAGCACCTCTCAGAATTATTGGGTCGGCAAGAGGTTCAAAACTTGCTTGATAATCTGAGCAGGTCATATCCGAAGGCGGTTGAGGAGTTGGTGCCGAATCTCCTTTCCTTGGGGGGTGTGCAAAAGGTCTTACAAAATCTCTTACGGGAGCGCATTTCTATAAGGGACATATTAACCATTGTAGAGACCCTCGCCGACTACGCCCCCCTGACAAAGGACCCAGAGCTTCTAACCGAATACGTGAGACACAAGCTCTCCAGATCTATTATCGGCCCTCACATGGGAGAAGATGGCGTGCTGAAACTGATAACCGTGGCTCAGGATGTAGAAGACGTACTGCTCAAAGGCATACAGAAGACGGAACACGGCTCGTATCTCTCTGTTGATCCAAAGGTTGCAGATCCAATTCTTGCCTCTATCAAAGAGGAGGCGGAAAAGGCCATGGCAAGAAATATTCAACCGATTCTTCTAACATCACCGACGTTGCGAAGACATCTAAAGCAATTGGTAGAACAGTTTGTTCCTTCTTTGATAGTGTTGTCTCAGAGTGAGCTACTAAGTGACATAAGATTTCAATCCATTGGAGAGGTGAACTCAGGCTATGCAGGTTAAAAAATACCAGGCGGGCACGATTAAAGAGGCCATGGCTATGGTTAAGAATGTTTTGGGTCCGGAAGCTATGATACTTTCTACAAAGAAATTGGGGGAAAAGGGTGAAAACAGTCTGTTTGAGATTGCTGCAGTGCCAGCAGGAGATCACGATTCTCACACCAATCTGAGTCCTTTGGGGGAAGTAAAATCAGAACTGATGAGTATTAGAGAAATGATCTATCTTTTAAATCATTCTGGTGGCACGTTCGAAAGAATAATACTGAATCCTGCTCTCACCGATCTCTATGCACAACTGATCAGGAGCGGCGTTAGGGATCATTATGCCAAGCTCTTTCTGGAAAAGGCTGGAGCACTAAATGGAGTCTCGGCCGCCTCTGTTAAGGCTATCCGTGAGAGAACGATCAAAGCGATTACAGAGGTAATCGAAGTAAGAGATCCCTTTGTACCAAGTGATAAAAGGCAGATAGTTGCAGCCTTTGTCGGTACAACCGGCGTGGGAAAGACCACTACCATTGCAAAGCTCGCTGCACAGCTCATGCTCAAGGCAGAGAAAAAAGTGGGCCTCATCTCTATAGACAACTACAGGATAGGTGCTATGGAACAGCTCAAGACCTATGCACATATTTTAGGTATACCCTGTTTTCCAGCATTTACGAGAAAAGATTTACTTTTTGCCCTGAAGAGAATGGAAAGGACCGATGTTGTGTTGATCGATACCGCAGGCCAGAGCCAGTATGATACGAACAGGATACAGACACTTAAGGAGATGATGACCAATGATTTAGCTATAAGTTCTCATCTGCTTCTGAGCGTTGCAACTAGCGAGTCAGAGATGAACCAAACGGCTCTCAATTTCAGCCCCCTGGGATTTCAAAGCTATATATTTACCAAGATAGATGAAGCAGAAACTGGTGGATCAGTAATAAACCAGATAATGAGACTGCGGGCACCTATTTCCTACCTTACTACGGGGCAGAATGTACCAGAGGATATTGAGAGGGCACATAAGGGGAAGATCTTAAAATTGTTATTGAATAGAGATTAATCTGTTTTTCGTTGGAGAGCGAATCGATGGATCAGGCAACAGGGTTAAGAAGAATGGTAAAGGGAAAATCTGATAAAATTTACCGGCTGAGAAGGAATAAGCAATCTCAATCATTCCCGCTACAAACCAAACCCAGGGTCATTGCCATTACGAGTGGCAAGGGTGGTGTAGGGAAAACAAATGCAGTTGGTAACGTTGCCATTGCATGTCAAAGGATGGGGAAAAAGGTTTTAATCTTTGATGCCGATCTCGGGCTGGCGAATATTGATATTATCTATGGTCTTAATCCCAAGCACACCATTGACGATGTCATAAGAGGTGAAAAGGAGCTATCTCAGATCATCGTTACCGGGCCAGAAGGCGTTGCAGTTATGCCTGCAAGTTCAGGTGTGCAGGAATTGGTGCACCTGACAGAAGGCCAAAAAATAAACCTCCTCCAGGAGTTTGATACCTTGAATAACAGCTTTGATATCCTGTTGATTGATACCGGTGCAGGGATCTCCTCAAATGTTATTTATTTCAACCTGGCAGCGCAAGAAAGGATCGTCATTGTAACCCCAGAACCCACCTCTATTACCGATGCCTATGCCCTTATGAAAGTGATGTTCCGTCAGCATGGGACGAAGAGCTTTCTTCTTTTGGTAAATATGGCCGAAGATGAAAAAGAGGCACGGTCGGTGTATCAGAACCTGAGCAAGGTTGTGGCGCGCTTTATGGGCGGTATATCAATAGATTATGCTGGATTTATCCCATGGGATAGCCGCTTGCAACAGGCAGTGACGAGAAGGGAACCGGTAGTATGTTCTTACCCTGGGTCATCATCAAGTAAGGGCTTCAAAGAACTGGCTCATTATCTCCTTAAGCAGACAGATACAAGCCCTATTGACGGTAACATTAAATTCTTCTGGAAAAAACTAATGGCAGGAATGCCGGATCAAGGGAATGAAGGCAGGGATTAATAAATATCAACAGTGCTACGAAATAGAACAGGGAAAAGTGGACCCAAAGTTCAGAGAAGAGCTTGTTGTTAAGTATGCCCCCCTCGTAAGATATATTGCTGGCAGGATGGCGATGAGAGTTCCCCCCAATATATCGACAGAAGAGCTTATCAGTGCAGGGATAGTGGGGCTGCTAGATGCCCTTGATAAATTTGACTCAGAGATGGGGATCAAATTTCAGACTTACGCAGAGCACAGGATACGCGGGGCAATATTAGATGAGTTGAGAAAGATGGACTGGATTCCCCGGTCTGTCAGGAAAGACATCCATCGGGTCGAGGATGCTTTGCTGGCTTTGAATTCGAGACTTAGTAGAGAGCCAGATGATGCAGAGGTTGCCCAAGAGCTTGATATTGATATTGATACATACTACAAGTTGATCAGCAGAGCCCAGGGTGTAGGTCTTCTCAGCCTTGACAAGGTTATGCCAGATGGGTCTACCCCGGCATTCACCAAACAGACCTCAGCTGGTCCATCCCCTTTTGATGCATTAGAGGTGAAGGAACTGAAGAATGTTATTTCTCAGGTTCTTTCAGAGCTTTCAGAAAAGGAGCAGTTGGTTGTAGCGCTGTATTACTATGAAGAATTAACATTAAAGGAAATAGCTGGGGTGCTCGGCCTAACAGAGTCAAGGATATCTCAAATTCACTCAAAGGCAATAATACGTTTGAGGTCAAAGCTTAGAGCATATTACGAGGGTTGATCATGGCTTCTCCAGAGAACGATGAAGATGCAACGGGACTCAAGGGAGGTGAATTAGATGAATTGGAGGAAGAGGAGACTGAAGAAGGCTCAGAACAGGGGAGATCGGAAGGCCTTGAAGAGGAACAGTTTTCTGGAGATGAATTAGATGAATCAGATGACGCCGAAACCAAACCAATTCCAGGGAAGAAAAACGCTTATCATCCAGACAGGAGAGGGAGCAGTAAAAAGGGATTATGGGTAGTGAGCGCAATCGGGCTCTGTGTTTTGATAGGAATAGGATATCTTTATCTGAAAGAGGAGAAATCTAAAGGATTATCGAGGCAACACAGTGAGACGGTCCCTATTTCCATGGTATCAATCCCCGGAGAGCAATTACTCCCGTTTGATTCATTTATTATCCCGATTCCAGAGAACAGGGAATTTACGTATGTCTCTTTAAGTATTTCCTTTAAATTGCCGAATAAAGAGATAAGGAGACAGATGACGGAGAGGAAGAAAGAGCTTAGGGGAATCATTTACGATATATTAACCAGGGAGATGAGTAATAGAAATGAGGTTCCTCCCTTAGAAAGCCTGAAGAAGCTCATAATCGGCGGAGTAAATAGCGCCTTGTCTACCGGGGAGGTTCATGAAGTATATGTAACAAAATTTCTGGCTGTTTGATTTTTTGTCTTTGTAGGCAGCCCTTGCCAGGGGTAGGTGGCATTTCTAAACACCGATAGGGAACACCTCATGCCCCTCCCGATATTGCAAACTATTTGATGCTCTCAGTAGTAAGAACCAATACTGCTCATTTGCCAGGTAGGAGAAGAAATGGCAAGCACAACAGACATGAATATCGTCCTGGGGCAGGGAAGTGCTGTGAAAGAGGCGCAGAATGTCAGAAGGCAGAACCTGGAGTTGAATCAACAATTTGTTGCCCAGCAAACAGAGAAGAAGAATAAAGAGGATAGGACAAAGGTACAGGAATTTGAAACTGCCAAGAAGATAGGGATTGAAGAGGATGAAGAGAGAAAGAAAAAGAAAGGCTCGGGACAAGATGGAAAAGGTTCAAAGAAGGGACAATCAGAAGAGGCATCAAATCTATCTGAGGGAAGCCTGATAGATGTCAGGGTCTAGCTATGTCGACTACTACTGAGCTTCAACTCCTGATGTTTTCTCAAATTGGGATTGATATTATCATTATTGTTGTTTTCGTATTTGTTGTTAGAAGATTACGCTATGCCAACAAAGGTAAATCATTTGATAAGACAATCAAGATATTTGAATCGCTCTTTGCGGACGCAGACAAAATGGCACAACAATTTAAGGTGCAATTAGAGGAAAAACATCATCTTATCAAGCGAGTTAATGAGCAATTGGACAAGAAGATAGGGACTTTGAACAGGTTGTTGCAAAGGGCGGATGCATTGATTTCGTCGCATGCTCAGCAGGATGCAGATTCAGGATACAACCCTCTTTCTCCTGATAGCCAAGAGAAACAGATTATCGCCTTGGCAGGTGAAGGTTATGATCTGGAAGAAATAGCGAAGAGGCTTTCAATCCCCAGCGAAGAGGTGAAACTTGTATTGCATCTAAAGCAAAAACTTTCAGAGATAGGTAAAAAAGAAGGTCTATCTTGATAGAAGTTACTTCTCCATCCTCTTCACCCTCCGAGATATCTCTTCAAAAAGAAGCAAATCCTGAATCCTTTCTCACACTATCCAAAAATGAAATTGTTGAGGGAACGGTACTGAAATCGTCTTCTCTAGGCAAGGCCTTGTTGTTCATCAAAGGAAGAAGGGTAATGGCTAGAACCGCTGTTCCACTTGCCGAGGGGAGCATCTTATCATTGAAAGTCCAAGAAACGCTGCCTGTTCTAACTTTGAAGCTCCTCGGAACAAAACCTGTTGAGCTAGATATCGCGGGTATTGCTCGGATACTGTCTGCAGTAAAGGAGAATCTATGGAAAACTATCTCTGAGAACATAGATCAATATGGGCTTTCAAGAGAGTCCCTCTCCAGATTTAAGGAATTGATGGATGATTTGTCGCGCGAACTATTCTCAAAATCGGAGCCAGACCTTCTCAGGCTTCTCATTGACAAATCAGGTATAAATTGGGAGGCAAAACTTAGAGAGGCATTACACAATAAAAAGATTGGAAGAGATAACCTTGCCAGGCTCGTAGATGGGGATTTAAAAGGGCTGGCATCAAAATTCCTTGGCCTCAAGGGAGAAAGTGCAGTCCTTATGAAAAGAATGGTATCGACCCTTACCCATATCCAGATCCTTAACTACCTTGGATTGGAGCAAGAAGGGAAGATTTTTCTCCCAGTCCCGATCCAGCTTCCTCATGGTGTGTTTACCGTTGGCCAGTTACTGATTCAGCTCCCCGAAAAGGAACGGGGTGAACATCGAAAGAAAAAGGCTCGTAAGGATCTCTCAAGGATTATCTTTTTGTTGGACTTATCCGTGCTTGGACCCCTGAGGGCAGATCTTTCCATTCAGGGGAAAGCGATACAGGGAAGGTTCTTGCTGACCAAAAAGGAGACCAAAGCACATATTGAAAAAGGCATCCCGCTCCTTGTCAATAGACTAAAAGAAAGCGGTTTTTCTGTCCTGTCCATGGAGTGCCATCTCAAGGATCCGGTGATGGTTAGCGAGTCACTGATCCAAGAGATTATTCCGCATGAAGGCTATACGCTAAACCTGATTGCCTAAGAAAACTCCGTTATTCAATTTCTGTTAATTTTTTCTTTGTGCTTTTATGCCCCTCGCCCAGACCTGGCATGCAATTTTTAGGCTATATGTCTGAGTTAGATAGATATCATAGAAATTGCAATATATTCCAAGGAAGTCGCGCCAGGGCAGGCTTAGTGGCTGAATAGCTATCATGAAAACAAGAAACAAACAAAAGAAGGCGGTTGCCCTTAAGTATCAGGCAAAAGTAGATAATGCACCCCAGGTAATAGCCAAAGGCAAGGGGGAAGTGGCTGAGAGGATCATCCAAATTGCCAGGGAACATAACATATACATCCAGGATGATCCTGACCTGATAGAGCTTTTATCCCAACTGGATATCAATCAAGAAATCCCCCCACACCTCTACGTTGTTATCGCAGAATTACTCGCCTTTGTGTATTCTCTTACCAAGGGAGAAAAGTTCCAGTAGGCATTTTTTTCCCCTTCAAAAGGTAACCAGCTTCAGGTATGCTATTTTATTTTTCCTGTATTATTAGTATGTTACACACGATTATGGCTGCTATTTGGGCTGGCACTGATATTGCTCTATACACCAAGTGAAAAAAGAATTTAGAAAAGCAAAAGCGGGGTGAAAGAAATTGATATCAGGGATCTATAAGTTAGTTGATGGCTCATTGGCACAAAAGCTCAGATTCGATACTATCGCTAATAATGTTGCAAATATTAACACAAATGCCTTTAAAAAGGATATCATCTCGTTTGATCGAATACTGAGCATGAAAAACAGGTCCACCACAGATTTTTCCCCTGGTCCGATACGTTATACGGGAAACGAGCTGGATGTTGCCTTGGAAACTGCCGGTTTTTTCAAGATCCAGACACCCAGGGGGATTAGATACACCAGGGATGGCGCATTCAAGCTTGATGTGGATCGTACCCTGGTAACCCACAATGGTGATCCTGTGCTCGGTCAAAACGGACCTATCAGCATCAGTGGAAAGAACGTGACCATAGAGCGGGATGGGAGGGTGGTAGTGGACAATGAACCAGTAGATACGATCTCTGTAGCGGATTTCAGAAACCCCGATCTTGTTAGAAAAGAAGGCAGCTCATACTATGTGTTCCAAGGAAAAGAGGGAGACATACTTACTGCCGATAACATCAATGTTCAAAATGGTTACATAGAGCAATCAAATGTTAATCCGACAGGAGAAATGGTTAAAATGGTCATGTCTCTCAGGGTATTTGAGTCTGCTCAAAAGGCAATTCAGGTCATGGATGAGATAACGAGCAAAATGGTGAATGAAGTTGGTCGATTACAATAGATAGGGGAGGAGATAATTATGTTACGAGGACTCTGGTCCGCAGCAACCGGAATGGCTGCCCAGCAAATGACGATCGATGTCATTGCCAATAACCTGGCCAATGTGGGTACCGTGGGTTTTAAGAGGAGCAGGTCAGATTTCCAGGACCTCATGTATCAGACCATAAAACAGGCTGGATCAGAAACATCGGCTGGCACCCAAATTCCCGTTGGCATACACATTGGTATGGGCACTATGCCTGTTGGCGTTGAGAAGATGTTTATGCAGGGAGACTTTAAGGAGACAAAAAACGAACTAGACCTGGCAATTGAGGGGAAGGGGTTCTTTAAGGTGCTGAGCGGTGATGAGGAGGTCTATACAAGGGCAGGCAATTTCAAGCTCGATAGCGAGGGGAATATCGTTACCTCAAATGGCGACAGGTTGCAACCGGATATGACGATCCCAACAGATGCAGTCTCTGTTAGCATTGACAAAACCGGAACCCTAACCGTGTTTGACCATGCAGGTACAGGGACTTCACTTGGGGTTATTGAAGTATATACCTTTCCTAACCCGGCTGGGCTCTTCAGTGTGGGACACAATTTGTATAGGCCTACCGATGCATCAGGTGAGGGCATTTCTGGCACAGCAGGTTCAGATGGTGTAGGAACAATCGCCCAGGGATTTGTCGAGATGTCTAATGTAGATGTGGTCGAAGAGATGGTTGCTATGATCATGGCACAGAGGGCCTATGAAACAAACAGTAAGGCCATACAAACAGCAGATTCCATGTTGCAGATAGCCAATAATATCAAGAGGTAATACTATGAGGAAAGCCGTACTGATCACGATTTTCTTGACATGTCTTTTTGGCATTTGTTTGTCGGTTGGGGCAACGGGAGTTGATGATAATAGAACCAGAGCGATAGCCAGCCGAGGGTATCAAACGATTCCAAAGGCCACATTCCGTGAAATCTTTTTGGAACATCTCTGCCGCCGTCTGGGAAAAGATAAATCTGATATAACGGTATCCAGATTCAAGGTTTCTGGTAATATCCCTGTTCCTCAAGGAGAGATACGTTTTCGGGTGTTTCAAAAGGATAAAAGAAGACTTGCAGGATTTGTAAGACTAGTTGCTCTTTGTAGCGTAAACAAGGTGGTAAAAAGTCAAGTCAAGCTCTCGGGTTGGGTTGACATCTTTGAATCTGTGGTTTGCAGTGGTAGAAATCTCAAAAAGGGTGAGATTATAGAAAGAGATGATCTTTATGTTGCAAGAAGAAACATTGCTAACCTATCTCGAGACATTGTGACCGACATGAGCAAGGCGCTAGGACTCATGGCAAAACATAACATAAGGGAAGACACCTGCCTTAAGGAATGGATGCTGGAAAGATCTCCGATTCTAAAAAGAGGCGATATGGTAACTATCGTGGCAGAATCGGATAACCTAAAGGTCACGGTTCCTGGTAGGGTTTTGGAGAAAGGCTACCTCGGTGAGCTCATAAAGATTCAAAACGTCATGAGCAGAAAAAAGATATACGCAAGGGTAGTTAATAGTTCAACAGTAATAGTAGATTTCTAGAGGAGAAAAATGGTTACCAAAAGCTATTGTGTTTTATGCATACTGTTCATTTTTTTTACCGGATGTGCTCTATTTCCCACAAATACATCTCATGTATTTGAGCTCAAAAGAATACAGGAGCCCCAATTTCCAGAATATGCACATCCTGTGGTAGAGGAAGGATCACTATGGTCGGATGCAAGGGGCATTATGCTTTATCCGGACAGGAGGGCAACAATGGTAGGAGATGTTGTCACCGTAAGGATTGTAGAGGATCCAGAGGCACAACTGAATGCCAACACCAAAACAAGTAGATCCTCCAGCATAGACGCGAAACTCAAGTTCTTGGGCTACATGCAGGCCCTTGCTGACAGAAACAGTAGGCTTGCCCAGAATCCTGGCGAGGACGACCTTATAAAGGCAGGGCTTGGAATGAGCTTTGATGGCAAGGGTTCAAGTGACAGGGATGGCCACGTAAAGGCATATGTCTCTGCTATGGTTGTTAAGGTGCTCCCGAATGAAAACCTTTTCATCCAGGGGAAGAGGGAGATCAAGGTAAACAACGAAACACAGTATATAGCCCTCTCGGGCATAATAAGGCCAGAGGACATATCTCCAAACAATGAGATTTCCTCTACCTATGTGGCCAATGCCAAGATAACGTATTCAGGCATTGGTCCCTTGGCGGACAAACAAAAACCAGGCTGGTTAGGAAGGATAGTTGATCATGTATGGCCGTTTTAGGTTTTCGTTTCTTATTCTCGTTATTCTGAATATCTTTTTCACCTCTGCGGTTTTTGGGGCAAGGATAAAGGATATTGCCTCTATTAAAGGCATCAGGTCAAACCAGCTTTTTGGTTATGGTTTGGTAATCGGGCTCGACGGCAGTGGTGACAAGGCGGGAACAGATTTTACCATCCAGAGCCTGGTGAATATGCTGGAAAAGATGGGGGTCCATGTAAGCGCCCAAGACGTAAAGGTCAAAAATGTTGCCGCAGTAATCGTTAATGCTACACTAACTCCATTTGCCAGGATAGGGAAAAAAATTGACGTGCTCGTATCCTCTATCGGTGATGCCAAAACTCTCCAAGGAGGCACCCTTCTTCTGACGCCCCTGAAGGGAGTCGATGGCAAAATCTATGCCCTTGCCCAGGGACCGATATCCGTTGGTGGTTTCAGGATAGGCGGGGCTGCTGGAGGAGGAGTCGGAAAAAATCATCCTACGGTAGGCAGGATAAGTGGGGGAGCAACAGTGGAACGGGAGATTCCTTTGTCACTTAAAGACAGAGCGGAGTTAACCATTATTTTAAACAATCCGGATTTTGTTACAGCCCTCAGGGTTGCCAATTCAATTAACGCAGAAATGGGAGAGAATATTGCCAAACCAATAGACTCTGGCACCCTAACCATAAAGGTTCCAGACTCATTTCAAGACAGTGTCGTCTCCCTGCTTGCTAGAGTAGAGGATCTTGAGGTAACACCCGATTCGTTGGCAAAGGTTATTGTCAATGAGAGAACAGGTACCATCGTCATTGGAGAAAATGTTAGGGTCTCAACCGCTGCTGTTGCCCACGGAAATTTGAGCATTCAGATAAAAGAGACCAAAAAGGTTTCGCAGCCACTTCCCTTTGCACCACGACCACCCAGGCAGGGGGCGACCACAACCGAAACAGAGGGAGGGGTTGTCGTGGCACCTGGAGGGGCCACTGTTGTAACCCCGGAGACCGATGTGGCAGTTAAAGAGGAGAAAAACCGGCTCCTTTTGATTCCGAAAGGAAGGACGATTGGTGATTTGGTGAGGGCATTAAATGCAATTGGTGTTACTCCCAGGGATCTGATCACTATCTTGCAAGCCATGAAGGTAGCAGGTGCCCTCCAGGGGGAACTGGAAATCATATAGAGGATAAGAATATGGTTGATGGACTTGTATTGGACCGAGGTGGGATAGGATTGCATAAAGATGTGCGAGAGGCGAGGCTGAAGAGGGCCTGCTTGGAATTTGAGTCTCTTTTTGTTTCCCATATGCTCAAAGCAATGAGAAAAACCGTTAGTGAAGGGGGGCTCATTCGAGAAAGCAATGAGGGTAAGATCTTCAAATCGATTTTTGATGAAAAGCTTGCCCTGGAGATCGCACAGGGCGGGGGTATCGGGCTTGGAGAGTTGCTTTTTGAACAAATAAAAGAATAAGGAACCCCTGAACCTGTGAACCCATACAATTTATAAGTAAAATAGTTATTTAGTTGAGCAAACAATCTTCCGATAACTAGAAGAGGGGGTTTATTTATGGACGCTCACCGTGTTCAGTTGCTTGAAGGCCTTTTTCACAAAAAGATAATCCTCTCCAATGATCTACTTCATTGTCTGAAGAAAGAAAGGGAATCCTTAATAAATATAGATCTGGATTCACTATGGAGCATTTCTAAGGAGAAGGAGGAGATATGCTCGAAGATAGAATCTATTCGAGAGGACATCGTTTCTACTCTTGATTCAAAGATAGATCACGGGTTTCTTGATTCTCATCAGATTCTTGAACTGCTGCCTGAGGAACATAAGGCTGCCTTTCAAAAACTCTTTCAGACACTTTTGAGATTGAAGGGCGAGATTGAGGTCATACGGAAAGAAAACATGATCTTTATCGATGATTCGCTCCAGTTTCTGGATGAGATGATGTCGATTCTAACAGGCAAGACCAAATCCAAGATATTGTATGACGAGAAATGTCATTGGAGTAGATCTGGTGCTAATGTTCTGCTCAGCAGGGAGGCTTGATCATGTCAGGCCTAGGTTTGGTATTGAATATAGCAAAAACCGCTCTCTCTGCCCAGCGGCATGGCATAGATGTGACCGCCCACAACATTGCCAACGTAAATACGCCCGGTTATTCCAGGCAGAGCCCGGTGATCGAGGCGAAAGAGCCTGCGGCCTATGGTGGGGTGCTACTTGGCCAGGGCGTGGACACAACAGATGTAGCCAGGGCCACAGATCAATTTGTCGAAAACCAGCTCATGCAGCAAGAATCGAGCATGGCCTCCTCCACAGAGATGGAGGGTTACATGCAGATTTTAGAGGGCTTGTTTAATGAAAATTCCGAAACCAGTATTAGCGCAATGCTGGCAGAGTTCTGGACTTTGTGGCACGACCTTGCAAACCATCCTGCCGGGGCTTCTGAACGGACCGCACTTTATCAGCATGGTATCTTGCTGTCACGGCAATTTAACAATCTTGAAGCTGAGCTGACAAATCTTGAAACAGATTTGACCAGCGCCGTGGACGTGGGTGTTGGTAGAATCAATGAAATTACAAGAGAAATAGCTGATATCAATACTAAAATCGTGGGACTCGAAGCGTCGAAAGTCGCTAATGACCTAAGAGATAAGCGCACCAGTCTTGTTTCGGAACTTTCAGAATACATGGATGTCAAGACTTTTCAGCAGAGCAACGGATCGCTTACTGTTATCACAGCCAAGGGTTGTGTTCTGGTTCAGGGAAATGACAGCTATGACCTGGAGATGGGGGGAGTCACTGGAGATAGGGTAACATGGCAGAGTTCGGGGAATGCCGTGGTGGACCTTACAGACTATATCAGCAATGGGAAGCTGGGCGGATGGCTTGCTATGAGAGATGAAGTCATCGCCAAATACAAACTTGACCTCGATGCCCTGGCCAAAGAATTCATCTGGGCTATCAACCATCAGCATACCCAGGGTGTGGGGCTCCACCTTTTTGAGCCGGGTAGTGCCCTGACCGGTACCTATCAAACAAGCACCGACCTGGATGGTCTCGACTTTGGAACCGAGATTCAGTTCATTGCTAATGGTTTCAAGCTCTGGATTGAAGACCGAACAGATCCAGCCAACCCTGTAATGAACTCTGTTTCCGTGGACCTGAGCAGCCTGAATGGAAGCTCTACACTCTCTGATCTGGCTACCGCTATCAATAACCAGATAACAGCGGCTGGGCTAACTGGGGTTACAGTAGGCGTCTCAGGTGATGCCATAACATTTACTGCTGGTAGTGATTATGCCTTTGGCTTCTCAGATGATACGAGTAATATTCTGGGAGCCATCGGTGTGAATACCTTTTTCAAAGGAGTCGGCGCCGGATCCATGGGCATGAATACAGTTTTGAACGATAGGAACTATATTGCTGCCGCCCAGATACAAGCCGATGGTAGCTATGCGTCGGGAGACAACACTAATGCCTTGGCTATTGCTGACCTCCAATACACATCCATGGACATTGGTCAATGGATATGTGACAGGATAAACGGAAACACAGAGGGAACGGTTAACACGAGCGTTGAGCATTACTATCACGGTATGGTAGGTTCCATGGGGATCACCTCTGCGAGCATCTCCAGAGGCAGGGGCTTTAGTGAGGTGATGGTCAATAAACTCGGTGAGATACGGGATACCATTTCAGCCGTGTCCCTTGATGAAGAGATGACAAACCTCATGAAATTTCAGCATGCCTATACAGCAGCAGCCAAGCTCATTAGTGTTTCTGATGAAATGCTTGACGAGCTGCTCAGCACCAAGTAGCAAAGGGGAGTAGACTGCCATGAGGGTAGCCAATAAGACCGTCTATGATATGGTTAAATTTGACTTGGGCAGGATTAACGAGGAACTGAACAAGGCCAACAGGGTCGTCACGACTGGTAAACGCATCACAGATCTTTCTGATGATCCGGTAAGGCTTTCCGAGGCACTAAATGTTAGATCTGCTCTTTCAAACCTTGAACAATTAGGACGCAATATAGATATGGGAAGGTCCTGGCTGGCTACCAGTGAAAGCGCCCTGAGCCAGGTGCAGAATCTGATTTCTGATACGAGAGCCTTGTGTGTTCAGATGGTTAATGGGACCATCACCCCTGAACAGCGAGCCATGGCAGCAGAAATGGTGCAGAATACGATTGAGGAGTTCGTTTCTTTGGCCAATACAGAGGTCAATGGTCAGTATGTTTTTGCAGGGTGGAAGACCGACACGATACCATTCGATCAGGATGGAACGTATAATGGAGATAATCACGTGTTTGCCATTAAGATAGGTAATGATACCACCGTCGAGGTTGGAAGTGACGGGGAGGCGGTGTTTGAAACTCTTTTCACCACTGTGAGTGATTTGAAAGATGCCCTGGAGGGCAATGATGTCGGTGGAATTAGCGCAGCGATGACCAATCTTGATAAATATTTTGGTCATATTACCACAAAGATATCGAGCATTGGCTCAAAGATGGTCCGCATGGATATGAAAGAGAGGATCTTTCAGGATTGGACTCTCACTAGTACGGAGAGGCTATCCAAGATTGAGGATGCGGACATGGCCGAGGCAATCCTCGAGTTGCAATCCAGACAGGTTGTCTTTCAGGCTGCTCTGGCCTCTTCTGCCAGGGTTATGAAATTGAGTCTGGTTGATTTTTTGACCTAACAGCGGTCAGGTCAAGACCTGACACCTCTACCAAAGCCATGGATGGGCTATGCTTATATTGACAAGGAAGTTAGGTGAACGGATCAATATTGGCAATGATATTGTCATTAGTCTGCTTGAAATCAAAGGTGCGCAGGTTAAGCTCGGTATTGAAGCACCAAAGGGTATCAGTATTCACCGGCAAGAGATATATGAGAGAATTAGAAGAGAGAATCTGGTATCATCTGCAGTAACTGCCTCTGATCTCTCCGAGGCAGCTACGCTTTTGCAAACTGACAGACCCATGGATAGGAAACTATGAAGATTGACACCACAAGATTTGGGCCTATCACCATAGGGAAAGAGAAGATCATTACCATGCCCTTTGGTATGCTCGGATTTGCTGATGAAAAGCGCTATGTTATCCTCCAGCACAGAGAGAATTCACCCTTTTTCTGGTACCAGTCTGTAGATGATCCAGCGCTTGCCTTTGTGATTACCAGCCCGTTCCTGTTTGAACCTGGCTATTCTGTCCCCATAGATGATACACTGGAGGAAATGTCCTGGATTGAGGAAAAGGACAAGGGCACGTTAGAGTTATATGTGGTTGTTAATATCCCAAGTAGCTCACCGGACAACATGACCGCAAATCTCATTGGTCCCATCTTGATAAATAACAGAACCAACCAGGCTGTACAGATGGTCATTACAGACAGCCCCTATTCCCATAAGTTTCCTCTGGTAAGGAAGAACAAGGATAATACGAGAGATAGCCAGAACAAGGTGAGGGAACCTACCGCAGGCGGCTAAATGGTGGGAAATGGCTCCTTTAAATCCCTGCTTTCGTGTTGCAGCTTTTGAACGCTGGCAGCACCCTTTAGTGCTTGAAGGCCCTCTGACCGGTAAATACCATGGTCACCTGAGGATCTGCCTCGTTACAGGCCTCAATTGACTCGAAGTCTCTCAGGGAGCCTCCTGGATGAACAATGGCCCTTATCCCCTCTTTTATGGCCACATCCACTCCGTCTCTGAACGGAAAGAACGCATCTGATACCATGGCTGAACCGGTGAGTCCACCGTGGGCCTCTGCAGTTGTCTTATCTATTTCCTCCCGGAGCGCTGCGTCTCCCTTGCCTTTTTGGATGTCAGCTTGCAACTGTTTATAGGGGATGCCGTGTGTTTTGAAGCAGAGGGAATCCGCATACTTGGTATAGGCCTTGTAAATGGCTATCTCTGCCACACCAACCCTGTCCTGTTCCCCGGTACCAATACCAACTGTTACCCCATTCTTAACATAGATAACGGAGTTCGATGTTATGCCCTGTTCTACCTGCCATCCAAAGAGCATATCGGCGTATTCGTCAGCAGTGGGTTTTCGGGCGATTTTGTACTGTTTTCCCATGTATTCTACAGAAGCCAATGTGAAATCGTCGGGCGATCTAATGGCATTTATCGGGGATTGCTGCAGAATTATCCCCCCGTCAATGAGGCTTTTGAAATCAACGAACCGTTTTTCTCTATATTCGGCTAACCTAGCAATCTTGCTGATTTTGATGATTCTGAGATTTGGGCTCTTGCTCAGGATAGATACGGTCTTATCTTCAAACTCAGCCGCCGCTACTACCTCGAGATAATTCTCGCTGATGAGCTCTGCGGTCTCCTTATCGATGGCTCTACTGAAGGCTGCGCAACCCCCAAATGCTGCTATTCTGTCTGCCATGTTTGCCTTTTGATAGGCATCGGCAATGGTGGAACCGTAGGCAACGCCGCAGGGGTTATTATGCTTAACAATTACAACAGACGGTTCTGAGGAAAGGTACTTCAATATATTGAGGGCATTGTCTATGTCGGTAAGATTGATTTTTCCCGGGTGCTTTCCACTCTGGATCATCTGCTCTTCGGTTATGGCCGAAACCAGGCCTTTTTCTGGTTCAATAAAATGACATTCACCCAGCACAAGATTTCCTGTTATCAGCTCATACAGGGCAGCTTCCTGGCCCGGGTTTTCTCCATACCGGAGGCCTTTCTCGATCAATTCGCCTGAACGCTCATCGGGTATCTTCCAGGTTCTTTTCCTGTATGTCAGTATTTGTTCTCCAAAATGAATAGAAATCTGAGGTGGAAAATGGTCATCCATCACAGTTCTGTACATCTTCTTCAGATCTTCAGCCATGTTTCTGTTCCTTTGTTAGTTGTATTTTATCAGTTGTCCACTCTCCGTTGGTTTCTTCCCCACCACCTTCGTATGGGCACTCGGTTTAGGAGTATGGGATTTACCTCTCTTTCCACAAGGAGATTCGCTTTGTATCCCCCAAGGCCATCGTTTCACCTCGAATAGAGAGTCCCAAGGAAGGTCTGCTGCTTCTGCGAAATTATGAATACGAACATTCTCAAGGCCCGTCTTAGCCATAAAGCTTTCTCCCGACAATCTTGACATCATCTACTTCCCGTTTAATCCAGCAACGAACAACCGACGACAGTCAACTGACAGATTTATCCCGTTCTATGTATGCGTATGCATTGTGGTTGTGAATGGATTCGTAATTTTCACACTCGACGGCAAACCAGGTTACATTTTCATCCTGCTCGAGTTTCTCGGCTATATCCCTGACTATATCCTCAACGAATTTAGGATTTTGAAAGGCCTTTTCAGTTACGAATTTCTCGTCCTCTCTCTTTAACACAGAATAAACATCGCAGGAGGCAGTCTCTTCAACAAGTTGTATCAGATCCTCTATCCACATAAATCTCTTAAACCTCACCTGCAATCTAACCTCTCCCCTCTGGTTATGGGCGCCGAAATCGCTTATCTCTCGTGAGCACGGGCACAGGGTGGTTATAGGAACCGTTATCATGAGCACCAGATCCTTGCCCCTGTTCAGCTTACCCTTGAATGTACACTGATATTCCATCAGCCCCTGGCTGTGGGTAACCGGAGAAGTCTTCATTACAAAGTATGGAAAGGAGATTTCCATATGGGCACTTTCAGCATCGAGCCGTTGTTTCATGGTGGAGAGGATTTCATGAAAGTTTTTGATCGAGATCCTTCTATCGTGTTCATTCAGGATCTCGACAAACCGACTCATGTGTGTGCCTTTGTAGTCTCTTGGTAGATCGACGTACATATTGACCACGGCTACAGTTTGTTGGGTTTTTATTGCTTTATCCAGCACGGTTATTGGGTACTTGATGTCCTTTACCCCAACCTTGTCTATAGAAATATTGCGATGATCCTTTTCGTTTTGAATATCTTTCATGGTGGTTGTTAATTCCTCATATCTGTTTGGAAAATAAATATTATCTAAACATTGCAAAGTCAATAAAAAGATATCTGGCATAGCGGGGTGAAGGTTCGGTTTTCTACAATTTCCTTGATTTCTTACGCCAAAATACGGTATTAAAGTTACTATATTCGGGGCGTGGCGCAGTCTGGTAGCGCACCTGCTTTGGGAGCAGGGAGTCGGAGGTTCAAATCCTCTCGCCCCGACCAGCCTTCGCCACAGATGTTAGAAACGGGAATGTGGCCCTGTGCAACGTCGGGTTGGGTGACAAGAAGCTCCCTTTTCAACGATTCACTATTTTTGGCCAATGCCCTTGTCCGATTTTCTTTGTCCCAGTGCGAATCATGGGTATAGGTTTTTAACACACACCTTAACCCCCGGCTCGTTAGGAGGGAACTGGGATTACGGGGGAGGAACAATTATTTTTCAAATCCCATACTCTTTAGCCAGGTTTTCATCGTAGGCTGCCCTTCGTGCCCCACAATCTTTTCGTGGGCACAGTTGACAGGTGTAAAATCTTATTTCCGTTGGGAAATAGATACCTGATAATGACTTAGTCGGAATCATAAGAAAATTCTCTTCCAGCCTTACACCAATGGACGCCTCTACATCCCCGAGAATTGAAAACAGCGGCCTTTGGTTCTCGATGGGCCAATCATGTAAGGAACCTGGGCCAATATAGGATACCTCACCAAGGGCATATCTGGAACGCAAATGATATTCAAGGTATTTCTGAGCCAGGTTCAGTGCCACATTCCCAATTGTATCCAGGCAGTATTGTTCCAATAGGTCCTCATATGCTCTGGCCTTATCTTCTAGCTTATTGCCAATGGTGATGACATAGGGAAAAATCCGTTCCACTTTATCCACATTCTTGCGGAGAACCTTGCTGGTCAACCGGATCCCGTCTATCACTATTACACCTTCATGCTTTGCCTCGATAAAACAAATCTTATAGGCCGCCCTGGCCGAGATGAGGGATTGAGCAGTCTCAATCAAGGTTTGCCCAGGACCCCAATCCCCCATCTCTTCCATATGCAGTCTTCTCTTGATTTTCTCAGGATCTAAGCTCACAGTTATATGTTCGAGCGTGATCATCGGGCTATGTGATTAGAGTTAAAGGCATAGTTGTTTCTTTTTGGCCAAGGAAGTTTAGGGATGTGAGGCTCACATGTCAAGGTCAAAAGCCTTCATGTGCTCACAAGCCTTGACAAAAAATTCTATAGTGTGTTAGTTTGAGTGCGCTTTTGGCTGGTGTGCAGATTCTGATCTGCGGATTTCTATTTTTCAGAGCACATTTGAGAGAAAGGAGTATGGTTATGCGCAAATTCAAGGACAGTGTTTTAACGCGCCGAATTGCAATGCTACTGGTCATTTTGATGGGGATTTTCAGCGTTGTCCCTAGGATTGAGGCCTCTTTTGTTCCGTCGGACGAGTCTTTTGCCAGCAGTGCTAGGCACAAGGACATGGCCTCGGTGCAGAAGGTTCTTGAGCAGAAGCTCATCAAAGAGCGGCTCAAGGACCTGGGATATACCGACCAGGAAATCAATTCCCGGCTCGATCAGCTTTCTGATAGCGAGCTTCACCAATTTGCCACTCAGCTTGATTCGCTTACCTCAGGGGGAAGCAGTCTTGTGTGGATTCTGGTCATTGTACTGGCCGTCATTGCTGTACTCTATTTTACTAATAAGCGGATCGTCATTCAATAAGAGGCCATAGGACAGGTGCGAAGGTCGGAAGGGCACCCAGAAAAGGCGTTTCGGCAAGCCTTTCACCCGCGCGCTCTGTGCATGGCGGTCCTTGTCTTTTCCCTGTTCATTGTCCTCTTTGGATGTGTGGCGCGGCCGGGGGGCACGACTTCGGATTTAGCGGCCTCCATTGACTCTGGAAAGGTGAAAAATGTGCCTTTCTATGCCCAGCTTGACTTTCAATGCGGTCCAGCCTCCCTTGCCGAGGTGCTCACCTTTTATGGTGAAGATGTAACACCGGATGAGGTTGCCGATGCCATCTTTCGGAAAAGCATTCGTGGTACGGTTACGATTGACATGGTGCTCTATGCCCGGCGAAAGGGCTTTGCTGCCAGATGGTACAGTGGCAGCGCAGATGATATCCGGCGGTCTGTGGATAGGGGTGTGCCTCTTATTGTCATGGTGGACCTCGGGTTTGCCAATATAAGCAATAACCACTATATGGTTGTGGTGGGCTATAACCCGGATGGTGTCATAGTTAACTCTGCCAAGGCCCGCGAAAAGCTCATCACATGGAATTATTTCCTTTCCCGCTGGGATCGAACCGACCGGTGGACCCTTCGCATCTATTCGAAAACCCAACCAAAAACCGAACACACTCCGAGGTGAGAATGAGACGCCCTCTTTTGGTGACGTTTGGGATGCTCTTCATATGTGCGGGCTGTGTCATGCCGCACTTTGCGATTCTTAGTGATCCGCTTTCACCAGAAGAGCACCTGGAGTTAGGCATTGCCTACGAGAAAAAGGGTGAATTTGACAACGCCATTAAGGAATATGAAGTTGCAGCCAAAAAGCGGCCGGTAGCTTACCTTTATCTCGGCAACGCACATTTTCAAAAAAATGAGTTGGATAAAGCAGAAAAATATTACAAAAAGGCAATAAAGAAAGAACCCCAGAACGCTGATTCCTATAATAATCTTGCCTGGCTTTACTACGCGCAAAGAAAGAACCTGGATAAAGCGGAAAGCCTTGTTCTCAGGGCCATGCAGCTGAACCCCTCCAAGAGCGATACCTATAAAGACACCCTGGAGAAGATAAGGGAACTCAAAAACCCCCACAGATAACTCTCATAGCCCAGTCTCTCCCAGCGGCTTGAGTGACCAGCGCGCTGTTGCAGATAGAAAGAGCATGGCACAACCGACTAGCTGGTCATACCACGGTCCAGGATTTGGAAGCGCAAAGACGTCCGGCAAGAAAAGAGAGGATAGAATAGGCATCAAAAGCAAAGGAGGCCTGCCTGGGAGTCTAATTTCGAAATGTGTCGTTTCGCGTCAGGAATATGAGGAGAGCGATAGTTAACAGAAGCAAAACAATAACACCGGCCTGAAGCCAGAAGACATATACAAAACCATAGTGTTCAATGAGCTGTTTCGCTGTAAAAACCGATAAAGAGCCAACACCAAAGGTGAAAATGAATTTGAAACCATAGCTTGTTGAACGGAGTCTTTCAGGCGTAAGTCGGGCAACCAGACTGTTCTCAATAGGTTGCATGCCAAGGGCAAAGAACAGATAGCCCATCGTAAAGATAAACAAGGGGATATTGGTGAACTGCGTCATGAGCACCATAAAAGGGAGGGCGATGAGATGAAACGAGAAATAGCCAAGTCGCAGATCAACTTTATCTGCAAGTCGCCCTCCTGTCATCTGTCCGAGCATGCCAAAAAAATACACAAACGAGGTAAGTGCGGTGGCAGCTAAGGTCTTTGTGCCAGAGGGCTTGATAAAAGATAAATTGTCTAGGATATTATTTAGAAAGGGCACAGCCTGTTCAAAGTAGGCTGGTATAACCACAGATGTGCCGCGAAAGCAGAACCCTGCTAACATCATACATACACACAGCAAAGCAAAATACGGCAGATACTGCTTTTTATCTCCCTCGGTATCGGATGCCACGATTTGCACCGGGGTTTCATCAATAGGCACAACAAACAGTATAATGCTGGATAACAAAACAAAAACACCCAAAACAAGATAGATGGTACGCCATCCAAACCAATATGTAATAATCCCAGTAACAATGGGGGCAAGCCCAAGGCCAAGATTTCCAAAAACGCCGTTTATTCCAAGCGCATACCCCCTCCTCTTGCATCCTTTACTGATAAGCCCCATGCCCGCAGGATGATAGATAGAGGCGAAAACACCAATAAAGGTTAGACTCATCATAAGAAATGTTGGCTGTCTTGCTGCACCTGCAAGTAAAGAAAAGGCTCCCAATCCAACCAGGTACAGAGTCAGCATTCGCCTCCCGTTCCACAAATCAGTCACGATACCCATAGGCAGTGCACCCAGGCCAAAAAGCAGGTACATGAGAAAACCAAGCGACAGAACCTCGGGAATTGGCATCTCAAAATACCTGGTGAGGGGTATCACGAGCGAGGGAAAGATGAGCATGTAGAAATGAGACAAGAAATGGCAGTAGGATGTAACAATGATAATCTTTTTTTCATTGGAAATCATTGAGTTTCATTTCCTTTAGCTTTTTTGTCTTTCGTCTTGCCCAGAGATGAAAAAATCAAAAGGGGATACATCGCCGTGGTAACGGTATTATCACACATCGAGGGAATAACCGTTTGTTTTTTGCCCGGAGCTACACGCATTTGTTGGGAAAGGGAATATAGGGGAGAGCGGCTTTTGTGTCAAGCAAGAAAGTGTTTCAGCGTCCGGTGGTTCAGTGGCCTCCTGCGGCTCAAGAGCTTGGCTAGTATAAAAAGAAACAGGTTTCGTTTTGGAGGAAGCCTTAGATTAACCAAGAACGTTCCAGCCCAACCGAAAAGGGATTTCGGCGGCAGTATGTCAACTGCCCGCCAAATCATTGCTGTGCACGACAGGAGGAGCTTGATGTCTTCTCTCCTTTATAAGAATGCCGCTGAGAACAGCGACAAACGCCATGATCGCCGAAAGAACAAAGGCCAAACGATAACTCCCTGTCTGATCGAAGATCACGCCTCCCAGATACGCCCAGAACCCGCCGCCTAAATGGTGGATCGTGGTGATAAAACCAGTAAGAAGGCCAACATGTGAGAATCCATATAGTCTTCCGGCTAAAGTAACTGTGAGCGGCGCTGTGATAAGATGGGTAAAGCCGAAAGCTAAGGCAAAGATATAGAAAGAGACAAGATTCTGGTATTTAAGGATCAGGAGAAACAAAAAGAACCGCAGCATAAAGGTAACGACAATGGGAATTTTATTCCCGATCAGATCCGAAGCAGGTCCGGCAAGAAGAACCCCGGCCAGACTCATCAACCCATACCAGGCCAGCATGTTGCCTGCTGTAGTGGGTGAAATGCCATAATCGGTAACCAGGGGGATCAGGTGAGTGGTCACCAGGAAATCGCCACCACCACAGACGAACATAACAATAAGAAAGAGCCAGAAAGAATAGGTGTGCAGAGCCTCCTTCAATCCCAGATCCCGAGGATTCACCTCTGAGGGGCTTTGATCCTTTTGTTCGTTTGCGTGGTCTCCATTTCCAGAGCCAAGAGGCTTTTGTCCAAGATCATCTGGATCGCCCTTAATCACCCCCAGCGCAAGGCTGATATTTACCATTAACATAATTATACCAATGCTGAGATATGATACCCTCCAGCCATATCGTAACACGATAATAGTAAATAGAGGAACCAAAGCAAAGTGCCCCAGGCTATTACCGGAGAGGGCCGAGCTTATGGCAAGACCGCGGCCCTTTTCGAACCATTTGCTCATCAGAGCCGCAACAAAAGGCACCGATGTTCCACCCAGACCAATAGCTGCTATTATTCCGTAATATAAGAGAAATTGCCAGAAGGAGCCCATGATAGAAATACTCGCGTACCCGATTGAGAGAAAAATGGTTGAGATGATGATCACCCATTTGGGACCATAACGGTCATAAAACCTCCCGACCACGGTAAGGGACAGGGCGTAGATCGTCATATTGAGGAAAAAGGCCAGAGAAATGGAACCCCGATTCCAGCCAAATTCTACAAGCATCGGTTTGAACATTACCCCAAAAGAGAAACGGGCTCCTGAGTTGAAAAAAAGGATAACAAAGGAGGAGGCCAGGATATACCAGCCGTAGAATAGATGCGATTGTGAGGATTTTGCCCTGAAAGCCATCATGCCATCAAGATCATCGTTTAATCATAGTAAAGAAGCGATCTATAACAGATTTGCAGTGATTTTGCCATAGGAAATGACGAGGGTAATGACGGTCACTATGGTGAATTCGCGAGCTATGCCTTGTTACAATCAGAATTAGGAGAAAAGGATACAGATGTTGACTAATATAATCCAATCAAGGCGAATGTCGATTGAGAACCTTGTTGCAAGGGCTTGGGGAGGAAGGGGAGTGGAAACTGAGCATTGGTTTATCCGGTCCTATTCATAATGATGTGCATCTAGCCAGAAATAATCTTTAGAGTATCGGTATTCCAGCGCTGATCCGGGTCGTGGAGTTTGGTCATCACCCCTTCGCCGTAGAGTCCGCTCCGGGCAGTTTTGCTCAGGTTGAGCTCAGCAAGCTCTTTGCTGATCGCATGCTCGCCTAGCTCAAGCTTGGCAACACTGCCCATCCTCACCGCTCCAAACTTTGGCGCCCATCCCTCAATCAGTGTGTGCATCACCACATTATCCTTGATTGAATAGGTGTGAAATTCAAACCCGGCTGATCTCTTGAGAGAGAGCTTTTTAGCGAGCAGTTTCAAGATAAGATCATCTTTTTCCTTCAGGATTACTTCCAGGCTCTCATCCCGGTCATGGAACGTAACCTCGGCCAGAAATTTAGGATAGTTATAGAAATGGATTCCGACCTTGAGCGCAATTTGCGTGGTAACAGGAAGGTGATGAATGTACACAGGGAAGAGATTCTTTCGCATCATTTTGAGTGCAGAGAGTCCTGGAACGACGAATCTGGATGGAAATTTGATGGGGATTGAGATTGCTATCTCGTTATAAGGCCCGATTGAGGTGTCGTGGTATTCAAAGGCAGCGATTCCAAGCATACCGGTGCCAGGCCAGATTTGGATGGGCTTGAACCTGGGATGGGGCAGCAGTTTTTTCAGAGCGCTGGTTTTAGCAGTAAAAATGGCGGTGACAAAGCGAACATCATAATAAAAGACTGGCAACTCCATGGGTTGGCCCGCCATATCCAGGGTCTTTCTCGGCGTGTCCTTGAAAAAGGGGTGGTCTCTCATTTTTCTTTTCCTCTCTTAGCAATGCTCCTCAAATGCAATATGATCCTTTTCCCCTTCTATTATTACATATCACGAATCCGTACTTCAATGTCCGTGTAATCTTTGGGCAAATCAGTCATCAGCCACCATCTTCTCCTTCCAACAATCCTGCCCGTTGTTTCACTCATTCATGAGCTTTCAGTTCTGTGGTTCTTATGTCAAGAGATAAGGGACTCTATCCCCGGAAAAGTAACAAAGGGGAGGATTTTAGCCGCTCGTCATCAAAATTCTGCCTATAAAATGAGGTTTAGCACCCCACCAGTTATGAGAGCAGCCAGAATCATTACCCCGGCTGATTTCAACAAATACACCACTCCAAGCTCCCTTAGGAGAACAACAAAGGTAGCAATACACGGAAAGAACATAGCCAGAACTACACTGGCCACCACCAGTTGTTTGGCTGTCAATGCGAGAGGAGCCAGCATGCCCAAAGCCACATCTTTACGCAGAAAGCCAATGATCAGAGATGTTACCGCTTCTTTGGGAAGTCCCAGGAGCCCGGTGACTACCGGTGCCGTAAAACTGGCAATGGCATCAAATACGCGCAGGGAATAAAGCATATTTATTACCACAATAGCACCCAGAATTATGGGGATAGCCTCTGCCAGGAAGCCATAGACCCTCATCCACAGCTTCTGCAGTACGATTCGCCATGGCGGCAGACGATAGGGCGGTATCTCAATCAAGAGTTCGGGGCTAAATCCTTTTGCCGCATGGTTGAGTATAACCCCTAAAATAACCCAGGCTACAAACAGGCTCCCGTACACAATAGCGACATACTGGCCTCCCCGCTCACCCACCAAGCCGAAAATCATCGCCTGTAAGGCAGCACAGGGCACTGCGATTGATACCAGTGTTGAGGCGATAAACCTTTCTCTTTTACTTTCCAGGATACGGGTAGCCAAAACAGCCGGCACATTGCAACCAAGCCCCAGCAGAGTAGGAATGATCGCATATCCGTGTAATCCGAGCCAGTGCATGATGGTATCCATCAAAACCGCCAGTCTCGGTAGGTATCCTATGTCCTCAAGCAGGCCAAGCACGAGGTAGAAAGATATAATATAAGGCAGGACCATGGCAAAGGGGACATAGAGTCCACTGGTGAGCAGTCCAAAGGACTCAACAAAGTTCACTTCGCCTCCGGCTGCTGTGCCCACCACGATATCGTGGAGGAAGCCACTACCACCCATAAGATTGCTGAGCCAGATTACTACCGGTGCCCACAGGTTGTTAAAGAGGGGGTCAAGCACGTAGCCAATGAGGCTTTCGCCAATGAAACGGATTACCAGAAAGGCACAGATGAGAATAACCACAGCTATCATGCCCCCGGGGAGTGGCTTGACACTGGCATCCTGTAAACGCTCAAGCCACGTGTGATGGCGATGCTCAATATGCTGAACCTGGTCTATGATGCTGCCGATGGCAGCCCATCGCTCATCACGAGTGCGCACGGGAGCGTCCGGTGATGTAGCCTTTGGAATATGCTCCACCAGGTCCTTTATCCCCTCGCCACTTACCGCCACCGTAGGGATAACCGGTACCCCTAAGAATTGCCTTAATTTGTCCAAATCAATATCTATTCCACGATGCTTAGTGTCATCCCACAGATTCAGGGCCACAATTACTGGAGTGTCTTTCTCCAAGAGCTGCAAGGTCAAATAAAGGCTCCTCTCCATATTGGTCGCATTAACCACATCTATGACTATATCTCCTGTGTCGAGCATCTGGAGAGCTATGTCCTCCGCTTCAGAGGTTGGCTCCAGGGTATAGGTTCCAGGCACATCAATAACCTCAACCTTTTCTTCTCCCAGTTTCAGAAAGCCTTGAGTGTAGCTTATTGTCGTGCCTGGATAATTGGAGGCGGTTGCATGCACTCCGGTCAGACGGGAGAACAGCACACTCTTGCCCACATTGGGATTGCCTACCAGTAGTATCTTCCTCATCTTGTTTGATCTAGCTGAATGATTATCTTATTAGCCATGCCGTAGCCTATAGCCACCTGACCCCTATCTACCTCGATGGCTACTGGTCCTCGTGCAAACATAGAACTGATCTTGGTTATTCTCTTTCCCGGGATAATACCGAGAGCATTTAGACGGTCGACCATGCCAAATCCGCCTCTAATTTCAGCCACTTGACCGCTCTGCCCCGTTTGCATTCGAGTCAACGTAATGAGGTCTCTATGAGGCATAAATCATATTCCTTTCCTAGTTTCAGGTCGCTCATCCTCACGCTGCATAAAGAAGTCATTGGATCATCTTTCTCTTTCCATATCCTTTATCTTGGCATCGTATTCGTGAGCAAACCGCTTCATTCTCTCCAGGCACTTGTCCCGTGGAGCGCCATGTTTCCTGTATTCATTGAAGAGTTCTAACCAGTCATTTCCACCCCTGGGACAATTTTCGATAAATGCCATAAATTCCACAATGCTTTCAAGCGTAGCAGGACTGACAGCATGTTCCATCTTGCAGGCATCGCTGTCTGCCTGATCATGGTCTATCTTTAAGATATCGGTCAAAAATGCCTTGAGGGTTTGATGTCTTTGATCTATCTCACTTCCGATATCAGAGCCCTTTCCGGTAAGCTCGAGGTATTCGTATTTTTCATGGTCAATCATGCCTCTCTCGCCGAGGGACTTTAGCATACTAGTGACCGTGGGCATCTTAACCCCAAGCCTTTTGGCAATATCCTTTACCCTGACAACCTTCTTTTCCTGGGAAAGATTATAGATGGCCTCCAAATAATCTTCCATGGTTGGTGTAAGTTTATCCGTGGAAATGGCAGCAGCCTGTTTGCTATTCATAGTCCCTACCTTTTTTAGGTTCAAAAAACTAAGTTTAATGATTCTAAATTTACAATTAAAAAAATAATTGTCAAGATTTTTCTCTGATTTTCTCTGTTTTTCCTTGGGGACTGTCACACCCTATTTTTGCGAGAGCTCGCCCTTGCTCTGCAATAGTCGCACAGGGGGGGCCTAAGCTCTGTCCTGAATCTGGTCAAGAAGTCAAATATGGGCTAGCAGTGGTTCATTAAATCACAAAATCAATGTGAATGTGGCACAGCAATTGCTTTTGTCAATTATTGAAGGGGTTGGGAGCTATTTTTTTCCTTCACTCTTTCCTCCTTAAGCCCTGTTGGGATACCTTTCTTAACAGGGCTTTACTTAGCCTCTATCACTCTATTCTTTCTGTCAAAATTTCATCAGCTGTCGAAATATTGGCACAAGGGCTGACGTCTTTCAGAGGAGAAATTCAACCAACAACCGATCACCATCGTTAACAGATGGGACCTCTGGCTCTCTCTGACCCATTGCTACAATGTGGCTTTTCGTAATGGGGATATTTTCATTAAGCTAGTACAGCGATCTTCGGTTTCGTTGACATCCTTACCCCCAATGAGGTAGAAGCTGGAACACTCACCGGCGACATGGCTGAGGACCTGACTGACGCCAATCGGGCTGCCAGCAAGCTTCTCGAAGCCGGTGCCGGGCACACGTGATCATCACCCTGGGGGAAAAAGAGCCTGCTGTGTTCAAAGAGATCGTGTGCAAGCCTTTCCCGCTTTCTCCGTGGCCGCAGTAGATTCTAGGGCAGCGGGCGATGCCTTCAACGGGGCTTTGGCCCTGGCGTTGGCCGATGAGCTGCCCATGGAAGACGCTATCAGTTTTGCCAACGCCGCCGGTGCTATGACTGTGACCAAGAAAGGGGCTCAAGACCCACTACCCAAAAGAGAGGAGATCGCGTACCTCCTTATGCAATCTCAAGGATAGAACCCGGCTTGATGCACAGTAGATCTAGATACCTTAGCCATGGTCGAGCAAGACGGTAAGCAAAAAAAGTTTCATCCTTTGCCTCCACTGATGGAGGTTCACCAAGACTTGTGCCCAAGGTTGTGGTAAGCTTAAACCCATTAGGGTTCGATAACATTTCGAAAGCTGAAATCAATAACCGCTTGATGGGAACAAAATTAATGGAAAAATGGATATGGATATTATCAAATCGGACGTTTTGATCATTGGAAGCGGCATAGCTGGACTGAGGGCGGCGCTGGAGGTTTCAGAAAGAGGAAAAAGGGCACTCCTAGTGTCAAAATCACCTGCAGGAAAGGCTAACAACACCTACCTTGCTGGAGGAGTTTTTACTTTTCCAAGCCAGGGTAGGGATGTGGAGACGCATATTGAAGAAACACTTCATGGCGGCAGGAGCCTGAACGTACGGTCTCTTGTTGCTACGGCAGTCAAAGAGGCCCCGGCCATGGTAAAGCAACTCCATGAGATGGGGATGAAGGGAAGGTTTCGAAGCACCGGATTTTCCACCAGGTCTTCTTCTCTTATCGGGGGCCCGGAAGTCACTTCCCCCCTTGTTCAAGCTTGCCAACGGGCGGGTGTAAAATTTTTGGAAGGAATCATGGTCACCGATTTGATTACAGATGGTCAGGCATGTTATGGAGCCACAGGGTTTCAAAGGCGCACCGGGGAGATCTACGGATTTCCAGCGAGCGCTGTTCTGCTCGCAACAGGGGGTGCCGGAGCGATCTATGCCCAAAATGACAATGCACCAGGAATAACAGGGGATGGGTATATCCTGGGCATGGAAACAGGCCTGGAACTCATGGACATGGAGTTCGTACAGTTTTATCCTCTCACCTATGCCGGATCGGGTCGCGTCCGCATGATTATTCCGTCTGTGCTCGCAGATGTAGGCAAGATCACGAACCGGTTGGGCGAAGATCTGAAGGAGAAATACGGCCTTTATGGAAGACGCATTGGCATGGTCTCGCGAGATCGGCTCGCTCGGGCCCTTTTCATGGAAATAGCGCAGGGCAATGGAATCGAAGGGGCACTCCTTTTGGACATGCAGAAAGCGGAGGAGGGCATGATCCCGCTCAGCGATAGAGTGAGGGATCTTTTGAAAAGGAGATTTTCCTATGGCTCAGAGCCGATAAAGATTACCCCCGCATGCCACTATAACATGGGGGGACTGATCATCGACGAGTCGGGTTGCACATCTATGCCCGGTCTTTTTGCAGGTGGGGAGGTGGTGGGTGGTATTGACGGGGCAAACAGAATAGGAGGTAATGCCCTGTCCAGCTCGCTCGTATTCGGCACCTTGGCAGCCCGATCTGCTGTTGAATACGCTGTTTCCAACCTGGCCCTGTCCGATTTCCGGGCCATGGCTCACGCAACTGCCCAGGAGAGGTTCTCTCTTGTGCCTGCAAAACACACAAAACCACCCAACACTCGATTTCTCATGAGGGAATTGGGGCAGGTTCTCTGGGAGAAGGCAGGTATCCTTCGCTCTGAGCAATCCTTGAAGGAGGGTATCAAAAGGATCGATGAAATTCTAGACGAGCTCAAAGGGTATCAGGCGGGCAACCCCCGGGAGTTGTGGACGATCATGGAGTGCAGAAACGCAGCCCTAACCGGCAGAGCCATTAGCGCTTCGGCACTGGCGAGGACCGAGAGCAGGGGTTCCCACTATCGTAGTGACTTCCCCGAGGAAGACAGAAATTGGATGAAGCATATCCATGTTCAGATGAAAAATGGACTTCCGAATGTTGTCCGCATTGTACCTATTGCTGAACAGGAAGAATAGATGAGCTCATGGCTGACAGCTCCCCAGTGAAATATGGCTCCCATTTCACGGGGCAAGGATAGCTCATAGGTAAAGAGTTAAGGAGAGCAAGGGGAGAACATATTTTGAGAGTCGTTCCAGATAAGATGGTTCGGCTGGTTTCTCTCGTTGCCAATCTCACTTTTCCGGCCTGAGGTCTCGCTTTTTGTGCCAGCCGATGTGCGTGTCTTGAACCGAATCTACCTGTGAGGAGTAGGGCTTGATGTCTATCAGGGGCGAGCCATCAAGGGCATCCATGCCCTTGACCTTGAGAAATAGACCGTTCCGCTCCATAAGCTCGACTACGCAAAGGCCTACTGGGTTGGGGCGATTGGGTGAGCGCGCTGCAAATACACCGTGTATCTCAGGGGCCCACGGGGTGCGCGTCTGTAGCACGCTTCTGTTAGCCTTGTCCTGCCAGTACAGCACGATGAGGTGTGAGCAGTGCTCAATATCCAGGAGGGCGGGCTCATAATATTTAAATACTTCGAGTGTGCTCACATCGTTCGTGTGCCTTCCCTGGGATGGGGCCTCCTTTTGCTCTCGGTAGGGTGAATGTACCACGCCGATCTGTTCGAGCTCTCCTCCAAGAATAGTCATGCTTTCCCGCCTTTTAGCTCTGTGCCCCGGTGCATCAATAGAGACCTCATTTCTCGTGAGGTCAGTGCAGGATGAAATCGCTTTCATATCATATGAGGTATGATGCCAAGAGTTCAACAAAAAAAGCATATGAGACTATCTAGAAAAGAGCACGGCGATGTAGGGGATGGGCAAAACAGCTTACAGCTGATAACTTATGGCTCACAGGCAGGAGAGAAAGGCGAAGGGAATATGGGATATGCGATTTGGGATGTGAGCCACGGGATAGGGGATAAGCCAAGGGGGATGGGTGCTTTGTCATATGCGATAGGTCAAACAAGGCAGAGCCATAAGCGGAAGTCAGTGGAAAAGATACGAGGGTCTGCTTAGAGTGGGTGAGAGTGAAGAACGAACCAAAACTCCTTGAATTATGTGCTATTTTATGCTTTAATTAATACCCTAAATCGTCAGCTAGGCTTATGGTCCAAGCTTTGGTTTGCGGGTTAGGGAGTAATTCATATTGTTCAATTAAAGGTTCTCTCGTAAAGGTTCTCTCGCCCGTCGGAGCCAAGCGTAGATCCCGCACTGTGCGGGGTTCCCCTTCGACTTCGCTCACGATCGCTTGAGTTCACTGAGAACGCAGATAGGTTATTTCTATGCTTTGCCTGATTTTCTGAGCCCCGTTGCATTGTGAGAATTCAACATGATAGGCGTCCAAAACCTAGCCAAACTGATCTATCATGAGGCAAGGTAAGTCCTTCAATTCTCAAGTTCGATTAAGAACTTGTTTACTCAGGACTTAGTGCTGCCCTCGGCCATGAGCAGATCGGCCTTGAGCTCACCGCCGAAAGGCTCGGGCCGAATGGAGTGAGCAATTGCTCCGAGCTAACTCGTTAAAATACGTTACTATATTTGCGAATCGAGGCACTAAGGAGGGACAGGCATGTATAAGAGAATACTAGTTCCATTAGATGGATCCAACGCTGGGGAGATCGTTCTTCCCTATGCAGCGGAGATTGCTGCCAAAATCGGGATAGAGCTTATTCTGGTAAGCGTTTCTGAGCCCACTGCTGACACCAGGGATAACCTCTATCGCTTTTATCTGGAACGTATTGCGGAACAGGTGGAACAACAGCTTGAGGACTGGGGTGCTAAGAGAGAAGCAAAGGTGCGGATAGAGGTCCTCGTTGGCAGCCCTGCCAGTGAGATTCTACGATACGCTGATGAAAGAAACGTGAACCTGATAGCTATGGCAAGCCGGGGTCGAACGGGGCAAGGACCATGGCTCTTGGGAAACATTGCTAGCAAGGTTCTTCGGGCCACAGGCAAGCCGGTGTTGCTCATCAGGACTCCAGTCGACGCCACAACCCTTAAGCAGAGAAGCCTGGTGAAGAGGATTTTGGTGCCGTTGGATGGTTCAGAGGTGGGAGAGGCCGCCCTTCCATACGCAGTGGGGCTGGCGAAAGAGCTTGGTGCAGAGCTCGTCTTGTACCAAGTACTCAAACACATAGTGCTGGTAGCCGCTGAGGGCGCTACCATGTCCTCGGCCATGTATGAGGAAGAAGAGAAGCACAGAAGAGCATCTGCCATGGCCTATCTCGAAGGTGTCGGAAAGGGTGTTCGAGAAAAAGGGCTCAGCACTTCGAGTGCATTGGGCTCAGGGGCTCCTGCAGACCAGATTATTGACTATGCAGAGGCGAACGCTATTGATCTCATAGCCATGTCGACTCATGGACGATCGGGTATCACACGGTGGGTCTTCGGCAGCGTCACGGACAAGGTGCTGCATGCTGGAAATACGGCAGTCTTAACAGTGCGGGCGAGCAAAGATGCAGCAGGTAAGGTAAACTTTCCCTTGAAATAGGTGTCTTTGACTGTTTTTGCCTTTTCTTTTGCCCATACTTCCAATCCCATTTTATAGGTGTTCTGGGATGAAATACATTCTCGAACAGACGAATTAGA
>JAFDDT010000248.1 GCA_019310725.1 Deltaproteobacteria bacterium | reverse complement strand
TTTCTCAATACGTCCCATAAATTTATGGGACGTGTGACTTATTTCCTCACTGACATTATATCCCCGCTCCTTGCTGCGCCTGATAGAATCAAGTCTTCCCAGCAAGGTTTTCACCCGTTCTGCCGGGTTTTTCCCCATCGGGACATATTCTTTATCCTCGATCAGTTCGGCATCCACGATCTCCACAACGGCTTCAATGGTCTCAATAATGGGGGAGCTTGACTATTTGACTATTTTTTTTGAGAGAATACGATTAGTTCTTGATATTGAATATCTCTGTGTGGTGCACAAAAGCGGATCGTTTACCAATAAGCCGATTATACAATCCAAAGTTTGTGATACTTGCCATGAGACAAACTAAGAGTCAATCGCAGACTGGACCTCTTCCTTCACCCGCCTCATCAGTTATTTCACTTGAGCTTGAAGGTGGAGGCGGCATCACGAAGCACTAGGGTGTTCACATCATCCTTGGAATAGGGTGAGATTTTGAAAGCCTCGGCAAAGGTGAGAATAGCTATTTCACCTTTACTGTACCGAGCTTTATGGCATTCTCTGGGCAAACCTCATGACAACAAAAGCATCGAATGCACTTTGAATAGTCCAGTCTTGCAACCTCGTCATCTACCGTGATAGCGCCTTTGGGGCAAATCTCTTCGCAGTCTCCGCAGCCGATACATTTGTCTGTAACAATGGGACTCTTGCCGGGCGGTTTTTTACCGGTTAACAGGTGGTCGGCCGTGTTCGGCAGTTTGAATCCCGTAATAGAGATCTCTTCAGGCTTGAGGAGCGGATACTCAATCCTTTCCGGCCACAAATGTCGGATCTTCGCCCTCTTCAGGACCGGTATACCTACTGGTTCTATCCCTAAGACCCTGCAGACAGTTATATCCATGGCCACTGGGTCCGTGGATGCCAAAACCCATCCAAGCTTAACCGGATCGCCGCTCGCTGGCCCCTGGCCTTGCATTCCCAGAATGCCATCCATGATAACCAACTGGGGCTTCACCAACATAAGTACATCGAGCAACATATCCGCGAACGAGGCTCTCCGAGGGAACTGGGCATGATACTTTGCCTTGGTAAGCCCGGGGATTGCACCATACATGATCTTACAGGCCAGCGTCAGGTACTGGAAGGAATGTGTCTTTAGTTTTGGCAGCGCTATAACCTTGTCGGAATCGAGGACATAGTTACAAACAGGCGACCGCAATAATCTCTTGCCCTTTGGGATGTCCAGTCTCCTGACACCCGTATCGTAGTTCAAAGGTATGTCTTCCTCACCTGCCAGGTCCTCTAATCCCGACCACTTGTATGCCTTCCTAAGGGTCCTTTGCGAGAACGTCCCGCCCGGAGAATCACCGATACAGGGGCGGCCTCCAGCTTTTCTTACTGCCATAGCCACAGCCCTTACAAACTCCGGATGGGTGGTCACGGCCTTTTCAGGCTCCCGAGCAGACAGGAGGTTGACCTTCAGGAGCACCCTGTCGCCCTTTTCAATAAAACGCTCTATCCCTCCGAGCGGCTCCAAAAGTCGTTCGATCCCCGGAGCGGAATATGTTGCCTTTAGTATACCGACCTTCGCCATACTCTTTTTCCCTATACTCTTGGGGCCATGGGAATTTGCCACACGATGATTTTATTCAATACCTGCGCCACGCTTTCTCGATGCAGAGCATACCAAACCCTCAACAATATTCAGGAGGCTCTGAAAGAGATGGTAACCGTTCCCAGGTTCAGGGTTCAACGTTCAGGGTTAAGGAAAAAGAAGGCGTTGAAGACCTTAAGGCCTCGTTGAAAAGGCTCATTTTCCCAGGTAATTGCCAATTTGGCTCCAAATTTTGGACCACGCTCGAGGAAGCTGACGCTTTTCTTTTAAATATACATCCCAAATGCAGTCCGGGGACGACAATCGAACTTTGAACCCGTGAACGCCTACAAGAGATGTGACAAATATTTTGTTCTGTTAGAGATGCAGCCTCTTGGTCATTCTGGGTCAGCCACGCAAACGCTAACCTCGTTCTCGAAATCACCTTCTGCTCTTGGAACCCTAATCTTCTAGCTTCTGAAGCCCATGACTATCCATAAATATGTCTATGCGACGCAGTATACCCTTTTCTTTAAACTCCCTGGGCTTGGCCATTGAACCCTCTTAGGAAGTTTTATGAAATGGGATTGACAAAGGCTTTCCAAGACAGCAATTGATGAGAAGTCCTTTTTTGGAGGGGGAGTATAGGAGGGAGCAGACTTTTGTGTCAAGGGTAAAAGCAAAAGGGAGCCTGTTACCCTTGACAGTACAAAATTCTTTCGGATAAAGTGCAAATTAAAAAAGTCGAAGGTATCAATACAGAATGCTGGATAAGCTGCTATGGAAAATCGCTCTATCGGAATAGTGGAGGTGGCTAGATGCACTCTGGGGAATTAGTTAGAGTTGATCTTGGCAGTGGGAAAATCAGTCGTATTCCCATTTCGGATGAAGTTCTAAGAGACTATTTAGGGGGGAGAGGTCTTAACATGAGGCTTCTATTCCCTTTTTTATCAAGGCCGGGAGATCCTTTCGATCCCAAGAGCCCGATAGTGATGAGTCCTGGGCTTATGTGCGGGATTCCAAGTCTCGGATCCCGGATGAATTTTAGCGCACGGTCACCCGAGTCGGCATATCTTGGAGACTCGAATATTGGTGGAGAGCTTGGTGCTGAGTTGAAGGCAAGCGGAATTGATTCTCTTATTATTGTTGGGCAGAGCAGCACCCCGGTATATCTTTGGGTTCACGATCGTGAGGTTGAAATTCACGATGCTGCTCGCCTTTGGAGCAAAGATACACTACAAACCCAAAAAGAGATTCGAAAAGAGCTACAGCTTGATCATGTAAAGATTGGCTGTATCGGTGAGGCTGGCGAAAATAAGGTCCGATTTGCAGGTATTCGAACAGGTTTAAAAAACAGCGCTGGCCGCACAGGCATGGGAGCGGTAATGGGGGCAAAGCGGCTCAAAGCGGTAGCGGTTCGAGGAACCCAAGACATATCCTTGAGAGACCCGACAGGGTATCTTAGCTGCTACCAAGAAACCTATTCCAACCTTTTGCAGCGAAGATGGGTTAAGGCCTTGGGGCGTTGGGGAACACCAATCCTGATGAAGAATTCCAACGACCTCGGTTTTTTACGTGTGCGTAACAATCAATCGACGACATTCGGCAAGCAAGGAGAAGCCCTGGACGCAGAGCATCTGGATCACTACTCCACAGGGATGGTATCTTGTGCCAGCTGTCCGGCCCACTGCCGGCACCGTTACCAGATTTTAGAGGGACCTTATGCGGGAACAACGGGGGAGGGACCGGAGTATGCTTCCATTGGGTCCATGGGTTCAACACTGGGCAATGGGAATTTAGGGAGCGCTATCTATGCTTCAGAGTTGTGTAACCGTTACGGCCTGGATACCATCTCAACCGGTTCCTATATCGCCTGGGCCATGGAGCTATATCAACGGAAAATTATCGATGACACCACAGTCGGATATCCACTGCGCTGGGGAGATCAAAAGGCCATTATAAAATTGATCCATCAGATTGCCCACCGGGAGGGATTTGGAAACATTCTTGCAGACGGAGTATTTGCCTCCGAAATATTCGGCACCGATGGAAGCAAGTTCCTTTTACAGATAAAAAACCTTCCCATTGAAATGACAGATGAGCGTGCACCCAAGAGCTTTGCCCTGGGCATGGCCACAGCCACGCGTGGGGCGTGCCATATGAGAAGTCGACCGTCTCTTGATGTAATCGGTCTCCCTGAAACCTTGCTAAAAGACCTTTATGGTGGGGAGGTGTCGGCGTCATATCTGGATTATCACGGCAAGGGGCGAATGGTATGGTGGCACGAACGCCTTAATGCGCTCTGCGACGCCCTTGGCGTATGCCGATTTCTTTCGGTTTTCAGTAGCCCGCATGCGCCTCAGCCAGAACAGTTTTCAGAGCTGTTATATAGGGCCTTTGGAGAACGATTTTCGCCAGAGGACCTCTGGGATATCGGCGAGAGAATCTGCACCTTAGAACGCATGGTCCTCATTGGAAATGGCCTTGACAGGGACGATGACACCTTACCGTCTCGCTATTTTGATGAACCCATTCAAGAGGGGCCAGCTCAAGGTGAAGTGATAGATCGGACACAATTCAATGAGATGTTGGAGGAATACTACTACCTGCATGGATGGGACAGTCTTGGTGTCCCTCAAGAGTCAACACTAAAGCGGCTGGGGCTTGCGGAAATAACATCAGTCAACTACGACCCCTAAAAGGGATGGCTTGAATGGTGACCCTAAAAGGGTCCAAATATGTAAGTAAAATGAATTCGAATAACAAAGGTCAAGGCCCAAATTCCAAATTCACCCTGTTAGATTTTCACTATTGAACAGCAGGAATCATAATTGTCTCATTGGGCAAAAACGGTTAAGATCTACCAAGAATATTGACCTTTATCAAACAGGGTAAATGTCAAATAACAAA
>JAFDDT010000001.1 GCA_019310725.1 Deltaproteobacteria bacterium | reverse complement strand
GGTCGATTCAAAATGGTTTATTGAGCCATAAGCCTTAGAATCATAGGCTCCATCTATATAAACCATTTTGAAACGCCTGCCCGCCATTTAAGCAAGGCGAGGCGGGCGGGCCCATTCATCTAAACTATGTGGGGCATAATCCAAAAAAAAGATACCCATACCCTGCAAGAAGCTTAAAAATCAATAGCCTTAGGTTTCACTATGACGTGGCCTTGACCCCTTAACACCGACAGATCAAAGGCTGGAGCTGTCCTGTTGAAGTAGAATTCTGGTTGGGAATTTGCGAGCGACTCTAGTCTTTTTCCCTCTTTCCAGCACCTTGCTCTGGTTTTGTGAGCATCTCGCGGGGATCTATCATGATCTTTTTCGCCTGACGCTCCTGGAGAAAAAATGGATAATCATTTGTCGAGGAGATGGCCGGGTAGGTTTTGGCGTCTTTGCCCAGTCTTTCAAAAATTGAAAGGCTGTACTCCTGTACCCCTCTGAGCTGAACGGTGTAAAGGGCTTCAGCAAAATCCTCCTTTTTCCTATGCTTTACGTAGTTGCTGCAGCGCAGGTTCGACAGGGTGGTGAGAAGTCGGTCCAGTTTCGCCTCATCCGCCTTTTGCCCCTTAGCAGTTTCCCACAAGGTTTCCGTTTTTGAAGCGGAAGGGTTCAAGGGCTCAACCTCTTTGTCCACCTTTATTTCCACGGGCACCACCTTCCGGCCAAAAACCACCGATTCCCGGCCTTTGCTAATTTTAATCTGCTCAATGTCGGACTTCTCGAATCTCAGGGCCGTCTTATCCCGGAGATTATCTAACGTCAGATCAAAGACACCCCTGAAGTTACCGCTGGCGTGATAAACACGGTGATCTCCACCAACCTGAACAAAGGTGTGCCGGTACGACGGAGCAATTTTACCTATGGCAAATTCTCTCTCCAGCACATCTCCAGCCCAGGCCTTGACCGTGAGCTTTTTACCACCATCCAAGTCATAGCGGCAATAGTTTTTTGATTTCGATACCAGGGCCGTGAGGGTCAGTTTCTCGATTGCATTCAGCATGTTTTCCGCCTTACCTGCATCAGCCGGATACCCCTGCGGGGCAATGCGCCATATATTATCCTTTTTGCTCAGGATGATAGCAGTGCCTTTTTTGGAAATCTCGATCTTGGAGATATCCGCCCTCGCAACCCTGGGCAGTTTTGGCAGCCTGTAATGGATCCTGTCTTGCTTGCGCAGAAATAGGTACAAAGAGAGCGCAAGGATCAAGGCGACAAGCATGATATACTCTTTTTTTATCTTCATAGGCTCACTTCCCTATTTCTCAAACATCATCTGGATGTGTCTCTTTCGGGCATGCCTGCGCACCCAGACGAAAAACCCGAAAAGGATTACCAATATCGGAAGACCTGCGATATTGAAGAATTTGACAAAGGTCTTCGTACCGGCTTTGGCATCATAGAGGGGGTTAAACCGCTGCTCTTTGCTTCGAATGGCGGCGATCCCCTCGCGGTTGTTCAAGAAATCTAACACATTCATGATAAAGGTGGAATTAGGGCTTCTGCCTTTCACGTCCAACAGATTATCCTTAAGCATCTCTGAGGAGCCCACGAGCAGTATCTTGGCAGATTTACCCTTTGAAATAACCCTGCCCTTTCCCTTGATTTTTGACAGGTCAACCTCACCTTCCTGAGCACCTTTGTTTCCTGGCTTTCCCGATCCGCCCTCTGTCAATTTCTTCTCGGGTATTGGTTTTCCGGCAAAATAACTGGGGAACTCCCCTTCAAGGACATAAGCCAACGGCAGGCTTCGCTCTCCCTCGCTCGAATGGGGAGGCCTGATCAACATGGGGTTGAGGTTGATCCGACCGCTCATCTCCCACGACCTTTCCGATGAGGCAAATAATTTATAGGCCTTCAACCCGTTTTTACCAATACGTTCGGTATCCAACTCAAGGGGGGAGACCTTCATGGTAATCAGGCCTTTGATATTCTTCATGAAATCCAGATCTTGACTGATAAATCGGTTCTTTATGATGGGTACAAAGTATATGGGTCGCTCACCGCCTCCGAGCCCAGCCTGCAGAGTCTGCCTGTAGCAATTCTCGTCCATAACATAGGATTTCTTGATGCTGATGCCATAGTGCTCCAAGAGTTTCTCAAGGCCAGTTTCAATGGGAACATAAAGCGGAGCCCCAAAGGATTTGCCCTGTTGATTGGAGGGCATAATCTCTTTGAATCTATCCAGAAAAACCGCCAGGTTTTTTCCTCGCATCAGGAATTGGTCGATCTGAAAGAGATCGTAATCGGTAAAGGTTTCTGTAGGCCCCCCTATTATGAGACAGTTGATGCCTTCAGGTATGAACCCATCTTTGAGGTTAACGCTCTTTATCGTATATGTCTGTGATATGAGGCTTCGGAACGTCGAGAGGGTCTCCTGCCTCCGCCTTTCGTTGCGATTTGCCATGGAACTACCAGTGAGTTCCAGGGTGCCGTGATCAGCAAGATAACCAATATCCTGATTGATGTCTATAATCGATTCCACATTTTCGTTGATAATGTCCTCCATCTTGCTCAGGTCAGTCAACTCATACCGAGTACCAATGAGGGGCACCCGCAAAACGCGAATCAATGGAACATCCACCACCCTGTCACCGTATTCCATCACCATACCAATGGATCCCTTGCCCGGCTGTATTTTGCCACCGGAAAGGGCCGGCCACTTGAGGCTCAGGATATGATACTTTTGTAATTCGCCCTCAAGAGCCTCATCCTTTGTAGGGTCGAGGTATATGAATTCCAGCTTTCCATAGTTTTTGTCATTCAACTTCTCAACGATTCCTTCCAACCTGCCAGGCAGTTTTGCCAGATCGCCCACGTCTAGATATGGAGCAACGCCTTCAAGGGAGGAGGACAAAAAGAGTTTGACGCGGATCTTCTCGGGCAGGCCCAAAAGAGCACTGATCTTGTTGTTAAGCTTCTCTATTGTCGTTGTCAGCTTGTACTCGAGGCCCTCAGTGGAGGTAATGGTCGTAATCCGCTCAAGGAGGTCACCATGTATCATCACAAGTCCCATATAAGCCTTCTGGAACTTAACCTCATCCTTCTGGATCACCCGGATCTGCACGGGGTAGATACCATAGCTCCTTGCCAGTTCCTGATTCTGTCTCGTTTCGCGACTCATACCCCCTTGCTCTGGGCTCACATCATAGAAACGATAGTTGAAATACTGATTGGCGTAAATAGCATATTCTTCCAATAGATCCCGCAGATACCTTTCGGTGTTGTTATAGGGTGCGGGGAGGTTCTTGGTGAAAAAGACATTGATGGTAAGGGGCTCGGACAGGGTAGATACCACCTCCTTGCTCGCCCCAGAGATCGAGTATATCCTGTTTGCTGTCAGGTCCAGTCTGAAAAACAGGGTAATCCCGGCCACATTTACAAGGACAGTAACAACAAGATATGCTAGGAATCTAACGTATTTTCCTGATCTGCCCTTCATCCCCATTTTTATTCTCCCTAACGTTTTTCCTGCATGGCTAGGTGTGTCCCATAGAGTCCGACAAAACAGACACTCAAAAAGTAAAGGATATCTCGGGAATCAACGATACCCTTTGAGATGTTTTGAAAGTGGTAGTCCGCTCCCAGGTATCCCAGAATTCCCAAGAGTGACTGAGGTAGGAAAAAAAGCATCTTGTCAATCAGGGTCAGACCAAAGCAGATGGCCATACCGGCAATAAAGGCTATGATCTGGTTGCGGGTGAGCGATGATACGAACAGCCCGATGGCAGAAAAGGCACCGCCCAGCAAAACAGCGCCCATATACCCACCAACGACCGGCCCCCAATCAAGTTGACCCAGAAGGGAAACCGTGATGGGATATGCTAGGGTAGGCATCAACATTGCTACCATGAAGACCACGCTGGCCAGGAATTTTCCCATGACTATGTCAAAAATAGTGACCGGCATGGTCAAAAGGACCTCATAGGACCCGACACTCAACTCCTCCGAGAACAGCCTCATGGTGACGGCCGGAACCACGAATGAAAAGACAACAGGAAGCAGGGCGAAAAAGTTCCTGAGATTCGCCTGGTTGAAGAGAAAAAAGGGCGTGAAGAAGAACCACCCAGTTACCAGGAGGAAAATAGAAATAACGATATAGGCGATGGGGGATACGAAATAGGACTTGAATTCCTTCTTGAAGATATGACTAGCCTTTCGCATATTAGTTCTCCTGGGTGAGTCGTCGGAATATATTTTCTAGAGATCGTCTCTCCTGGTGGAATTCCAGAAGAATCCAGTCAGTCTGTTTAATTCTCCGGTAGATTTCACCGCGGATATCAGCAGAGGACTTACAGGTAAGCCTAACCCCCAAAATATTCTCCTCGCCATTACTAAACCCAATGTCCACTACCCCCTCAATGGAACTCAATTCCCTTTCCACAGATTTGGAGTCTGCGCTCTGAAGAGAAATGTTAACCAAATACTCGCCGCTCGCTGTTTGTTTGATGGCTTCGGTGCTGCCATCGGCAACAATTCTGCCTCGATTGATGATGATAATGCGATCGCACGCCGCCTCCGCTTCGCTCAGAATGTGGGTGGAAATGATTATCGTCTTCTTCTTCCCTATTTTTTTAATGATCTCCCGAATCTCTACGATTTGATTGGGATCCAAGCCCGATGTGGGCTCATCCAACACCAAGATCTCAGGATCACTCATCATTGCATGCGCCAGACCTACCCGTTGCTTATACCCTTTAGAGAGTTCACCAATAGGCTGATGCATGACCTCGTTGAGACCGCAAAGATCAGCCAGGCGGCGAATCCTGGAGAGCTTTTGCTCTGAGCGAAGTTCCCTAACGTCGGCAATGTAGTTCAGATAATCATATGCAAGCATATCGTGATACAGCGGGGCCGACTCAGGCAAATAGCCCAGGAGCTTTTTTATCTCGAGCAAATGCTCATCAATGATGTAATCTTTAACCCGAATGGTACCCAAAGTGGGAGCGAGATACCCGGTGAGCATCCGTAAAAAGGTGGTTTTGCCAGCCCCATTGGGCCCGAGCAACCCCAGTATTTCGCCCTTTTGGATATCGAACGTGATCTGATCCACCGCACACAGATCATTGAAATACTTCGTGAGGTTTTCCACATGGATCATACCTTCATTCTCTCCGTTTCAGATTGACATCTTTGCGGAACCCCGGTTTGTGGAACTCAGGCATTGAAGATCATCTCTGGGCCAGGGGCATAACCAAAAAAAAGATACCCATACCCTGCAAGAAGCTTAAGAATCAATAGCCTTTGCTTTTACTATGACATGGCCGTGCCGAATGAATCAAACAAGGTTCAACAACAAACATATCTCCGGACAAGAAGGTATAAAGAAATGGTTTCCTGGTGTCAAGATGGAAAATCGTGAAAAAGCGCCGCTCGTTCACATTCAGTGCTCAAGGGATTGGTAGGCATTATTGTTCAAAGGGCTGGAAAAGGGCCACTTGAGGCTCAAACACCTTCAGATTCTTGGTTTACTGCCTGCATCTTCAAGATATCATAGTACAACACAATCCTTTTGACATACTCCACAGGCTCACTGCCACGGCAGTACCCACATTTAGTCTTCTTGTAGTATTTCTTGTATGAAAGAAGTGGCAGCACCTCTGTTAATGATGACCATTTGTTGGGATCAAGCCCTTTTTCACGAGCCAGTTGGCGTGCATCTGAAATATGTCCTGGCCCAACATTGTAGCTCGCAAGCGTCATCAACATCCTATCCCATCCTTTGATATCATCATACCGGCTATATATACGCTTGAGGTACTTTACCCCTCCGTGCATGCTCTGCTTGGGGTCCAGTCTGTTTTTGATGCCCATGTCACGGGCCGTCTTAAGAGTAAGCTGCATAAGTCCTTTTACTCCGGTGTAGCTTCGGGCCCTGGGCCTAAAGTGCGACTCCTGGTATACTATTGCTGCTATCAAACGCCAGTCAAAGTCGTGCTCTTCCGCAGCCTTCTCTATTATTGCTTGAAATCTTGGAAGCCTCGTCTGGATTCTTCGGTGGAATTTTTTGATATCGACGTAGTCAAATATCTCGATGTCTGAATAATATTTTTCATATATCTTTGCATATACTCCATTTTTTTCTATCTCATCTAAGAATCTATTAATAGCACCCAGGAGCTTTTTGCTTCCTTTTCGGACTGCCCATCCAAGATACTTTTTCTTGTCGAGGGTAAAAGGTATTCTAATGTCAGGATAATACCTTCTGCTCAGCAGGGCAATGTTTGAATCTGCAACAGTTACCCTAATTTTTTTGCTTGCAATCAGGCTGATCAATTCCTCGGTTGGTACACTGTCATGCGGCTTGATCTCTATATCATAACCCTGCTTAACAAGCTCTTTCAGGCTTTCCTCGCAAGAACTTCTACGCCGTATGTGGATTACTTCGCCATCCAGATCCTTCAGGTCAGTTATTTCTCGGTCATTCTTGTGGATGATAACACTGTGTTTGATCGTAAAGTGGGGTCTTGAGAAGTCAATTACCTTATTTCTTTCATCTGTAATGCCCAGGCCAGCCCCGACAAAATCACCTTTACCCTGTCTGAGTAAAAGGATCATTTCGTCCCATTCTGCCACCAACACCTTTAGCTCTACCCCCTGGTAGTCAGCGAATGCTTTAGCCAAGTCATACTCAAACCCCATTTCCTCTTCTCGGTACAGATAGTAGGTTGTGGGGCCATTGGTCGTTATGAGTGTCATGTACCCACGTTTTTCAATCTTATCCAGAGAACGATCTATGCTTCGGTAGGCAAGAACAATCAAAAGGGCTACTACTGAGAAATAGAGCAGGAAAGGCTTTATGGAGACGTTCCCCGGCATCATATTTTGTGGACTGCTTTCTTGGTTATGTCCCCGTGGTACAGGCTAACATCAAAGTACGAATTAGTGGGACGACCAATTCGGATATATAGAGGGAGGTTAGCATAGAACCCACATGCAAAACAATAATATGGGCGAAATCCAGAAAAAATAGCTGAAAAGGATAAAACACTGTGCCCTTTGCGCCAATAAGGGCTATTTGAGTAAAAAAGGCAGAGTCCTTAAAGACCCTACCTCTTGAAGTCAATTATGTAATTATTATACAGGGTTGCTTAACCTAAAACCGCATGTGGTCAGGTATCTCACTTTGATTCTCCCACGAATACGCTGTTCCACTCACCCACTCTCATCCACTCGGCTCTCCGCTCGCCCTTCGACCTCCGCTCTTTCCAGCTTCTGCGCTCGATTCCTCCACCCGAAAAGTAATCAAGATTATGCACCCTGCGTCTATCTGCTCCAGAACGCCGGTCTATATCAAAGCGCCTTTTCTTTAACATGTCCAAAACAATTCAACCAACTTATTGAAAAATGTGTAGGCCTTTGTGTAACTAAAGGCAGACATCATTGACCCGCTCAGGTTTTTGTACGTTTATCCGGGGCAATTAAGTGTAAAGAATTTTAGTATGCAAAAAACATGCAAAATTACTCAATTTGGAAATCTTACGAGATTTTGGATAGTTAGCTCAGAATAGTGGACATTCTCAATGACATCTTGGTAAAAAGTTACATAACTATGAGAAAATTTTTTCTACTTTTTTTCAAGATCTTACACACTAAACCTGGCGGACATAGTCAAAGATAGACAGGGGGAAAGATATCTCCTGAGGCGCTAAAACCAAATCCACCAGGTGTGCTGTTCGGCTTTATTCCAGTTCGTCTTCAGAAATGGTATTCGAGTGCCCCGTAAACACCTTGCCGGCTTCCAGCTTGACCCTCAATATTCACGAGAAAGGCAGGGGTGAAATCAATGACCACACCACCATACACACCAACGCTCTCCTGTTCCAGCTCATCTTGAAACACGAATAAAGTGAGAGATGGTGGGAGGTTATCAAGTAATTGCCGTTCGGTGTCTTCATCATAATGAAAATAGGCTGCGCCGGCATAACCGGCAAACCAAGAGCGGGTAAACCCGATTTCCCCTTTGGCAGAAAATTCCTGCCAGTCGGCTTCTTTTTCCCACTTGTTACCATCTGCTGAGGTGTAGTCATACCTTACCCTACCAACCGAGTATTCTCCCTGTAGCGCCCCGTAAAATCCTCTGAGCCCACCTTGTTTAACCTCAAAGAGGTTTAGACGCAAGCCCCCGCCATAGTCCAAACCGAAATCAGAGAGTTCTCGGTACGTTCCGGCAATCTCGGTAAAAACCTCCATATACTTGGTCAAACCAAATCTAACGCGGAAGGAATCCATATGCATTTTTGTGTAGAACCCTTGTTTTTCCGACTCTGAAAGAGGAACGTCCTGACTGGTAGTTGTGGTGCCGTCAGAGGTAATTTGTGTGCGTCTGGTAAGTTCGGTTTCGGTCTCCTGATAGGTGTGACGCAAGCCTAAAGAAATGTGACCTCGTGGCATGTTTCTGCCAGCTCCCTTCCATGGAAATTCTATTTTTTCTCGAGGAGGTTTTACCGCAATCTCGGCAGGGGGCTTCTTGACTACCTCACGCTCTTCCACGGATGGAATTGAAACAGGTGGCTCCCACGCTTCCACTATTTCTTCAGGCATTATTGGCAATTCAGCAGGCTTTTTGAGAACTGGGGGTGGTGCCGGTGGCTCTGGCTTTTTGGGCAATTCCCTTCCGATCAGTTCCTCCTTTTTTTGCACTGCTGCGTACTCAACAAGCCTCCTTCTCTTTAGCTCCCTTTTCTTTAAATTCGCCCCCTTCAGCGAGGAGAAGGGACCTACATAAACACGATACCAATAACCCAGGTCACCAACCCTTTCACGTCTTATGGCCGCATCATAGCCCTTATCTTGGAGTCTTGCAGCGTCCTGGTCGGCGTTTTTTTTCAAACGAAATGAGCTGACATGCAGATAATAGTAATATTTCTGTGCACTCGTAGCACAATCTGGGTAGCAGAAAATAGAAAAAATGATACAGAAAACAATCCATATATTTTTTGGAAAAGAAATTCGTAATGCCATGGCAGTGTTATAGAACACTTTATGATGCCTCAGTTGCGCGTAGGATGTTACACCTGTTCAGGCTGTTGCCCAAATGGAAATCCCAAAAAACCCTTGGCGAAGTAGAAGATAAGCGATGTCAGCCTTTTGAGCCCTAAGCACAGGGTAACGTCAAAGTCCCAGGGTATAGGTGTCTTTTTTTTGGATTATGCCCCACATAGTTTAGATTAGGTGCCGGGAATTGTGCTGGCACAAAAGCCAACTTACTCTGTTTCGAATGATATTACGCAGTGGATACAGAAGGGCACACAGCATCAGGCCCGGTTTTTATGCCTGTGAAATCTGTCGCCTCTTGAGGAATCAAAAGAACCTGGCCGATGTGCAGGCGTGTGGTATTGAGGTTGTTCAAAGACTGAATGGCCTTGGTTGTGGTTGCAAATCGATTGGCAATCTTCCAGAGAGAATCCCCTTTCCGGACCACATACTCTATCGTCTTACCTTTTACCTGTGGCCTACCAGGAGTGGGGAAATATGTCTTCCTGAGAGACGCGTATGTTCTTCTGGTGGGGATCTTGAGTCTCCAACCCTCTTTTATATAGCTCCTGCTATGAAGCCCATTCAGCGCCATAATCGCTCTGACACTCGTCCTATATCTCCGCGCAATAAGGGACAAACACTCCCCCTTTCTAACCCTGTGCACTACATAGGCAGGTACGGGGGGACGATAGACGGGTATATCGTCCAGTTTGGAAAGGAGCACCGCTCCTTTGCCTTTTGGCACCTTAAGGGCATATGGCCTGCTGGGGGTACAATCCCGCCGCAATGCGGGATTCAGATCATGCAAAACCACGTAAGGCACTTGAAGATGTTTTGAAACGGCTTTCAGATGAACCTGTCTGTCAAAAATAACCTGTTCAGTTTCAATTTCCTCTTGCACAGGAGGAAGGTCAAAGCCATGGGCCTCGGGATCGCTCAGAATATGGAGCACAGCAATAAACTTCGGGACGTAAAACGCTGTTTCCACAGGAAGTCTTGGGTAAAGGTCCCAAAAATTGTCAAGATAATTGATCTTTTGCGTCCGGATACATCGCAATACCCTTCCCTCTCCGCAATTGTAAGCAGCAAGAACGGTTGCCCAGTCCCCAAAGATTTGGTGCAATTCTTTCAAGTAGCCAATAGCCGCTTTGGTGGATTTTTCGGGGTCCATCCTTTCGTCCACCCATTGATCTCTCGTTAAACCGAATTTGTATCCGGTTGACGCAATAAACTGCCACAACCCGAGGGCTCTGGCCCGTGAAAGGGCCCTTATCTTGAACCCACTTTCAATAAGGGGCAACCATGAAAGTTCTTCGGGTAGGCCTTCATGTTTGAGTGCACTCACAATAGCGGGACGATACCTCCCTGAGCGAACATAGGCATCAATAAAAAATTGCCGATCCCTGCCTTTATAGAGAGATAGCGCCTTTTCCACATACCTGTTCATCACAAGAGGAATCGGCTTCTTATACCCATTGGCAACTATAAACCTAGATGTGTAGACCTCTATAATCCGCTTGGATATGGTGAAGCGTAAATCTTCTCTTTGTTGCAGGATCTCCGCGTCATCTTCTGGATTGACCTTCAATATGAGAGAATAAGATTGATCAAGGGCATTGAGCGCATTATCCAGCTCCCCCCGCTCCCAAAAATAATTGGCGGTTTGGCAAAACTCCAGTGCAGAGTCAAGCATCTCTTGGTCTGATTTTTTCTGGGGCTGCGGCCCAGGCGGTAATGGGTTGTTTTCAGAGCCTTCAGACGGAGGCAAGGGGTTGTCTTCCTTTTTTTCTTCTCCGCTCTGGGGAAGGGCAGCGATCTCTTGCTCCTCTTCCTTTTTGATCGGACCAGCGGTTTCTTGTTCTTCCTCGATCCCGGCCAGGGCAACAACTTCTTCCTCCAGAGGTACCGAAGATTGCGCAGAAACTGCCTCTTCTGAGATAACCTCCTCTGTGGATAGCTGATTCTCAGATTTGAGAAAAGACATATGGCCAGAACAGCTGGTGCAAAGCGGCAAGAGCAGCATGATGAACAGGATTCTTACCTTTGGCAACCTATGCGTAATTCCCATTTTTCAGCACTCACATCAATTATCTACATACTAAGCCTTGTGCGCTGCAAGGGATCGAACAACTCCAGTGTTAAAGCGCAAAATCGTGTAAATCTAGAAAATGAGGCCAGCAAAACAATTGCCGGGTGGTTTCCATCGGGTTATAGCCTTCCTTGGGATCCCAATGCAAGCCAAAATTGAGGGCCTAACTGGTTTTTTTCCTTTGGCATATTATAAACGCTCCATCTTCTCCCACCTCGGTGATGGGTCAGTCCCTCGTTAACATGTAGCCCTTTTTCGCCATATGATAAGTAAGGATTCCGTCATGACCATTATAAATCGAATCTCTCTGAGGAGAGACCCTGAAGCTCTAGATAATCCACAAATATGCCCTTTCCCGCAGATCCACTGGGATCGGGTGCAGTTGTAGGATGTGGCGCATTGTCAGAGGCCATCTCGGAGGCCACGAGGTGTCGAACAGCGCCTGGCATTGCCGGTTCTATCAGAATTTTGCTGCCACATTTCTTGCACATTGCCACAGCCCTCTTTTTGGGCATGTTCCTCTTGGCAACAGTATAGCTGGAGTTGCACTGTGGACACACAACCTTCATGACTTCCTCCGTGCACCATTCCGGTAACCCCCCCGCCTTCGATCCATGCCGCTCCTCCGCTCCAATCCCCTCCGTTTTTCCTCCCCACTATAATGAGGGTCATGAAACCTTCTGCGGTCTTTGCCAGAACGCCTTCCATCTTTTTCTTTGCATTCAAACGCACTCATATTGATCAGGCCTCCCAGAATTTCCCTTTGATCCGCCGAAGCAAGCCAAAAAAGGTCAAGCCAGTTAATACCGAAGCAACAGAATGATTCTCTACGTCCAGGCCAATGGCGATCACCTCTTTTATCGGCCTTATCTTTCGAAATCTTTAACCGCGCCGAAAAAATTCACTTTTATCTCCCTTTGATTAGTCTGTCTCAACAGACATCTGTCAGCGCATCAGGAAGATAGTCAGAAGAAACCACCGGCCTCAGTTTCTAGAATCAAAAAAGCATTTGGTATCGCTCAAAAGCGTTGGCACAAACCATAGTGAATAGTCGTTCACATTCTAAAGGAGGTCATGGCTGTTCTTGAAAGGCGATATCTTAAAAGAATTCCACTTGATCCCGCAGTGGTCGAATATGTGTAAGCTGTTGGCCGAACCGAAATCCTTTGAGCGGTCATTAAAACGTTTTTTGCCAAAAAACCCTAGGCGAAGTGGAAGATAAGCGATGTCAACTGTCTGAGCCCTAAAGGCGAGTTTTGACATCGCCTGGAGGGAGCCTTGGATTTGTCAAAAAACGTTTTAGGCCAAATGAAAAGGCATTTCGGTAATAGCCTGTGTGGGGTTTATCCCACAGAAGCCCTGGGAGTCTCCGTTTAGTTGATCTAAACCCCACCTATTTGACCACCTCCCTTGGGGCCTATAGATAGCGCCTTGAGAAAATTGGCATGACCTCATAGGCGTAATTGTGTACACGTTCTGTAACTAATATACCATTAAGTAAGCACTTTTGAACTATAATAACTAACCTATTGTATCGGATCAAATTCCGATTTTTGTGAGATCTTTCCTAAAAATTCTGTAAGGATAACAGGTGCTCCAAGATGGGAGCAGGGCGTGCTCTCAACATGGATGCGAAAGCCGAATCGCTCGGGAAAGATTTTGGTCCTGAGGAGATCACAGCCTTCACCTTACGGCGCCACGACTTAGATAGAGCAACGCAAAGAGAAACTGCCAGATGCTCACCTGCCCTATTTCAATCTCGTTCTTAGGCTCAAGCACAGTGGCCAAGCCGAGCTGGAGCAATACGCCGGTAAACAGAAAGTTGGCCAGCGCCAGGGGATTGAAGGTGTAACTGTTGAGCGAAAAAAGCGGTGTTATATCCATTGGCAAAATGTTGTATGGTGCTTATAATCCACAATCATATCAGATGCCCTTGCCTGACAAGGCCAGCCTTCGTAAGAGCCTTACACCGATCCAGGATGCAGTTGACTCTGAAAGGCTCTAAGGCCCAATTAAAACCTTCTTGCTTTTGCCCATGCCCCGGTTGCCTCGCTTACCCTTAGGGAGCACCTTCTCCTTGAACAACAGACAGTCCATCTGGGAACTTGCCAGCACCACGTGGCAAGGGAGCTCTTTGCTTTTGAATTCCATGGCCTTGCAACCATGGGGGAAGTGCTTATCCCAGGTTACATAGTAATGTTCGCATTTGTGGCAATCGATCATTTTCTCGCTATCCGCAATAGTGTTCTGTCCATCGCCGCTACCGCATACTGCTTTCTCCATTGTCACAAAATCTCCCACCGTCTCTTCTTCCCAGTCCATGAGACCACAAATCCCACCACTTGAAGTAAACAATCCCCGCCCAAAGGACCGGGCTTTGAGGAAGCATCCCTCAGGGGTGCATGCACCGTCTCTCCGTGGAACGTATAAATCCGAAGCACGAAATCCGAATCTCGAAACGATATCAAATGACAAAAATCCAAATGACCGAAACCCCATCGCGCAGCACTCGTTTTCCAGATTCCACTGTAGAGGATTTGTTTCTATCATTTGAACATTCGAGATTTGAATTTGTTTCGGATTTCGACATTAGGATTTCGGATTTCACCGTTTGGGACAGCCCTTCCCGGCATAGCCACAAAAACATGACCACACCTACGGGACCTCGTTTCTCACAGTGAAATGAGGCATTTGTATTCAACCTATAGCATCCTCGATTGAATCCCATTTTGAAAAGAATGGATTCTTACTGATGCAAGTATAGGTCAGGAAAACGAAAAATTCAAGAGATAGGCCATCAGAAGCCAGGGTAAGGTCAAAGTCCAGGGTACGGGTATCTTTTTTTTGGTTATGCCCTGTAACATGGCCCTGCACCAGGAGCTTCTCATCACCGCAGAAGGCACCCAATGAGAAGTCTGCCCTGTAACAAAAACTCAAAAAAAGCGTTTCTCTGTAAATCCAGCAGTCTGCCTATATGTGCACAGGCAAAGCAACCAACCGGGCAAACCATGAGCAAAAAAGCTTGATTTAATTCATGGCAGTGTTAATCTATGATCCTTAATGTCTATTTGGGGTTAAGAGGGATGCATACTCTTCGCGGAAAGATTTATTATCCTTATGTGATAGACCACAAACCAGGATTTTTTTTGAGCTGGCTTCTGTATAGGCTCTTCAAACGGGTACACCTTGACGAAAATATGAAAGAAAAGCTCAAGCAGATGTACCACCAAGGGACAGTGGTCTATGCAGCCAAGTACAGAGGGTACCTGGATTACCTGCTTTATCATTTCAATTTCCGCAGGGCACGCCTGCCCTATCCCAAAATAGCCTTTGACCTCAACATGACCCCAGTCGTGCCGCTTACACACATTGTAAACGTCCTCACATCCCATCTCTCATTCTTGCTGAGGAATGGCCGCTTGCCGAGTCCTTATCAAACTGGGTTTTATAAAAATGCCATCCAACAGGGAACCACCTCTCTCCTCTTTCTGATCGATCCTAAGGGTTTTGCCAAGCAATTCGTTCGTTCTGAAAAGGACCACCTAGAATTCCTCCTTGAAACACAGAAGGAAATGGACCGCCCCATTTTTGTTGTTCCCCAGCTTATCCTCTACAAAATGACTCCCGAAAAAGACTACTCAAACCTGGGCAGCCTATTATTTGGGTTCAAAGACAATCCAGGCACTATCAGGAAAATCGTCCTTTTTTTTAGGCACAATCGCCGGGCTTTTATCGATTTTGGTCAGCCCCTGGATCTGGAGGCCTATTTAAGAAGTCAGTCTTCTTCAAGACCATTGCCTGAAATGGCTGCGGAGATCAGGCAGACACTCATAGAAAGCATTGACATGCAGAAAAGGGTTATTCTGGGCCCCATCATGAAATCCAAACACCAGATCAGGCAAGTAGTCCTCATGGACAAAAGGGTCACCAAGGAGATTGAACAAGCGGCCAATGGAAATAAAAAAAGGCTCAGGCAACTGAAGAAAAAGGCTGGGCGATACTTTGATGAGATCGCTGCTGATTACAACATGACTTACATCCAGTCTTTCTTAATGGCATTGAATTGGTTCTGGAAAAAGATCTTTGAGGGCGTGGATGTGGATATGGCAGGTCTGGCAAAAGTGAGGGAATGGGCTCGAAAAGGAACACTGATTTATATCCCTTCCCACAAGAGCCATATCGATTACCTGATCCTCAACCATGTGCTTCTCAGTAATCATCTGCATGTTCCTAGGGTTGCTGCGGGAACCAATTTGGCGTTTTGGCCCATGGGCCACATCTTCAGACAATGCGGTGCCTTTTTCATCCGCCGATCTTTTAAGGGAGAAAAACTCTACTCAGCGGTGCTTGTAAGATACATCAAAGCACTCCTTGAAGAAGGGCACCCTATCCAATTCTTTATTGAGGGAGGCAGAAGTCGAAATGGTAAATTGACACTTCCAAAGACGGGCCTTCTCTCTATCTTGCTTACTGCCCATCGGGAAGGATTTTGTAAGGATCTCATATTTGTCCCTGCCTCCATAATCTATGATCGCATCATGGAGGAAAAATCATACCTCAAGGAGCTTGGTGGCGATCCCAAGGAGCAAGAAAATTTCAGGCAGATTATAAGGGCCAGGCGGTTTCTAAAAAAAAGATATGGAAAAATCTATGTACGGTTCCACGATCCTTTTTCGCTGAATGAATACCTATCTCAAAAAAATCTGCCAGTAAAAGGCGTTCACCGCAACCTGGCCTCTTATTTGGGCCAGTCCATAAACGCCATCTCTCTCGTAACACCCCTTTCACTCATTGCTACGGCCATTCTAGCCAATCACCGCAGAGGATTCCATCTTTCGGAACTCACTGAAACCATGGAGATTCTTTTGCATTTCTTAAAGAGGTATGAGATTCCTCTGGCAGGCACACTGAGTGATCTATCAAAAGCAGTTAAGGAAACCTTGTCGCTCCTTATTAGCTGGAAGGTTATCGATTTTCTTGAGGATGTGGAGGGAGAGGGAGAGATCTTCTACTATGTGGATGAAGAGAAAAAACTCGAGCTCGAATATTATAAAAACAGTATCATCCATTTTTTTATTCCTCACTGCTTTGTGGCCATATCACTCTTATCGGGCAGTGAGGAGACGAAAAGTACCGAATCAGTAATTGCCGACTATGCCTTCTTGAAGAATCTCTTCAAAAATGAGTTTATTTTTGATGACAGTGAACGTATTCAGGAAAAAGTTATCTCAGCAATTGAATATTTTCATGATTCTGCCTTTTTGTTCCAACCAGAGGAAAATGGGGGATACAAAATCACCAGACTCGGTTTTGATAAACTACCTATCTGGGCTGCCCTTGCCAAAACCTTCCTTGAATCATACTGGATAGCTCTGAATGCAATAAGTCAACAGCAAAACAAAGGCGATAAGAGAGGAGATCTCTTAAAGAATATGAATTACCTCGGAAAGCGATTTCACAAGTTGGGCGTTATTGATCATATTGGTGCCCTGTCCCAGCTAACCTTCAAAAACGCTATGAGCTTTGCTGATGAAGATATCTTGAACGCTCGGGGCATTTCAGAAGAGGATCGTTCCCGCACCCTTGAAAGGCTTTCCCAACTCCGCCAGAGAGTATATGAATTATCCCAGTACAGGGCGTAGGATAACATGTAATTACCTTCGCGAGCCTACCCCAAAAAATTTTCAAAGGAATTTGACATGGAGTGAAAGGATTGCGGATTTATATTTTCATAATCTTGCTGTTAACAAAATATTCAAAGCGATAATTAGTCATCTCACCGATTTTTCTATCAGGTATGGGCATCAACCGTGCTGAAAGCGGTTTATTCAGCGCAATAGAAAGAGACGCTATATCAAGCAGGAGGGCATAGAGTTTTTTCTCGGATATATCTCCCGGCAATGGGATAGTATCTAACCCAGTTCCACACACTGATGAATAAAGCAATAGATTACCCAGGTTATACATTCCTTCATCATTTCTATTTGCTAATCCATAGTCCTCGAGCACTGGCAACATCAAACCACAGTAACCGCATTTCTTGATATCGATACTCTTAATTGTATCAGTTACCACCTTTGCAATAGCAAGTGTCCCAACATCTCCGAATTTGCCTAATCCTAACTTCTCAAAAGCAAATGCAATACTTTCATCTGGCTTTATAGAAGTTGCGATTGAAACGTCAATCCCACCATATTGCATCTTCTCTTTTTCACTGATTTGTTCGGCTATTTCCTCTATCTTTTTGTATCCCTCACTTAAGATTTGCCTAAGACACAACCCTGCCTCTTCAATGTTCTTGGCTTTAGAAAACGCCTTGTTCACTAAATCACTATTCTCTGTTCCAATTGCAAAGGATGTTGGTCCTTCATGATAGGCCGCCGGATAAAAGGGACTCCCCGGCCTTGTATTAAAAATAGCAGCAAATCTCAGATTGGCGAATCCGTCTTTGCTGATTGTCGACAGTCTTTTCATTAGTTTGGCCGTCCGTCTGGCTGATTCGTGCTTTACCTGTTTATTGTCACAAACCAGAACGGTACAAAACATATGAGAGGTATTTTTTATTATGTCGTAGATTACCGGGATGAGCTCTGTATTAGTTGTGGTACCCACATTAGAGTAGTCGATACTATATTTCCGAGCAAGCCCTTCTAACTGTTTTGCCAATTCTACAATCTGCTTCTGCGATTCGAAATACCCCTCCCATGGTTGGGTGGCTATCCTTACCGTTTGAACTGTATATCCCTTGTCCTCAAAGACCCTCCTTGCATTACGCGTAAAACGAGCGATGAATCTGATCTGCTCCTCCTCAAATGGGAGCTCGAGATTAAAACCTGCGGTTATTGTTCGTATTTTCATTTCCAATCGCAAAAAAGGGTTAAACCGTGAGCCTATCGAGTGACTTTTTCAATTCTCACCGATGTGCTGGCAACCGTCAACACATTGTTTAAAACAAAGACTACTCAGGATTTGTGTCTTAGAAATTACCCTCACCTCGACAAATCTGGTACGATATATACTGTGGATCCTTGCCTTTTGTCATGCAAAATTTTACCTCGATCAGGATAAGGTCAAAGTCCAGGGTAACTCTTTCCTCCGAGAACTCCCGCTAACACATCAAAAACTTTCGGTCTTGATTATCATTCAAGAAAAATGCTAAACGGGTATTGGTAGAGAGACAAACGGGTTACTCACTGTCTCAGGTAAGAAAGACCTCAGCTTTCAAGGTCATCCGTGAAGCACGCATAAACGATAGAGTAGTACTCACAAGAGTTGCCTGTAGCAGAATCAAGCAAGGAAGACAAACCCTTATGAAACCTGCACCCATCTTTGATCCGCAAGCACAAGGCAGAGCCATGAGAGTCGCTGCCTTTATGTCAGGCTCTGGAACCAATGTTATTCGGCTCCTCGAAAGACAAAAAGAGCTGGAGAATGAGCCTGGCGGGTCTCCCTTCAAAATTATCTTCATTTTTAGTGACTGCTCCGACGGGCATTCAGCAGGTGAAAAAATCGCACTGAATGCGGGGATTCCTTACTTCAGTTACGACATAAGGCAGTTTTACCGGCGTAAGGAATTGCGAAAGACCATCAGAACTCCTGAAGGTATGGCAGCGAGAAAAGAATTTGACTCTGTGGCCTCTCTTTTGATAAATTCGTTTCAGATAGATGTAATTGCCTTGGCAGGATATATGAGCTACCTGACATTAAGCAGATGTGTCAATGTCCACCCAGGCGATCTATCCATACTCACCTCTGATGGAAAAAGGAAGTATGTTGGTGGTCATGCAGTGACTGATGCAATAGCCAGTGGGGAGACCTTTTTGCGCGCCTCAACCATCTGGACCGATGCTGGGGTAGATACCGGGCCCCTTTTGATAGTGTCAAGTCCTCTTAAAGTTGAATTACCTCTCCCATTACCAGATCTGCTCAACGATCAACCCGCCTTCAAAAAAGTAGTCGATGAACACCAGAGACGCCTCAAAGAGATAGGTGACTGGAAAATCTTTCCCCTAACCATAGAAATGATCGCTCAAGGTCGTTTTGCTTTGGACGAAAACAACGTCACATACGTTGATGGAAAGCCTCAACCCAAAGGCTATCGATTTGATCAATGAGTTCTTTTGAGACCCGAGCTGGCTATTCGCCTTTCCTCTAAACAACAGGGTTGCAAGAAACGGGGATGTTATTTGTCGCAGATCTCGTAGCAGTGCGCCTTATGAATGGAAAAAAGCTGCTCTCCCAGTGCAATCCCACAACCAACTATATATGAGAACCTCCACAAAAACGAATTTATCCTTTGCAGGGAAACATTGAAGGAGGTTTCTATTTGAAGAAATAATCCCAATCCACGGTCTGCGGGAACTAAACTCTACTACGCTCATCGACTCGAGCACTGAACAAATAAGTATGGAAATTATCGGCAGAACAGGTATTATGAGCAACCAACTGGCAAAGCGATGTTGGTTCCGTCTAAAGTTATACGGTTGCGCTGCTGGTTTCGTATGACGTTAACCGTTAACCGTTTCGAGCTGCGCCCGCCTGCTAACGCCTGAGCGAAGCAATGGCGGGCAGGCAACCGCAACCGTTCTACGATTCCAATTATCCTTTGCACCTTAGTCATATTACAAAAACTTGATACAAATGTTAAGATCTTGCTCCATATACACGGCTAGAGAAGATATAAGGGTGTTGGGGCTCCTCCATGGCGCATGATTTCAAGCTTGCAAGAGAAAGGATGGTTAAGAATCAGTTAGCCTCCAGGGGCATAGCAGACGAAGGAGTCTTGCAAGCCATGGGTAAAATCCCACGGCACCTTTTCATTTCAGAGGCCCTGGCCGGTGAAGCATATAACGATCATCCTGTCCCCATAGGTGAAAAACAGACCATATCCCAGCCATACATTGTAGCCCTCATGACAGAGGCATTAGAGCTCAAGGGAAAGGAAAATACCCTTGAGATAGGTACTGGTTCCGGTTATCAAACAGCAATCTTGGCTGAATTGTCGAGCAGGGTTTATACCATAGAGCGGATAAAATCGCTCCTGGTAGATGCCAGAAAACTATTGGCCCAATTGGGATATAGTAATGTCCTCTTTAAGGCCTTTGATGGAACCTTGGGCTGGAGGGAATACGCTCCGTTTGACGCTATTATGGTAACGGCTGGGGCACCAAGTCTGCCAGAGCCGCTTATAGATCAGCTGGCAGATAATGGCCGAATGGTTATCCCTGTTGGTGACAGATATACACAGGAACTGATAAAGGTTACGAAGAAGGGAGAAGATTTGGAGCAAGAGAGCTTTGGGGGGTGTCGCTTTGTCAATCTTATTGGCATTCACGGGTGGAAAGATTAGGAGATTTGCATGAAGTTGAATGAATTTCCAGGGGATATCAGAGAGTATCTGGTACCTGGGCCTTCAGGTACCATGTTTTACCGATGTCTTGGGTGCAGGGGTATATTCGATAGTGACAGCCTGCTGTACACATGCCCGTCGTGTGGCGGAATATTGATGCTCACTTATAAACCAACAGGAGAAACCAGAGGTATAGAGGGTTCGGTGTGGAGAAAAATCTTTGACTATAGACGGATGCTAAATATCAGCCCTCTCAAGGGTATCTTCCGCTACTATGAGTTCATTGCCCCTGTTATCCCTTTGGAGTCCATTATATATCTTGGTGAAGCTCATACCCCGCTCGTTATGGCCAACAAAAATCTCGAAGATTTGGCAGGCCTTCCCTTCTATTTCAAAAACGAAGGACTGAATCCAACTTTGTCTTTCAAAGATAGGGGAATGGCCTGCGCTTTGAGCTTTCTGAATTACCTAGCCAAAAAAAAGAATATAAAAGATCTATTGACTATCTGTGCATCTACTGGTGATACCTCAGCCTCAGGCGCACTGTATTGTGCATATCTGACCAATTTTGTGAAATCAGTCGTGCTTCTCCCCAAAGGAAAAATCACCCTTCAGCAGCTCTCACAACCCCTGGGAAGTGGGGCAACCGTATTGGAACTGCCAGGTGTATTTGATGATTGCATGAAGGTGGTTGAGGAGTTAAGTCAGAAATATGACGTTGCCCTGCTGAACTCCAAGAACAGTTGGAGAATTCTGGGCCAGGAGTCATATTCCTTTGAAATAGCGCAAGATTTTGATTATCAGGTAGGTGACAAGGTTGTTGTCGTTCCCATCGGCAATGCCGGCAACATAACTGCTATTATGAGCGGTTTTCTAAAATTCTTAAAGGCAGATGTCATTCCTCAAGCACCAAAAATTATTGGCGTCCAGTCAACCCATGCCGACCCGGTATATCGGTATTACCTGGAGGGTGACCCTTATAAACGGCACTTTAAGCCAGTTACAGTAAAACCGAGTGTTGCCCAGGCAGCCATGATCGGCAATCCTGTGTCAATGCCACGGGTCATTGATTTGGTGAGCGAATATAACAGGGCAGCCGGTCAAAAAAAGGTATTTTTTGTATCGGTAACCGAACAGGAAATAATGGATGCCATGATAATAGCAAACAGAAATGGGCATATTGCCTGCACCCAGGGAGGAGAGTCTATGGCCGGGTTTATGAAGGCGGTAAACCAGGGCCTCGTTTCCAAATCAGAACAAGGTGTACTTAGTGCAACAGCTCATGTCCTTAAGTTTTCCTCCTTCCAGGAGATGTATTTCTCGAATGGATTCCCGCCCGAATTCGAGGTCAAGCCAAACAGAAAATTCGGGAACATCCCTCTCAATATTGAACCAGCAGGTCTCGATAAACTACCAAAGCCTGGAAAGCCCCTCCACGGAAAGGACCTCGATCGCTTCATTGAGGCAAGTGCAGCTAAAATAGCCAGCATCTTGGATCTAAAGAAACGATAGGCGGCTGTTGGTCAGTCTTTATCACAAAAATAAAAATACAACTAACCACGGACAGTACCGAAAGATACATCGAAGATGAAAATAATTACCAGATATCTTTACAGGGAATTCTTTGCCTACTTTTTTATATCCCTGGTTGCCTTGTTGGTACTCTATTTAGTGATAGACTTCTTTGGAAAAATAGACAACTTCTTTGAGGCAAACGTGCCTTTAGGTGTAGCCCTTTCCTATTTTTTCTATCAGATACCTCTTGTCGTCCAGCAGATCATACCCATATCAGTTCTTGTCTCCATTATGCTCATGTTTGGACTCATGAATAAACACAATGAAATTTTGGCCTTAAGGGGTTCTGGATTGAACTTATTCAGCCTATCGTATTCCCTCATAGGACTTTCCATTCTCATTGGGGTTGGCTCGTTTTTTATTTCTGAATCCATTGTGCCCATTACCAGTCCGAGGGCCAATAGAATATGGGATATCCAGGTTCAAAAAAGGGCCAGCAAAGGAGCCTATAAATTGTCTCACATCTGGTACCGGGGCGATGATTCCGTTTACCAGATCCGCACATTTGACAGCGGGAAGAACATAATAGAAGGTTTGACAATATTTTTCTTTGACAGAGACTTTGCGTTAATCAAAAGAATCGATGCAGGTAAGGCAACATGGAATAAGGGCCAGTGGGACCTTTCTGATGGTCTCATCCAAACAATTGAGGCCGATGGATCTTGGAAATCGGTGAGGTTTAAGCATCGCTCAATACGCCTTCCCGAAGGTCCCGAAAATTTCAAACATACTATGAAGGCGCCTGAAGAGATGAGTTTTTGGGAACTGAAAAATTATACGAGAAAAATAAGAAAGGAGGGTTATGATTCAACCAGAGGTGAGGTGGACCTGAACATCAAAATAGCCTTTCCCTTCATATCTCTGGTGCTTACCTTGGTGGGAATTCCTCTTGCCTTGAGAAAGAAGAAGGGGGGGATTCCTTTAAATATTACTATTGGTATCGGTGTCAGTTTCCTTTATCTGTTGACGTTTGGACTGTCACGCTCTTTGGCCATATCCGGGGTCTTGCCCCCGATCTTGGGTGCGTGGATGGCGAACCTTCTCTTTTTATTCCTCGGGGTTTACCTCATGCTGGCTGAGCAGAGTTGAGGAAGGACTTCAGGATGAAGGGATATGGGTCTCTAAGGCTGTTGCTATCTTCTTTTTGAGCTCGGTTAGATCAAAAGATTTAATAACATAGAAATCAGCAGCTATGGATTTAATATCTTCCTTGAAAGTGTCATAGGCAGTGCAAAGTATTACCGGCATGTTGTAAAACTTATTCCTGATCTCCTGTAATAGATCCAAACCATTATAGTCGACCATCTTGATGTCCAAGACAACCAGATCGGGTTTTTCTGTTTCTATCCTTTCGATCAACTTATGTCCATCTGCAGCTGTAATAACCTCATAGCCAGCCTCGCTCAACTCCTCAGAGTACAGTAACCTGATATGCTCTTCATCATCAACAACTAAAATCTTGGCCATAGGTAACCTCCTTACAATGAATATTGACCAAATAATAAATTCCTGCGCTAGGCTCCTTTATTCCAGACTTGCACGAGAAGACTCTTGGAGGCCTCAAACTGGACACACTCTTCCTCGATGAATTCCTCTGACTCCCGTATAGACATTCTCTCCGTCTTTTTAACGTATGAAAGGGTCTTGCCGAGGTAAATAGGGATAAGGGAATCCAGAAGTTCATCCTCTTTCCACACCTTATCCCGGTAACCAATGGCAAAATCAATTAACACATTGATCCAAAGATTCGTAGGAAAGTCAAATCGGTCTGTATTCATCTTCTTCACTTCTCGTAATTTATTGAGTGTCTCCTTCTGAAGCACATTTTCCCACACATGACCGCAGGTTTTAAACCCTTGCTGGAATTTCTGAAATAAGGTTTCTTTATTAACCTTAACGGGCGGTGGCATCTCGGTTTCGCCAAGGCCAAAGCCAAAGATTGAAGTTGGCTTGCTCCACCTTACCTGACTCCAGAAGGGACAAAACTTTATCATCATCTCAAAGATTGTACCTACCACCTGCCTAAACATAGGTCCGAGGTCAGAGCCCGGATCCTTGGCGCGGTGAATCTTGGGCCTGCCCATAAAGGCCTGGCAAATGGGCACATTTTCATTCATGGCAAGGGTAGTCATCCAGATGTCAATACCGAAATTAGCTACAGCCTCCGACCAGGTATCACTCTTAAGATAGACCTGGGCCAATTGGCCGTGGAAGCCAAAATCTCCACCAATAGGCTGTCTGACCCTTCTGCCATAAAGGGAGCGGGTCAAAGGGTAAGCAATGGAGTTTGTTATGGTGCCATCATATTTATGCCTTACATACAGGGGCGCAACATAACCAAAATCCTGAAACAGAGGTTCTCCCAAATGTTTTATCCATTTCGGCGTTATACTCTTTAAATCAGCATCCACTACAACCACAGCCTTGGCCTCAAGATTAACAATCTTTTGAAAGAGGTTCCTAAAATTTCTCCCCTTCCCTTTCACACCGGGTTCTGTTGATATGTATATTTTTGGTGTTTTCGTTTTAATCCCCAGAAAAATTTCCTTGGTGCCGTCATCAGAGTTATTATCACAGTTAATAATGACCGATTTCCTGTTTCCAAAAAATGACTCTATCCCTCTGTCTGCCTGTTGCACAGGGAAAGCAATTGAATCGGCCTCATTATAAGATGGAATTGCTACAACAAATTCCGCACTCGTAATATCTTCGGGATTGACCTCCGCCTCAAACATCTTTTAGCCTCTTCTGCTTATTAGAATTCAATTCTTAAAGAAATTAGTTTACCCACTGCCTCTCCACATCTGGTTTTCAACCGCTATAATCATAGAATCCTTTACCTGCTTTCCTCCCTAACCAACCAGCATCTACATACTTTTTAAGGAGGGGGCATGGCCGATATTTCGAATCACCAAGACCTTTGTAAAGAACCTCCAGTATTGCCAGACACGTATCTAACCCAATAAGGTCAGCGAGGGCCAAGGGCCCCATTGGATGATTCATTCCTAAGGTCATGACATCGTCAATGGCCTTTACGGTACCCACGCCCTCAAACAGGGCATAAATGGCCTCATTTATCATCGGCATAAGAACCCTGTTGCTAATAAAGCCAGGAAAATCATTGGCTTCCACTGGCACCTTATTCAGTTTGACGGCCAAACCATGAGTTACCTTGTTGGTCTCGTCAGATGTCGCCAGGCCCTTTATGATCTCCACCAATTTCATTACAGGAACCGGATTCATAAAATGCATACCAATTACCTTCTCAGGCCTTTTTGTTGCTCCAGCAATCCTTGTTATAGAAATTGAAGAGGTATTTGAAGAAAGGATAACACCCTGTTTGCAAACCCCATCAAGCTGTTGAAACAAATGTAACTTTAGTTCCTCATTCTCGGTGGCAGCCTCAACTACAAAATCGACCTCACCCATATCAGAAATATCCGTTGACCCCTTTATTCGGGAAATTATGGTGCTCTTTTCCTCAGCAGATAGTTTTTCCTTTTTCACCATCCTCGAGAGATTTTTTTCTATAGTGGCAAAACCTCTATCCACAAATCCCTTATCTATATCATTCATAGTCACGATAAGCCCAGAGCCAGCAGCCACCTGAGCAATGCCGGATCCCATTTGACCCGCACCGATTACACCTAATGCCTTAATCTCCATGACAAAAAACTCCTTTACCTAACATGAATTACGTTATAACAAGACTGTTTCAGTGGCCAACTGATTAAAAACCAACTTTGTTTATATCGAAAAGTAATATCAAAATCAACATGAAAGCGGTACCACCTTTCCCTCAAGCCGTACTTCACCGAAACGATTGGCATCAAACCAGTGTCTTTTTGGCGACACTGCCAGCAAACCCAATGCTACTGTTGTGCGGCAGCCCTGTTACTCAAAGATTTTCCCCTACTCAAAGCAGGCTACCCAATGACCAGAGTGCACTTCTACGAGCTCAGGTTCGTGAATACTGCACATAGATTTTGCAGAGGCGCATCTTGGGTGAAACCGACACCCTGGTGGAGGATTGATAGGGCTTGGGATTTCTCCCTTTGGAATAGGATAGGTTCTTCTGTACTTGGGATCCGGCACTGGAACAGCAGCCAAGAGAGTGCCTGTATAGGGATGAATCGGGTTTTTGAAAACCTCTTCCAAGGGCCCCATTTCAACGATCTTGCCCAAGTACATGATGGCCACCCGGTCACAGATATACTTGGATGTGGCAAGGTCATGGGTGATAAAAAGGTAGGTCAGGTCGAATTCCTCCTTCAGTTGCACCATCAACTCCAATATCATTGCCCTAACAGAAACATCAGCCATGGCAATGGGTTCATCAGCCACCACGAATTCAGGATTGGTCACCAGGGCCCTGGCAATCACGACCCGTTGCCTCTGGCCTCCGGATAGCTGATGAGGATACTTCTTAAAAAGGAACGAGGCGGGCGTCAAACCAACCTTTTCCATTATCTCAAGGCTGATTTGCTCTACCTCAGCCTTCGGCTTATGGTTATGGATGGCCAGGGGGTGTCCAATAGCCTTGCCAATAGCCATCCGGGGGCTCAGCGATGCATAAGGGTCCTGGAAAATGATCTGTAATTTTTCTCGCATCCCTTCCATCTCTTTTTTCGAATAAGAAAAGATGGACTTTCCGTTATAAAAAACATCCCCTGAGGTCGGTTCCAGAAGTCGTAAGATAAGCCTGCCTGTTGTTGTCTTGCCACACCCACTTTCACCAACCAGTCCCAGGACTTCACCCTTTTTGATGGAAAAAGATACACCATCTACCGCCCTAACAAAGCCCTTTTCCTTTGCGAGCAAATTGTCAATAAACCCCTTCTGGAGCGGGAAATGTTTCTTCAGGTTGTTAACTGTGAGCAGCTCTTCCATGTTCTCTATCACCTGTACATCCAACATCTGACAAGGTGGCCATCTTCCTTGGAAACATAAGGTTTTTCATGTCTGCAGATGTCCATGGTGTGGGAACATCGGGGATGAAACACGCACCCCTGCGGTGGATTGACCAAGTCAGGGGGACTCCCCGGCATGGTCACCAGTTTCGGCTGATCGAGCTTGATGTTGGGTATAGACGAAAGAAGGCCCTGAGTATAAGGGTGAAGAGGGTTCTCGAAGATTGCTTCTGCCGGTCCTACCTCGGCGATACTGCCCCCGTACATCACCGTGATCCGATCAGCCAGCTGCGCAACATTCCCAAGATTGTGGGTAATCAGCAGAATGGTTAAATCGTACTGCCTGCGCAGACCATTCAAGAGATCCAGAAACTGGGCCTCCACTATCACATCCAGAGAAGTCGTGGGTTCATCGGCAATCAACAGATCAGGGTTTAGGATGAGTCCTAACCCTATCATGATTCGCTGGCGCATTCCCCCTGACATTTGATGGGGGTATTCAAGGAGTCTTTCCGGAGAAATTCCCAGATCTTCAAGCATTTTTTCTGCCCGGTTGAACGCCTCTCCTTTGGCAAGCCCCTTTTCATGAGTCAGAAGGGTCTCGATGAACTGCTTGTCAATACGAAAGAGAGGATTTAGGGAGGTCAGAGGGTCCTGAAAAATCATGGCAATCCTGTTCCCCCGAAGGGAAAGGATCTCCTTCTCACCCATCCTAACAATATCCTGGCCATGATAGAGAATACGTCCCCCTACGATTTCCCCAGGAGGCCTGAGAAGCCTTAAAATCGAAAAGCCAAGGGTCGATTTACCGCACCCCGACTCTCCCACGAGACCCATCACCTCCCCCTGCTCAAGTTGCAGATCTACACCCTCCACGGCACGGACTGTCCCAATATTGATGGGAAAGTGAACCGAGAGATCTTCAATTTCCAAAATCCTTGCCAATTCTCTATCGCTCCAGAAGCCGGGGATTCAAGATCTCGGCCAGACCTTCACCCAGCATGGTAAAACCCAGGGCCAGAATAGAAATCATGGCTCCAGGAAACGTAATTAACCACCACTGGCCAGAAGGCAGAAACTTTTTCCCCATGGCCAGATCCATTCCCCAGTCCACAATGGAAGGAGGCAGCCCAAGGCCGAGGTACGTCAAAGCAGCCTCAATCATGATGGCATCTGCAACATTCAATGTGAAGACAACAACGGTTGTAGCGATAACATTGGGAAAAATGTATCTCCATAAAATGGTAAAACCAGAGGCGCCAATAGACCTGGCCGCCTCCACGTAGAGCTCTTCCTTGATAGCTAGGGTTTGGCCTCGGACCAATCGAAAATAGGTTGGGATATATATCACAGCTACAGCCAGCGTAATGTTGATGACACCAGGCCCGAGCATGGCCGCAAAGGCGATAGCCAAAATGAGGCCCGGAAATGAGTAGAGAGAATCCATGATAAGGGAGACAATCCTGTCAAAAAAGCCACCTGAAAAACCGGAGACCAATCCAAGGGTAATGCCGAAAACCGAGGAGATAATCGCAGCCAGAATCGCCACGCGGAGAATTGTCTGGGAACCGTAGACGATCCGGGACCACACATCCCGTTGGAGGTTATCTGTCCCCATAATATGTTCCCCCCCTGGATGTAAAAGCTGTGGGCCAGCATTCTGATTATGGGGATTGAACGGGGCAATGACCCCTGGAAATAAGGCCATATAGACAATGGCGAGGATAATCAGGGCTCCGATCACAAGAATCCACCACTCTACACCGTATTTCTTCCCCATGCCCGCGAAACGGGAAAGTGCCTTTGCCATGGCTTTCGCTGGTGAATACAGCATCTTGCCTCCTAATATCTAACCCTTGGATCCACTATGGCATAGATGATATCCACGATAAGTGAAGCGGTTGCTACAACAAGTGCAATAACAATAATCACCCCCTGAATGGTCGGATAATCCCTAAGGTAAATCCTTTCCAAAAGAAGCCGTCCCATACCAGGCCAGGAAAAGGTCGTTTCCGTCAGGACGGCCCCGGCCATAAGCAGTGCAACCTGGAGGCCCATCATGGTCAGTATGGGGATGAAGGCGTTTTTTAAGGCGTGTTTATACACAATTCTCCGATGCTTAATGCCTCGCGCCTCAGCCGCAACGATGTAATCAGCCTTGAGCACATCCAACATGTTGGCCCGGGTCAGCCGCAAAAAGATACCCGAAAGGACCAGCCCCAGGGTAAAGGCAGGGAGAGTCAAGTGGACCAGGACATCCCCCAGGGCAGAGAAATCTTTGACCAGTATAGTATCCAAGATATAAAACCCCGTCTTTTCGAAAGTGGAAGCAAAAACCCTGGGTCCCGTTCTACCAGCAATAGGTAAAAAATCAAGCCAGATACCAAAGATAAGTTGCAACATGAGCCCCATCCAGTACACTGGGATACAGTAAACCACAATACCATACAGCCGAATGATGTAGTCTCGGGCCATACGCCTCTTGTCCGCGGCATAGGCGCCCAAGAAAACCCCCAAAAAGAGGGTAATAATGATGCCAAATATGCTCAATTCGATGGTTGCTGGCAGTTTTTCTGCAATGGCCTTGGTTACCCGCTGTTTGAAGACCATAGACTCTCCCAGGTCCAGACGACAGACCTGCCAGAGGTAATTCAGATATTGAATCGCCATAGGGCGGTTGAGACCGAGTTCAACCTTTTTCTGCTCGATCACCTTCTCCGGTGCATGACCACCCAGCATGGAGGATACCGGATCGCCAGGCATGATCCGAAGCACCACAAATACAATGCTCAGGAGAATAAAGACCATCGGGATGGTCAGAAGCAACCGAGCAATGATGTATCGGGTGAGGCTTTTCATAGATCTCCTTGAGGGGTCTCACCAGGCTGTTGCCCAAAAGAAAATCCCCATGAGCGGTCATTTAAACGTTTTTTGCTAAGAAATCCTGGCGAAGTGGAAGATAAGCGATGTTAAGTGTTTGAGCCTTAAAGGCGAGTTTTGACATCGCCTGGAGGGAGGCTTAGATTTTTCAAAAAACGTCTTAGACCAAGAGAAAAGCGATTTCAGCAACAGATTGTGGAGACCTGACCCTTTAGTCGGTAAGAGCCGAGTCTCCTGCCCGGCTCTCCCCGAAAAATTCACCTACTTGACCCGATGTATGGGGCCGTAATTGAATTGCAAAGTTGGTGACAGAAGGATGCCACGGATGTCCTTTTGTGCAAACAGATAGAGCGTGCCCTGAAAGATGGTAACCGTCGGTACTTCATCGGTCCACATCTGCTGGATCTTTGCGTAGAGGGCAGTTCTCTTTCTCGGATCTGTCACCGTCTGGCCTTCAACAAACATTTTGTCCCACTCAGGTTTAGAAAAATGGATACCCAGGCCTTTGGAGCCAGCCGTCCCGGCAAAGGCCGCCGTGTAGTTATCTGGATCGATGTAGTCCGGATACCAGCCAAGGAGGTAAGCCGGCATCACCTTATTCTTCCAGTTGTCCCTGTAAGTGGCCCATTCAGCGGACTTGACATTCACCTTCATCATCCCTGTGGCCTCAAACTGATCTTTGAGCACAGCAGCCATATCAACCTCAGTGTCACCATAATGGCTCGGGGTATACCAAAAATCAAATGTGAATTTTTTACTCTCACTATACCCCCGGGAGGCCAACAACTTCCTTGATCTGGCAATGTTTCCATCGCCAAACACCGTCTTAAAGGCATCAATATGAGACCACATTCCCATAGGCACCATGGAGTACAGGGGTGCATTCTGTCCTAGAAAAACCTTGTTCAGAAGGGGTGGCCTGTTGATGGCAGCGGCTACTGCTTGCCGCAGGACCTTGTCACTAAAAGGAGGGGTGTCGCAGAGAAAGCATATATAACGGATGTATGGTCCCTGGGCCTTTATGGTCTGGATCTTGGGGGATTTTTCAAGATCGCGGATATCAGAGGGATTTAACGTCTTAAAGGCAAAGTCGACCTCCCTTTTTTCCAGGGCAAGACGCATGGTGGTGGCATCTGCAAAGTATCGAATTACAACCCGATCATTCTTTGGTTTTTCCCCATAGTACTTCGGATTCCTATCCATAACAATTTCCTGATCTCTCTTGAAAGAGACTACCCGGTAAGGCCCCAAACCAACCAACTTGCCCCCTTTGAGCTCAGAGGGATCGCGGACGATCTTATCTTTTGGGTAGACGTTAGGATTCACTGGATAATAGGGCACAGAGGCGACAAGAGAAGGGAAATAGGCTACAGGGTTTTTGAGAACAAATTTCACAGCATATTTACCCACTACATCAACGTGATCGACAAAATCCGTAACCAGCCAAGAAGGATCTCCCTTAAGGGCAATTACCCTATCGATAGACCACTTGACCGCTGATGCATCAAAAGGGGTGCCGTCAGTGAACTTGAGACCTTCTCTGAGCCTGAAGGTGTATTCCTTGCCGTCGGCACTGATGTCGTAAGATTTAGCCAATCCTGGAACGAGGTTTGTCTTCCCGGGAGGATACCTGAGAAGGCCCTGGTAAATATTGTAAAAGATCTCCCAGGTGTGGAAATCATAGGCATTGGCAGGGTCCATATCAATAACCTTCTCTGTGGTCCCGTATACCAAGGCCGCCCCTTTTGCAAAACCCTTAGCGGGAAAAACAGCCAAAGAAATTGCAATCATACAAAACAGTAAAAATTTTACAGTTTTCATATCTTACCCACCTCCTGCTTACAAAAAGTGTTAGGAAATAACTCATGTTGAGAGTCTGCAAACTCCCAGCACCACCACTGACCAAGCAAAAAGCCTCACCACCTCCTTTCTGTAAAAGCCATTTGATTCGGCCAATTACCAAATCCAACCGTAAAAGAGGCCTCAGTATGTCTATTTCGAAAGGCAAACTACTATTATTTAGGTATATTGACCTAATACCATCCGCAATGTCAACAGACATTTCTGATATTTATGTTTTCTAGCCAATAGTCGTATCTGTGCAGGCAGTTGCCCAAACACAAACCCCTTTGAGCGGTCATTAAAACGTTTTTTGCCAAAAAACCCTAGGCGAAGTGGAAGATAGGCGATGTCAGCCTTTTGAGCCCTAAGGGCGAGTTTCGACATCGCCTGAAGTCCCGCCGATTTTTTGCCGGATGAAAAACGTTTTAGACCAAGAGAAAAGGGATTTCGGCAACAGCCTGTGTAGTATCTACACATGAACTCATCGGAGCCCTTCTCAGGGCGTAGGCCAAATCCTAAGAGCAATAGTTAGAGGTGGTCCCAACAGAACTTGATAAAGAAACCCCCCTGGTCACTGCACCTCCGGAATAATGGTACCACCTGATGGAAAAACTGCAACATCTGCCTGGGGCATCGTTTCAGACACCTGATGAATTGCCTCTTGAATGCTTGGCGCATAGGTGAAATTCATCATCCTCACCTGCTCCGGTGAAAGGCCATCGCATACATGGAAAACGGTAAATCTTTCGGCCTTTGCCTTGTAGTAAACAACCTGCATGATGTAAGAAATCCCAAACGCTTTCAAGTGATCAGGGACATCCCCTTCAATCAGCCGGCGATGAAAATCACCGGCACTTTCAGGGCTTCCCATCTCTCGAATCAGAGGCATTATAGGGCCTGCTTCTTTTTGTGGGGCAACCCAGATAATCGCCCCCCCTGATCGTGTGCAAAAGGCCGCCATGTCCAGAGCCTTGGATGCCTGAACCCCCACTTCTAAAGGAAAGGCGGAGATAATGGTAACATCTGCGAGCTTCGGAAGATGAATCAAGTAAAGTGAAGCCGCGTATTGAGAGGCCTCTCTGTGCTCTGCCACAGGATCTCCTGCAAAGGCACGGATGACCTCCTTTTTTTCATTAATGATGAGATCAAGCTTAAATGTAAATCTCGCGAGGCGCCCAGCATCTACAATGTCTTCGTAAAAGTAGTTACCGTCCAAAAGATTGACCTTACTATTTGGGTGACGCATCCAGGTAAAATGATGGTCGGCTACAGAACGATAGGAGCATACCCCGGGTATGATGATCTTACATCCCCCTCCAAATCCAGCAATAGGATGGGGCATACATTCTCCGATGCCAATGATCAAATCGGCAAATGCAACCCGCCTGTTGACTTCTACGAGGGTCCCCCAGTGGCTTCTGCCGATAATAACATTATCAGGGGCATGTGGATCGTGAGAGAAAATACGATCCTGCAAACGAGAAAAGGCCTCTTTCCCCACCTTTACTTCTAGTTGCTCCAGAGAGGGTCTCGGGTGGGTTCCTACAGCACAGATCCCGGTAATCCGTTCGTCAGGTATGCCGGCGTGGTTCAACAGATCCATAATCTGTGGCAAAGCAAGGTGGGCCGGTGTCGGCCGCTGAAGATCGTCGAACAAAATGACAACCTCCATCCCAGGCCGGGCGAGTTCTTCGATCCCTGGTGATCCAATGGGCTCTTCTAAGGCACGCCTGATTTCTTGGAGCGGGTCGCTAACCCCGGAAATAGGGGGTTTGTCTTGATCGCAGATCGAGTTCCATTTCCCCGGAAGCGAAAAATAGATCTTCTCACCTTCATAGTTAATATAATATTCCATGTGCTTTCTCCTGTTTGCTAGAAAACTTTCTCTTACCTAGTGTCTTGTGCCATATATTTACACACCTATTCTGGACAGAGGTATGGGCTGTTCCTGAAAGGCGATATCTCAAAAAAGATTCCACTGGAGCCTTATAAAAGAGCACGCTCAGTCATTCCCCGATACATTGTCTTTAAGTGAGAATTTATGGTACGAGACACTATGTACGATGGGCTTGAATGAATTTTAGTAGACTAATCAAATTCTTTTCTGATGTATTTTTCGAATTCCTCAAGACACCGCCTGACAATGTATTCTCCTTTTTCTGCAGAGGCGTCTGTAGGATCTGCCAAGATCCCAGAAGACGGTATGATGTCTTTGGGGGCAGGATAAATGTCGTAAGGTGGTAAATTCTCCGCTTTGTCCGCGACAACCCGATCCAACCTAACGAGGTCAGGCCTGAAGTAGAGCATGAGAGAGGTTTCCAGGATTGCAGCATGCTCTAGATCCCATCCGGGAAACCCTTTGGGAAATACTGTACTTATATCATCTTCATTTAGAAATTCTATAAAACAGTTTTTGAGAATCTTTACATCCTTGGCGCGTGTTTCATCTAAAGCCATATCGATAGCCTCAGACAGGAACATAGCATTTTCATAATGACCATCCATAATCCATATTTTATTAGCCCCATGGCGAATGAGTTCCTTGAGGATATCTCGAACAGCAAAAATCAATGCCTCCGCACCGAGACAGGTTGTCCCGGGAAAGTTGGGGCCCCCTCCGCTTTTAGGCTGAGATTTATAACCATAACTTAAAACCGGAGCAACAATTCCACCAATCCTTTCTGCCGCCAGTTTCGAAAAGTGCATGATTTGTATGGCATCTGTCCCGAGCGGTAGATGCGGGCCGTGCTGTTCCGTCGATCCTACCGGCAAGAGAATAACATCCTTCTTGACCCTTTCAGCATACTCGTACCACGTTAATTCTTCCATCAAAACGTATTTTCCACACATCTGTATCCTCCTTTTTCCAAATTTTTTTAATTTTTTACTCATTACCGAAAAGCCGCACAAGATCCATTTATCAAAAAAAGGGGGGTTATGAATCTTTTTTTGCCTGATCAATGTGGATATTAAAAAACAAAGATAATCTTTGCAGTCTATTTTTTGAGTATTCCACGAAAATCATGCATTAGGAGACAACATAGAGGTCAAAACCGAAAATCCTATTCTTTCAGTAATGACTCGCCTTGAATAGATAATCTAACTTTCCTTTAGGTAAGGTTTGCCAACCGCCTCTGGAGATTGTGCGCGTCCGACAACCCCACTGATAGCAATAAAGCCGAAGATATAAGGAAGCATGACTAGAAATTGATAAGGTATCCCCACTTGAAAAGCCTGAAGCCTTAATTGAAGGGCATCCACTGCGCCAAAGATGAGTGCAGCCAATACCGCACCCAAGGGGTGCCATTTTCCCAATATCACGATACACAGTCCAATGAACCCACGCCCTGCACTCATATTTTCTGTAAAATATCGAACTACCCCCACCGATAAGAAAGCACCACCCAGAGAAGCAAAAATCCCGCTGAACATAACACATATGTACCTAACCAAACAAACATTGATTCCTGCTGTATCAACGGCCCGGGGGTTTTCCCCAGCAGCTCGGATAGACAATCCCCACGTTGTTTTAAAGAAAATAAACGTTAATATGATTGCAATAGCGTAAGAGATGTAAGAAAGTGGGCTTTGCCTAAAGAAAATTTCACCGAAGACTGGAATTTTTAAAAGAAATGGAATGCCCCATGTTTCAAAAGTGGGGAGTTTTTGGGTGATAGCCGAACCCATAATGATTCTGGATAAAAAACTGGTCAAGCCTAGCGACAGGATATTAATCATGACTCCTGATATAATTTGATTAGCCCCTAAGGTAATCGAAAGAACGGCAAGCAATAATCCCAACAAGGCCCCTATAATGCACGCAAATCCGGTTCCAATCCACGCGCTGCCTGTGAATAGAGCGCCGACCGCCGCAACAAATGCGCCTGAAAGCATCATGCCTTCGGCACCTATGTTAAAAACCCCTGAACGCTCGGAGATGGTGCAGGAGAGTCCGGCGAATGTCAATGGCGTAGTCATACGGATCGCTGCCGCCATAAAATCTGTTATAAATGATGCGTTGAAAACGATTGACCACATTACTCATTCTCTTTTTTACGAGGGGTTTCCTTATCCATATCTGCTCGAAACCATCGGGGCCGCCACTGGGGAAGCACGAGGCTTATGGCAACAAACAGGATCACGAGTCCTTGAATTGCAAGAACTGCGGTGGTCGGCACACCGGCTGCCCGTTGCATCATGCCAGCTCCGCTCCTAAGGGCGCCAAAAAACAGAGAAGCAACCATTACCCCTATGGGGTTACTTTTTGCCAAAAACGCGATAACAATGGCATCCAGTCCATAACCGGGCGAAAAGGCGTCAAAGAGCCGGTGCTTAAGACCCATGATTTCTGACGCCCCTGCCAATCCAGCCAGACCCCCACTCACGAAGGAGAGAACACACATGTCCTTTACAATGTTCACTCCAGCGTACCGAGACGCAACCGGATTAAGCCCCATAGCTGTGATTTGATATCCGATAGTAGTTTTTGTTAAGACCAAGTGCATAATGAAAACCAAAGCCAGGGACATAAGAAAACCAAGGTGTACATCTGTGTTTGGAATAATGATGGGAAGCTGAGCCGATGCTGCTATTTCACGGGACATAGCAGCAGGGGCTCCCGGTTCAAATAGAGGTCCGGAAGCCATATATTCAATGAACAAAAGGCCAATAAAATACATGAATATGCATGTGATGATTTCGTTGACCTCATGTCTGGCCTTCAGGTAGCCTGGAATGAGCGACCAAATGCCTCCAGCAACAAAGCCTGCAGTAAGGGTGACTGGAATGTGTAAGAGAGGGGAAAGCCCGTGTATGTATAGACCGGCCAGGGTAGCGCCGAGACCTCCCAGGTACAATTGTCCCTCGGCCCCGACATTAAAATATCCACCCTTAAATGCCAGGGCTACCCCCAGACTTGCGAAGATAAGGGGAGTCGTTTTGGTCAGAGTCGAGCTTATGCCATAAATGTTGGAGAAGGCACCCATAAAGAGGGCATAGTAAGCTTTAATGGGATTTAAACCTGCTAACAAAATGAGCCCGGCTCCCAATGCCAGCGCAACAAGTGTAGCCCAGATCGGGCTCAGGGATAACGCGGTCCGTTTCCAATTCAGATTCATGAGACGCTCTTCTTGGTCTTCTGTTCACGCACACCAGCCATCATCAGGCTTATCTGCTCGAGGTCGGCTCTATCACCTCCGGGGATAATACCCATGATCTCGCCCTCAAACATGACCCCAATTCGGTCACTAATGGCAATCACTTCATCGAGCTCCGTTGAAATGAATAGGGTGGCTCCCCCTTGTTCTCGGTGCTGGAGGATGCACTGGTGGACGTATCTTGTCGAGCCCACGTCAAGTCCGCGGGTAGGCTGCATCGCAATAAGCACATCCGGTTTCCCAGAGATCTCCCTCGCCAGAATAACCTTCTGCTGGTTTCCACCTGAAAGAAACGCAACCTTCTCGTTCCCATGGCTCACTTTGATATCAAATTCTTTGATCATTTGGTCAGCATTGCTGGTGATATTTTTATGACTAAGAAAAAGACGCCGTGTGGAAAATGGCGGATCGCAGAAATTTTTTAGGACCAGATTCTGCGCTACCGAAAAATCCACAATCAAGCCAACTCGTTGACGATCAGAAGGGATATACCCTAATTTCCTCTCAATTCGTTTTCTAGGAGAAAGATGGGCGACATCCATTCCGTTAATCAAAATTTGTCCTTTACTTACTGGCTGTAAACCTGCAATCGCATCTGCCAATTCACCCTGCCCGTTCCCATCAACCCCGGCGACTCCAAGGATCTCACCTTCATGGATATCGAAGGAAACGTTGTTGACAAGTGGCTTGCCACCCTTTTCACTATTGACACTGAGACCACGGACCTCTAACAATCTTTTTCCTTTTTTTACACTCGGTTTGTCCAAACTAAGTGTAATTTCTTTACCGACCATCATTCCCGCCAATTTATTCGCGTCGGTATCAAGCTTTTTTAGTGTGCCGACGACATTGCCTCCTCTCAAAACCGTTATCCTGTCACTTATACTCATGACCTCATTAAGCTTATGACTTATAAAAATGACAGCAAGGCCATCTTCCGTAAACCTCCGAATGATTTTGAAAAAGATCTCAACTTCTAATGGAGTCAGAACTGAAGTGGGTTCATCGAGAATCAAAATATCAGTATTTCGGTAGAGAGCTTTCAGAATTTCGACACGCTGTTGTAACCCTACAGGTAGTTGGCGGACTAATGACTTTGGGTCAACGCGAAGCTCATATTTCCGGGAAATATTATCGATATTTTCCTCTGCTTTTTTGAGCTCGAGCAAAAAACCACTTGAGGATGGTAGGCCCAGTATAATATTCTCTGTAACTGAAAGATTGGGAATGAGCGTGAAATGTTGGTGTATCATTCCAATGTGGAGTTCGATGGCGTCATAAGGTGATGATATCTTTACCAGGTTTCCCTCCATATAGATTTCCCCTTCATCGGGGCTGTATAACCCGTAAAGGATGTTCATCAAGGTGCTTTTCCCAGCACCATTTTCACCTAGCAGAGTGTGAACTTCTCCCCGTTCGACGTCAAAGCAAACGCGGTCATTCGCTACCACATCTACAAACCGTTTGGAGATATTTTTCATCTCTAGAAATGGCATGATGGCCCTCTCTTCAGGAACCCCTATTCGCCAGCAACTTGAAAACCTGCTTATTCATGTATGCCCAAGCCAGTTTAAACGAAATACTTACTTGGCCCTGGTGCTCCAATCTATAATTAAAACAGACACGCTGAAGACTAGCATCGAAAAGGTAGTCTAACAGTTTTAATGCCCTCCATTATTCCGTGCCGACTTCGTGGTGGGAAAGTAAACGAAGTCGGCACCGGAGATGAGGAGACATGTTTAGAACTCAACCTTGCCGGCAACGGGATCTTCAGTAGCTTCTTTGAATAGCTCTCTGACTTCCTGGGGAACGATCGTGTTGACTCGGCCGGGTCCTATGATACCCGGACTCTCAAGGCCAGGGGTACGGTTCAATCCTTCCACTAATAAGATCTCCCTCAGCTTTCTTGACTAGGTCTCTCACTTCCTGTGGAACGATCTTATTGATTCGGCCGAGGCCTGTGACACCTGGCGTTTCAAAGCCAAGAGCATAGGATTTGCCTCCCTCAAACTTTCCCTCTTTGACGAGCTTAGCAATGTGTAATAAAATAGCCGAATAATTTTGGATGGCACTGCATAAGACATTTTTTGGGGCGGCGTCAAGCTGATCCTTACTGAAGCCAAATACATAGACACCTTCTTCTCGTGCCCCTTCTATGATTCCCAGTGTTGCCAGATCCAAAACTGGAAAAAGTACATCAACACCAATGGCGATTTGAGCTAAAGCTGCTTCTTTTGCCTTAGCTACATCATCCCAACTACCTGTATAAATCATGCCAACATCTGCGTCTGGATTGTAATCCCTGACGCCTTTCTTGAATGATTCGTAAACAGCAACCACAAGTGCAAATTCATTTCCTGCGACACAGGCTAGCTTATTCGTTTTTGTCATTTTTGCACCGACCACGCCGCACACGTAACCATAATGGGTCGGATTAACGCTGCCGTTTGCTACGTTAGGTCCTTTGGCGTTTCCGTTTGTTACAAAAAATTTTACTTTTGGAAATTTCTTAGCCACTTTCATTGCAGCATCATCCATTTCACCTCCATGGGCTATTACAAGGTCATAGCCGCGCCTTGCGTAGTCTATTATATTCTCCACTTGATCTGCTTGTGACACCCTCTCACTGAAAGCAATTTGTGCTCCCAGTTTTTTTTCGATAACCTTTAAACCTTCGTAACAAGACTGATTGAACGATCCATCGGTGATTGTACCTGGCATAACTGCAGCAACCTTAAGCTGTCTCGCCCCAAGTGCTGGAGAGACACCAACACTAGCGACGACAAATGCAAATGCCACTAAGTAAATTGACAACATCTTGATTTTTCTAGCCATTTTCTTGTACCTCCTTTTTTCTTCTGTTTATAATAGTATTACTGGAACAATGACGAACACCCTAACCCTAACGTTCTAATAATGATAACCTTTTCTTTTTTTCCTTGAAAATCGCTCCTATGAAATCCAATATAACGCGAGCTGCAACTTGGCATGTTATACCAGATGGGTCGTACATAGGCGCTACTTCACAAAAATCAAACCCAATTACCTCGCCCTGTGCCGCTACACCCCGAAGTGCATCAGTCAGTTCATAATAATCCAGCCCTCCAGGTGAAGGCGAGCCAGTGCCAGGCGCCAGGGACGGATCTAATACGTCGCAATCTATTGTCACATAAAACTGGGCTTTTTCAGGCAGCTTGGCCGCTACTCCTTTGGCCCCCAGCCGCCGGAACTCTCGTGGGCCAATAATTGTAGACCCATAAGCCCGTGCGTCGTCAAAGTCCTCTCGACTGCTGCTGCCCGGACCTCGTATCCCTATCTGTGTGATGCCTGACACATGTTCCATCTCGGAGATACGGCGCATGGGGTTGCCGTGCCCTTCACGAACCCCAAAACGCTCATCTACAAAATCCAAGTGTGCGTCGAACTGAACTATATGCAAAGGTCCTTTGTCCTTTAAACTGCGGACCACAGGTACAGGGACAGCATGATCTCCTCCCATTACAACCAATAACACATTCTTAGAATTTATTTCCATTGCATCGTCATAGGCATTTTGCAAGCAGCGTTGCGGGTCCATGTGTATCATGTCTACATCCCCACAGTCGACAATATGTACTCCTTCTAAAAAATACTCATCAAATTCGTGATCATAATAGCCAACATCTTGTAAGGAATAAATAGCGGATGCTTCGCGAATCCCCCGCGGGCCGTATCTGGCACCAGGTTTGCATTGAGTGCTCATGTCAAAAGGAACTCCCAAAACAGCAACATCGGTATCCAATCTATCCCATTCTTCGCAAACCGGAAGTTTGCAGAATGACGTAATACCGGTGAACGGAAGGTTGAGTTTTTTCTTCTGCATATTTTCTCCCTCTTAAGTAAGAAATTGAATAGAAAATCAATATAGTTTTTCCAATTTCATATAAAAATCCGCAGCTTCCAACAAGGGAGCGAACAAGTTGGCATTCCTGAAAATTGCCAATTTGGAAAAATTTTCTCGAAACTAGTCTCACCCCACCCTTTTGTTTTGTTGCTCAATTAGTTCAAGACTAATTCCCTCGTATTCTTACTTATTCTGAGCCATAACTATACAAATTTTTAACTGGCCCCTCAATTAAAACCCTGCTGGAAGTTCTGACTTTGCGTGTCTGGAGGCGACCTAGCGCACCCAGTAGTATCTATAAACCTTTTTGAATCCTTCATGGAATCCTTTTTGAACATTCTCGAAGGCCACTAAAGATGAACATAAGAGGATCAGACAAAAGAAAGCCATTCAGAGCACTTTTCCTCTTTTCCCCGGACAATATCGAAGAAAAGCTTCACCAATTTCTTAGTGATAGGCCCAGGGACACCCTTTCCGATGGCAATATAGTCGATCTCCCGTACCGGTGTAACCTCAGCCGCGGTCCCACAGAAGAATACCTCTTCCGCAGTATAGACCTGGTCCCGGGTGAAAAACTCCTCCCGACACTGAATCCCCTGATCACCGGCTATCGTCAGGATAGAATCCCTGGTAATGCCTTCAAGAATGGAGGTGAGAGGCGGTGTTATAATTTCCCCCCGTTTAACCATGAAGATATTTTCAACCGGCCCCTCAGCTACGAATCCATTGACATCCAGCAAGAGGGCCTCGTCAAATCCTGCTCGGAGAGCCTCGCCTCGAGCAAGGGCAAAGTTTATGTAGTTTGCGTTGGCCTTTGACTTTGTCATGCTGACGTTGACATGGTGCCGGGTGTAAGAACTGGTCTTCACGCGAATCCCTTCGGTCAAGGCCTTTTCATTCATGTAACTGCCCCAATCCCAGACAGCAATTGCCACGTCAACAGCGGCTTTTCTGAAATCCCAGGTGCTTTCCCCATAGGTACTCACGTAGACATACGGCCGCATATAGCACTCTTCGAAATTATTGGCTTTGACCGCCTCATGCGCAGCCGCAACCAACTCATCCCTGGAGTAAGGGATATTCATAAATAGAATCTTGGCAGAGTTTATTAACCGTTCCATATGCTCATGGAGTCGAAAGACAGCCCTGCCATTTTTCGTTTTATAACACCGAATACCTTCGAACACTCCGTATCCATAACTAAACGTCTCACTGACGATGTGAACTTTAACTTCATCCCAGTCAACCATCCTTCCGTTTAACCAAATTTTCTTTCCTTTTATCATAGTCCCCCTCATGCTTTTTTAAGTTTGAGTAAATACTATACTAGCATTTATTTTTTATTAGCTCTTCTCGTTAACTCACCCCACCTGGCATCAACCTCTTTCTGTATTCCCTCCAGATCCTTTTTCGTCAAGTGCTTGAACCTTCCCTGTGCTAGAAGGTAATTCTCAACAGGAAGGTTCTTGGGATGGTGAGTGATAGTGTATTCCTGTCCGTTTCTTATTTCATAGAGGGGATAATACTTTGTCTCCACAGCCAACCGACCCACATTGGGCGTCAACCTCGCAGGAAACCGCCATCCCGTAGGGCAGGGTGAGAGAATATGAATGTATTTGGTTCCCTTGAGCTTTTTTGCCTCTGAAATCTTTCTTCTCAGATCATCGGGGAAGCAGGAACACGCTGAGGCAGCATAGGGTATCTTGTGCGCCCCCATAATCTCTACCATGTTTTTCTTTTTCAAAGATTTTCCAAGGGGTGTGGTCGTAGTCCAGGCGAGCTGAGGGGTCGAAGAGCTCGACTGAATCCCCGTATTCATATAAGCCTCGTTATCAAAACAACAGTAGATAATATTCTCATCTCTATCGGCTGCACCGGAGAGCGCCTGAAATCCAATGTCCGCTGTGCCCCCGTCCCCGGCTAAGGCAACTACCTGTGTCTCTTCATCACCTTGTGCCAAAAGGGCATTGGATATTCCAGCAGCGCTTGAGGCAGCGGTTTCAAATGCGGCATGAAACACGGGGATCTTAAACGTGGTATAGGGAAAGGGCCCGAGAATAATTCCCAAACAGGACGGAAGCACAACAGCCATGGCCTTTTCCCCAACCGCCTGTAAAACGAGTTTCAGTCCCAACACCTCGCCGCAGCCCGCACAGGCCATATGCCCGGGATAGAGATTATCTCTATACTCATATTCCGAAAGCATCTTCATCCTCAATATTTAAAATTGGCTTCAAAGGCGCCTCGTTCATCTGTTCCGTTATAGCAAATACCTTCTTGATATGTAACGGTGAGACATTCGTTCCTCCCAGTCCCAGAACAAACCCACATACCGGTATCCCGTTCACCCTTGAATAGAGTGCAGATTTCAACTCCTCACAAAAGATCCCTTCCTGGCCAGGAGAAAGATTCCGTTCAATAACGGCAATCTTTTTGGCATGCCTGAGAGATGTAATCAATTGTTCCTTGGGGAAGGGCCGAAAAAGTCGAATGCGGAGCATCCCCACCTTCTTGCCTTCTTCCCGGAGTTCATCGATTGCCACCCGTGCCGTACAGCCGATCGTACCGGCAGTTACCAGAACAGTCTCGGCATCCTCAAGACGATAAGATTCTAAAAGCCCATATCCCCTGCCAAACGCTTTTTGGTATTCCATATCAACCTCCCCGGCCACCTCCAGGGCATCTTCCATGGCCTGGTGCCGCTGTATGCGGAACTGTGCGTATTGACTCTGTGTAACTGTCTGAGAAAAGGCGGCCGGGTTATCTGTGTCCAACCTGAAAGCAGGTTCAAAAGGCGGCAAGAAGTCGTCAACCAATTTCTGGTCGGGCACTTCAACTGGTTCCATAAAATGAGAGATATAAAAGGCCTCTAAAACAACCATGGTGGGAAGAAAAACGGTTTCAGATATCTTAAAGGCCTGGATAACTGTATCCAGGGTCTCCTGATTATCGGCCACGTAGAATTTCAACCAGCCCGTGTCTCTCTGGGAGAGGCTGTCTGTCTGCTCACTCCAAAAACTCCATGGCGCTGCCAGAGAACGGTTGACGTTGACCATAACAATGGGAACCCTCATCCCAGAGGCAAAGTGTAGTAGTTCATGCATGAGGGCAATACCTTGTGATGCAGTGGCTGTAAACGTTCGTGCACCGGTCAACGAGGCGGAGATAGAGGCAGCCATGGCAGAATGTTCCGATTCTACTCTCATCATTCTAGCGCCCAATGCCCCTTGCCCATCCCATTCGGAAATCTTTTCATAAATGGGACTCTGTGGGGTAATCGGATACGCTGCAATGACCTGAGGCCTTGAAAGTTTTGCCCCGTAAGCAGCAGCATGGTTTCCGGTGAGAAACATCCTCATATTGTCTCCTCCACCATCTCAACCACACCTCTCGGACAGGCCACCGAACACATGCCACAACCTTTACAATAGTCAGAATCAAAACCATACATCCCTACCCCTGCATCTTTGATGATCGATATGTCCGGACAGAAATCCAGACAATTTTCGCAGTCAATACAAGTACCGCACCGAAAACAGCGAGCAATTTCTTCCTCCATCTGACGAGGCTCAAGCCCACAGGTTACTTCCTCAAAGGTGCTTTTTCTGGTTCCGGGATCTAATCTATCAGGGTTATTGCGAGGGCTCTCGGAAAAAAAGAGCGTATTGATGTGATCAAAAGAGACCACCCTTTTGAGATCAACCGAATCATTTTCAGGGCCTTCGATGAAATGTCGAAAGGAAAACGTATGGCTCTTTCCCAGGTGATAGGCTTGAAACTCTGACACAGCATCTCTGCCCTGCAGGAAACAGGAAATTGCCAAGGCCCCCCGTTTGCCGCTGGCAATAGCATCTGCCACAAAGGCCTTTTCGCCGATTGCATCTCCACCAGCAAAAAACTTGGGGAGCGATGTTCTCCCCCATTCATCCACAACAACCTTGCCCCCTTTCACTTCAATACCCGGAGGCAGGATATCGGACTCCATGCTCTGCCCGATGGCAACAATGAGCTTATCAACCGCAAGGTTCTTGATTTTCTTTCCTACTCGCATAATTTCCAATGTACCTGACGTCTCATCAATTCTCACCTCCGCCTGATAAAAATCTAAAGACACAAGCTTCCTATCTTTTCTGTGAAGCTTATCAGGAGCCCAGCCATTCACAATGCTTATTCCCTCCTCTAATGCCTCGTTCACCTCTTCCGAAAGTGAAGGCATCTGATCACGAGATTCAGGGCAGATGACTGTAATATTACCCCCATTCCCGTTGCGAACTCGCAGCAGCGTTCGAGCTACATCAATAGCAACATTCCCCCCACCGATGATAAGGGTTTTCTGGGTAGAATCGCTGAGAGACCACTTTTGGGGATCAGCTAAAAATTCAAGACCGCTGATGACAGGGAAGTCCACGCCAAAAGGCTCGAACAGGATTTTCCCAGATTGCAGTCCAACTGCAAGAAAGACTGCATCAAAGGATGAAAGTTCTTTCCAGCTCACCTCTTTTCCCACGGTCGTGTTACCCCGTATGTCTATTCCCAGTGATTGGATTCTTTGAATGTCACGATTAAGAACGGACTGGGGCAGACGATACGAAGGGATGCCATAGCGCAACATACCCCCGATTTCAGATCTCCCCTCAAATATGGTTACCTGATATCCTAATCTTGCCATATGGTAGGCAGTGCTCAAACCAGCAGGGCCTGAACCGATAACCGCAATTTTTTCTTTTCTTGAATGAATCGGCACATCCCCTCTTATATCCACCTGACCATGGTCAGCGATAAAGCGTTCAAAGCTCCGAATACTAATGGATTCGTCAAAATTCCCTCGGCTACACTCCGCTTCACAGGGGTGATAGCAGACCCTCCCGCAGACACCAGGCAAGGGATTGTCCTGAAGATACGTCCGCAGCGCTCCATCAATATTCCCTTGCGATGCCAGATGAAAGGCGGTGGAAATGTCAATGCCGATGGGGCACGCATGACGACAGGGGGCAATCTTATTGATAAAAACTGGTCTTTCCGATCTCTGAGTTCCGGTTTTGAAAGAGAGTGAATTATCACAAGAGATAGCTACAAATGGATCATCTCTTCTCAACCTTGGTCTGTACCGCATTACCATGAGAGGTCACATTTTTTGATGGAGTGAAAGTTTTTCATAAGCCTCTTGCGCTGCAGCTACGTTTTGATCAATGGCCCCGGGAACCGTGTCTCTGATAACCTTCAGGAGCGTATCGAGGCTCACAATTTCAGTTAACCGAACATACGCGCCCAGGATAGCTGTATTCACAATAGCCTCCAGTCCATTTTTCCTGGCAATCTTGAGCGCATCGACGCTACCCACCGTATGTGACTTCAGGGCATCACTGTTATAAGAGTTATCTCCATTGCGCAAAAGAAATCCTCCGGGGACCATCTGCTGACTGATTTGTTTTTCGTTCACAAGCGTTGTATCAAATAGAATGAGGTGATTGGGATGATCGATATCACACTTAAGATAGATCTTCTCATCACTTACCCTGACAAAGGCAGCGACAGGAGCCCCTCGCCTTTCAGCACCGAAAAGGGAATAACACTGAGGATACTTGCCCTGTCCAAAACATGCTCGGGCAAGAATCTCAGAGGCAACTACAACCCCCTGCCCTCCTCTACCTTGAAATTTTATCTCAATCATATTTGATCCTCGGTTAGCTTAGTGGAGTGAACCTGTTTTTATAACACCCTCTTGGATTTCAGCACTAGTTCCTGCCCCTTACTTGATCCCTAATAATCTGGATGACATCCCGCTTTGTCCTAGTAAGATGGTACTTAAAGGCAGATTCAATCTCCTTGATGTCCCGCTTGCCTAAGGCCCGCGCAATTCTCCTGTGACCTTCATTTGATCTGCGGGCAATGTCAGCCACGCACAGACCCTTCATTCTGAACATAAGCATATGATCCCTTAGCCTGCGATTGATCTCCTCAATTATTTTGCTTCTGCTTGCAATACAAATGATATCATGAAACTCTGTATCCAATTCAACCACCTTCTGTGACTCGTGCCTATCAATGTATTTATCCGTTAGTTGGATAATTCTATCCAGACGTTCAAATTCTATTGAGGTAATCTTCGGTGCAGCCCATTTGGCCGCCAAGGTCTCGGTAACCATTCGTATTTCGCAAATCTCCTTCACCTCTTTTTCTGTGAATTCCCTGATCTCATAACCACCCTTTGGTACAGGGTAAATCAACTTCTCCATCTCGAGCTTGCTGAGAGCCTCACGGATGGGTGTACGGCTGATCCGTAGCTCTTCAGCAAGTTTTCCCTCCATCAACCTTTGCCCGCTCCGGATCTTCCCAACTAAAATCATTCGGCGAAGATAGTCATACACCTCTTCCCGAATGGTGGGTCGAGGCTCAATTCTGAAACCATTCATTATCTCCACAGCCGTCTCCATTTATGAATACCGTATTCGGAATACGTTATGCACATCTTTCCATCTGTGTCAACACTAAATCACATCAATTGCTGAAAATTTTTAACTATTACTCAAATATAGTATTTGAACACATTGATTGCTAATCACTTATCCTCTTCTCCCCCGATTTGGCGTGATGGATGCAGGTTGAGGGATATGAAAGAGCCACTTAGATTCCATAAAGTGTCACCACACTCCCTTCTTTTATGATAGATTGCCCTTGTAGACTTTTTCTCCAATCAATCGTCTAATATATTAAGAGCGGTCCGAAAGAGAAAACCTATGCATAGCGAGAAAAGCACTTTCGGTGAGCTGGTTGAGCGCTATCAGAAAAGGGTTTATCAGGTTGCCGTGAGTATTCTGAGTGATAAAGATGAAGCCCTTGATATTACACAGGACGTATTTATAAAGGCCTTCAGATCATACAACCATTTTAGATTTGATGCCTCGCCAGAAACATGGTTAATCAGGATAACGATAAACAAGGTTCGAGACCATCTTCGAAAAGAAAGGTTGCGAAGGCTTCTGTTTATGAAACCAGGCACTATCTCTGACAACCGGCTCAATACCATTTCAGATGGCAACCAGTCGCCCCAGGAAATACTCAAACAAAAACAATTTAAGACAAGCGTACGAGCATTTCAACGAGGCCTTAAAGGAAGAGAACGTGAGGTTTTTGCACTCAGATTTGGAAACGGGTGCACCATTAAAGAAATCTCAGCAGTAATCGGCGTAAGCCAGAGTATCTATACAGGGCCATTGCCAAGGCCCAAAAACATCTGGCTGAGTGGAGGGAGTCATGAATAGTCCCCATTTAAGCAACAGGGAGATAACCAGTGTGCTTCTTGAATTGGAAGAGATTGATGAGGATCTCCACTCACACCTGAACAAATGTCCGGATTGCCGTAAACGGCTAAATACATTGAGGGGATTTACAAAGGCTTTCCAGGAGCAGACCAGGCATAGCGATATCAATTGGGCTATAGAAAAGGGAAAGATTCTCTCAAGGCTATCTGATAATCGCTTCCCGCTTTTGGGGCGGCGG
>JAFDDT010000046.1 GCA_019310725.1 Deltaproteobacteria bacterium | reverse complement strand
TTGCCACTTTTGACAAATGGATCTTTCCCTGAAAACGAAACCCGAACACCAATAAAGCCGTAGCTTTTTAGATTTTAGATATAATAGCTTATTTTTGGCAAAAATCAAGTTATTTTTGATAAGACGATGGAAAAGCAGCGTTTCAAGAAGAGAACCTATCCGATAAGATAAATTTTTCTCATTCCATTTGAAAACCTCACATTATAGCTTGACGATTTATTTTTACGTGCTATAACATGCGTGAACATTAGGTCGCGATAAATAATAAGTTCAATAATATTAATCAGTTATAATGATAGACCTAAACCTTGGATTTTCTCCTGTCACCCATAGAAAATCATTCCTGGCATCCAAGAATAGGAAAGTAGGGTCGCTATGCAGGCGATAATTTTCCAGACCCTGGGAGGCTTAGGCCTGTTTATATTCGGCATGAGGCTCATGTCCGATGCGCTCAAGAAGGTTGCGGGCAAAAAATTGCGCACCGTTTTGGGCGCTGTATCCTCAAACAGGGTAATTGCCTGCGTTACAGGAACAGCTGTTACCAGTCTTGTTCAAAGCTCAAGTGCCACCACTGTCATGCTGGTGGGTTTTGTTGATGCCGGTCTGATGACACTCACCCAGGCAGTTGGGGTAGTGTTGGGGGCCAATATCGGTACCACGGTAACGGCCCAGCTGATAGCCTTCAATATAAGTAAGTATGCCCTGCCCGTTATTGCAGTGGGAGTATTATTAAAGTTCTTTTTTGCCTCAAGAAAATGGCAACAGTGGGGAGAGGTATCACTTGGGTTTGGTATCCTTTTCTTTGGGTTGGCCACCATGAAAGCGGGCCTTGCTCCCCTCAGAGAGGCACCTGGCTTTGTTCATTTTTTAACCAACTTCCAGGGGCAAAACTTCAATGAGATCCTTCTCTGTGTCCTTGCCGGCGGAGCTCTCACCATGGCTGTACAGAGTTCAAGCGCAACGGTTGGAATAACCATGGCACTGGCCAGCCAGGGGTTACTCAGCTTTGAAGGCAGTGTGGCCATGATTTTAGGTGAAAATATCGGTACAACCATCACGGCACAATTGGCGAGCATTGGCTCCAATGTCAATGCCAGGCAGACAGCAATGGCCCATACCCTTTTTAATGTTTTGGGCGTATTCTTAATACTGCTAATCTTTCCCTATTTTGTACGCACGGTGGCCTTTCTAACTACACACTTTTTGGCTATTGGGGGCCCTGATTTCCTTTTAGGAGGAGAGAAGCCATTTATTTCCCGCCATATTGCCAATGCCCATACGCTTTTCAATGTCATCAACGCCATTTTTTTCCTTATTGTTCTCCCGTACCTTGTTAAAATCGCTATCTGGTTGACCCCTCGGGGGAAAAAAGAGCCCGTTGATGAGGTCTATCATATCAAGTATCTGGACCGACGTTATCTTGACTCACCAGAAGTGGCACTGGTGCAGGCATGGCAGGAGGTCACCAGAATGGGGGAAGAGGCTCAAACCATGTTTGATGAGGTAATTGGCACCCTTAAGATAAGAAACGCAAAGAAACTGGCGAAATGGAAGGGTCGGGAAGATGTGCTGGATAATCTGCAAAAAGAGATCATGGATTTCCTGGTAAAGGTTATGCAACAGAATATCATTGTTGAGGAATCCAAGGAAATAACCTCTCTGTTGAGGATGACCAACAATATTGAGAGGATTGGTGATGAGCTGGAAGATATCGCCGAGTCACTCGAGAGGATGATTGAAGAGAATCTTTACTTCTCAGAGTTCGCAATTCAAGATTATGTGAACATAGCTTCTGAGGTCAGGGAATTCCTGGTACTTGTTCTCACCGCAATCAAAGAAGAAAACAAACAGATCATGCCGGAGGCAGCAAGATTAGTAAACAATATTGGTCGGATGACTGAGGACATGAAATCGAGTCACCACAATCGATTATTCGAGGGAACATGCGAGATAGATAGAGGTATGATATTTATTGATATCTTGGATGCCTTTGAGAAAATAGGCGGCTTTTGCTACAACCTGGCACAGGCAGTGGCAGGTGTTAAATAGGAGCAATAACATCTGGCAGGTAAAGGATGATCCCCCCTCAGCATCGTGGCTGGCAGGAAAGCTCGGGATATCCAAGCTGCTTGCCACGCTCTTGATTCACAGAAACGTACCCACTCCGGATGCGGCACAATCCTTTCTTTTCCCAAAACTCGGCGCCTTACGAGACCCATTCCTTTTCAAGGATATGGACCGGGCAGTTGAGCTGATATCCACCTCCATAAAGAACAACAAGAGAATAACCGTCTACGGCGATTACGATGCAGATGGAATAACTGCAACGGCTCTGTTGGTCGATTTCTTTTCGCAATTTGAAATCCCAATTTCCTTTTATATCCCTCACAGACTGCAAGAGGGCTACAGCCTCAATGAAGCGGCAATCAGAGAGATAGCTGCAGGCGATACGAAGCTCATTATTACTGTTGACTGCGGTATCAGTTCCCCATCTGAAATAGATCTTGCTAAAAGCCTTGGACTGGAAGTGGTTGTTACAGACCACCATCAACTTCCAGCCCATTTTGAACCACGCTGCCCCACGATCAATCCATTTCAGCCTGACTGCCCTTTCCCTTTTCAGGGACTCTCCGGGGTTGGTCTCGCCTTTTACCTGGTCATAGCTATACGGGCAGACTTGAGAGAGAGCGGCTACTTTGGGAGCAAGGGTGAACCTGATTTACGGCCTTATCTTGACCTTGTTGCACTTGGTACCGTGGCTGACATAGTTCCTTTGATCGAGGAAAATAGGATACTGGTGAAAAACGGCCTCTCCATATTGAGAGAGAGCCAGAGGCCTGGAATCAAGGAACTATTACGGGTTTCAGGCATAAACATGGATCGAGAAATAACAACGTATGACATTGCCTTTAAACTGGCCCCAAGGCTTAATGCCATGGGGCGTTTGGGATCAGTAACTAGGGCAGTTCAACTGCTGACAACGGATAATGAGAAAGAAGCCGCTGAAATTGCCACTGACATGGACTCCCTGAACACGCAACGGCAGACCATCGAAAGCAGAATCCTCTTTGAGGTCCGGGAAAGGATTACGAGGATCGATGATCTGGAAAGACAACGAACAATTGTGCTGTCTGACCCATCGTGGCATCGGGGAATAGTAGGCATTGTAGCCTCCAAAATTGTGGAGGAGCACTATCGTCCCACCTTGATCCTCGAGGCTGAAGGTGAACTCTTGAGAGGATCGGGGAGAAGCATAAATGGTTTTGATCTGTATCAGGCCCTTTTTGATCTGAGTGGCCTCTTGAAGCAATTCGGGGGTCATGGCCACGCAGCTGGGGTTACCCTTGAGGCTAAAAACCTCAGAGAATTCTGTAAAAGGTTCGAGGAGCTTGCCAGGAAAAGGATAGATCCAAAGGATATGGCCCCCAAAATAGACGCCGATGCCAGGTTAGGTCTGGAATCCATTAGTCCGCGGCTTCTCAGGGAGCTGGAGATGTTGCCGCCTTTTGGTGATAAGAATCCTCAACCTGTTTTCTGGGCTGGTCCGCTAGAGGTTGTGTTCTCCAGGGTGGTGGGAAACGATCACCTGAAACTGAGAATAAAGGAAAAGGGGATTACGTTCGATTGCATAGCATTTGGAAAGGGTGCCCTCCATCCTCTTGGCGGGAAATCAGTGGATATACTCTTTCAGGTAGGAACTAACACCTGGCAGGGAATAGAGTCGATCCAGCTGGTGATAGTTGATATACAAGTCAATTAGAAAGAGTGCCTATAGTGAGCTAGAGTGCCTAAGTTAAAAGTTGAAAGAGATACGATGGATAATAGAGAATTTCCGAAAGAGCTTGAAAAACGGACAAAGAAGTTTGTTGTAAACATTATTCATTTATCTTCGAGATTACCGACAAACTTTAGCTCACTTCAAATTTTAGGCACCTTAATCAGACTCTGGAAATAGTTTGGCAGCCTCTTCGATATCTTCTGGAGAGAATATGAAGAGGGATTTTTCCCCGCCTGGCAGAGCAGAGCCGTAGACATAGTTGATATTTATCTCTTTCCTACCAAATGTTTCTGCCATTTTCGCAAGGGTGCCGGGTTTGTTATCAATAATGAGGGCAATCACCGGCATTACGTCAAAGATGTAGTCACCCTTGGCCAAGAGATCAACTGCCTTATCGGTCTGATCCACCAATAGCCTGATCAGGGCAAATTCTGCTGAATCTTTCCTCATTGATCCATAACTCGCAGCAGGGGCAATCCTTTTCAGCGATTTCCCTCTGGCCCTAAAAAGTTCCTGGACATACTGTGATGCATCCTGAATAGTGAGGGCATCGATATTGATTCCTGCCTGAGACAGTGTTTTGGAAAGCTTACCTAGTTCCCCCGGAATGTTCTTTAGAAAAAGTGATATCTCTGTTCTGACCATCTCTCAAACCCAGTCTATCTTTATCTCTCCCCCATGTACCCTTTCAGATACTTAAAAAATTCCGAGTCGGTTGAAAGCACGAGTGTGCTGTCTTTATCCAGAGCCTCTTTATAGATATCGAGTGTGTTGACAAAGGAGTAAAAATCAGGGTCCAATCCATAGGCCTTGGCATATATCTTGGTAGCCTCGGCGTCTGCCTTCCCCTTTATCTCTTGGGCCTTTCTGTATGCCCCGGAAGTGATCCGTTTCATCTCCTTTTCTTTATCACCTTCTATCTTCCTCGCCTCTCCTTTGCCTTCAGATCGAAACTTCTCAGCTATCTGCTTCCTCTCTGCGATCATCCTTTGGTACACCGATTTTCTTACCTCTTCAACATAATTTAATCGCTTTATCTTAACATCTACCAGTTCTATACCAAATTTGGCTACCTTTGGCTGCGCCTGTTCCATGATACCCTTGGTGATTTTGGCCCTTCCTGTTTTGACTTCACCCAGCGGACTTATCTCCTGCACCTCATCTATACCTGCTTCAAAGGTATCCAGTTCTCTGTTGGTCATGCGCACGGTTTCAATCAGGGGGTAGGAGGTAATAAAGTTCCGTACCGCAGGATCTATGATGTCATCCAGCCTGCCGAGGGCGGCAATTTCATTGTTGACCGTCTCAAAAAACTTGAGGGGATCAACGATCTTCCACCTGGCAAAGGTGTCTACCCATATAAAGGTCTTGTCCAGGGTTGGAATCTGACCGGGGTCTCCGTCCCATTCCAGGAGATTTTTTCGAAACCGGTTTGCCTGCTGGATAAAGGGAATCTTAAAGTACAAACCGGGCTCCTTTATTGGTTCTCCAATCGCCCTACCGAACTGGGTAATCACTACCTGTTCGGTTTCGTCCACCACATACAGTGGTCCAGACAGGAGAATGATTATTATGATAATGATCCCAGCGTAAATAACTCCTTTAGATTTCATTTCTCAGCCCCCTTTTCCCTCCCTAAATTGAGCAAAGGGAGGAAGTTTTTTTGCTCTGCATCGATGATATACTTGCTTCCCATTCTTGGAAAAAGATCCTTCAGAGTCTCAAGATAGATACGTCTCCTGGTCACATCCTTTGCCTTTGCATACTCAGCGTACACAGCGAGAAATCTAGCTGCATCGCCTTTGGCCCTGTTAACTCTGTCTAGGGCATAGCCTTCAGCGGCCTTGATGGTCTTCTCGGCGTTTCCCTTGGCCGCTGGAATGGCCTTGTTATATTCCTCCTTGGCCTGGTAGACCATCCTCTCCTTTTCTTGAGTTGCCTGATTAACCTCATTAAAGGATGGTTGAACCGGCTCAGGGACATTTGTCTTCTTCATCTCAATGGTGACCACATTTATACCGGTTTGCGCTTCATCCAATTCCATTTGTAAGAGCACCTTTGCCTGATCGGCAATCTCCTCCCTCTTGCTGATTACCTCATTGATGCTTCTATCTCCCACCACCAGTCTCATGGTGGACTCAGCTAGATCCCTCAAGGTAGCATCTACATTCCTGACCTTGAAGAGATAGTCATAGGGATCCTTGATCCGGTACTGCACTATCCAGGGGACCACAGCAACATTGAGATCGCCGGTAAGCATGAGGGATTCATTGAGGTAGGCCGTGGATCTGGCATACTGGGTCCTGACACCGGGCCTGATAGTCCTTAGGCCGAACTCTTCTTTCTTGACAAGTCTCACCGGCACCTTTGTCAGTTTTTCTATTCCCCGGGGTAGTTTGAAACTTAGTCCCGGAGGGGCTGTTCTCACATATTTGCCAAACCTCTGTATAATACCCACCTCATTGACACCAATGGTATAGAAGGAAGACGATATAATAATCAAGATTATCACAATACCGATTATTATCCAGAATCCTGGCAGTTTCCCCTTGAGTCCCTTAAATTTGTTAAAGACCTCATCCATCTGAGGTGAACTGCCGCCCTTGTCCATCTTCTGTTTTTGAAGCTTATCCCAATCCCAAGGCATAATTTTTCCTCTCTTATAGATTGGGTTAAGATGCTAATAGAAAAAAAAGCTTGCGTCAAGAAATAAAACAAAGGATATTGATTATCCTCAACCAGGGGGACAAGGACATATGAAAAGGAATGCAAAATCGTTTACTCACATTAAGGAGGTAATAGACGATCTCTTCACAACATCTGCTCTACCGATAGATCTCGGTGATGCAAGGATCTGGAAAATCTGGGATCGTGTTGTGGGGAAAGAAATTGCCGAACATGCCCGGCCTTCTACGATAAACAGGGGCATCCTTTTAGTTAAGGTCACCGATAGCGTATGGGTACAAGAGCTCGAATTTATGGCCGAAACTATAAAAGAAAAGCTTAATAGCAGGCTCCGAAAGGGCACCGTAAGAAAAATACGGTTTAAGGTAGGTACCCCTCAAGAGAATAGAGAGATAACGAAAGGCAAATCAAAGCAAGAGATTAGACAACATCCTACCACCGAAGAAGAGAAGGAGATGAGCAAGATCTTGGCACGGGTCAAAGATAAGGAGCTCCGTTTGTCCCTTGGTCGATTCATGAAGGTGGCGGCAAAAAAAGACAATGCTCGTTGATAGGTGTCCGTTATCTGATAAAGAAACTTAATCTTATTCTGCTATGGCGTTTTGACAACTGACAACCTACAGTACCGAATACCGGCCTTGCCCAAATATGGGGGGTAGAATCTTTAACCCGGATTTTCCCTGCAATCTTCCTTCAATCAATGCAAGCTTGGCGTAGGAGGCCAAATCTGCAAAAATGATCTGAAGCCTTTTCGGTTCAAACCGTTCCGTTCTCATCTTTGTGAAAACCTCGGTCAATCTGTTCGCCGGATAAATCAGGGTCAATCTGCCCCCTTGTTTGAGCAGGGCCTTGGCTGCGGTCAAGATAGTATCCAAGTTAGCCGCTATCTCATGCCTGGCAATCGCCTTACTCTCATTGGGATTAATCCGGCCGCTCCTCTGTCGCCTGTAGGGCGGGTTACACACAACTACATCAGCAAATCCTCTGTAGAGGGGCAGATGTCTGAGATCTCCCTGGATTATGGCAATTTTTCTTTCGAGCTCATTCAGCGCCACGTTCCTCTGAGCCTGTGAGGCCAGTTCTTTCTGGAGCTCAATGCCAACAATAAACCCAACCTTTCTCTTTACTGCCAGAAACAGTGAAATGATCCCGCTGCCTGCACCTAGATCAATGACAAGATCTTCGTCTTTTATCAAGACGAACTCTGCCAAGAATAAGGCGTCGACAGAGAATCTATACCCCTGCCGGGATTGTATAATTCTTAATTTTCCGTCAAGAAAGGTGTCTACGGTCTCATCTGCTTTTCTGAGCAATGCCACAATCTCCTACTGTCCTGGGATCTGGACTATCTCATTGGGATCTATTTTATTGAATACCAGCCCCGTTAAGATCTTGGGATAAAAATAGGTGGATTTTCGGGGCATCAGAAGGGAGTTCCCAGTTACCTCCATGATCTGTTCTATCTTGGAGGGGTTCAGGAGGAAGACCATGTGATAGTCCCCGGACAGGACCGAAGAGAGAGCTACACCTGCGTTGCTCTCATATTGGATTATCTTTTCATCATCCAGATCCTCCCTTCTAATGCCCAGTATCCGCTGAAGAATAAGCCGAGACAAGGCTAAGACATCAAGTTCTTTTAGTGAAGGGTGCAAATCATTACCCAATGCTTCCCGTGCCCCTGGTTTGAGACACAGCAAGTAAAAATTTCTGGACCCTGAATGACAAAAACCGATAGCAGTAGTGTGAGAGCCATGCCTTTCGAGCTCATCGAGGAAGGCCTTCTTCACCCTTTCCTGATCGTTACTTGAAAAAGGAAAGGGTTCAATATCAAACCAGGTGCGAGCAGGTGAAAGGAATCTTTCTACCCTGAAATCCGGGTATGATTTGATTAACCGGTGAGAGGGCAAGATGGTCAGCCCCCTATCAGCTATGTTGCTGAGATACATCATTACATACTCATAGGGTCTGCCAAATTCATGGATTCCATGCCGAGACCGCATCAGGTTTCTAAAATTTTGAGCTGATTCGTAGCGATGATGTCCATCAGCAATAATAATTGACCTAGATAACATCTCCGAGGCGATATCCTTGATGACTGACGCAGCGTTGACTTCCCACATCTTGTAGTAATAGCCGCCCCTCTCCTTAAAGGAGATCTTAGGGGGAGTATCCGTTATTTTTCCAAATTTGCTCATAACTACGTTGGCTTGGTCTTCATAGAGGCCAAAAACCGGACTAAATTGAGCATTGCATGCCCTCATCAATTTCAGCCTGTCTTCTCGGTGAAAGGTAAATGTCTTTTCGTGAGGAAGGATTACCGATGAATCATTTTCTTCTATTCGCACCAGTGCAATAAACCCCCATCGGGTCCTCGTCTCTGTTTTGTCCGGTGATTCATATTCGATAGATACAAGATAAATTGAGGGAACCTGAGATCTGACAAGAATCTGCTCTGAGTCCCATCTCTTAAAGAGATCTGCTGCCCTTGTATACCTATTGTCCCAATCAGAATCACCGATCTTCTTTTTTCCCAGAATAAGTCTAACCACATTGTAGGGATCGATTTCATAATATTCCTCCTGTTCTCCCTCAGATATGACATCATAGGGCGGGGCTACGATCCTCTCAAAATTGGTTATCTTGTCAACATTATATGTTACCCCTCTAAAAGGAGCCACAACCGACATATTTGCACTTCCTTATGATAGTCCTGATGTAATTACCCAGGTATCTTGCCACAAAGGCACCAAGACACCAAGATTATAGAATTATTCGTAGGCGTTCATAGGTTCAAGGTTCACCGTTCAGGGTTACATCTCTTTGGTTAACCTTGCTCGTAAAACTTTTCAGACCTGCCCGCCGGATGGCCCGTCCGCCGTAATACTATGGATGGCGGGCAGGTCTGTGCGCCTTTGTGGCTTTGTGGTTGAATAGTTACGTCCTGATTGGACTTTCATTTTTGTTTGTTTTATTCTATAGAAAATATCCAAGGCACTAAAACTACTACTGAGAGCATCAAATAGTCTGCAATATCGGGAGGGGCATGAGGTCTTTTCTACTGTGACCATCCTAATCCCCTCTCGATTAGGTCCAATGCAAACAACAAAATGCTTTGCTTAGTAATTAGCAGAAAAGAATGGCGAGAGGCAAAAGAAATTTCGACATCATTATAGAGGGGGGCACCCTCCTGACAATGGTTGACGATGAAGACCCCCTGCCCGGTGCCAGGGTGCTCATATCTGGAGACAAGATTGAGGAGGTTTGGACGGGCCAGGATAGCCCGTTACCTGAGACAAATGCCCTCATAAGTGCAGAGGACGCCATTGTATTGCCTGGCCTTATAAACGCCCATGGGCATTCTCCCATGACTATCTTCAGGGGTTTAGCCGATGATCTCCCACTCAAGACGTGGCTTTTCGACTACATATTTCCCGCTGAGGCAAGGCATCTGAACCCGGATACCGTTTACTGGGGATCCCTTCTCGGATGTTTGGAGATGATCGCATCAGGCACCACCACCGCTGTTGATGGCTATTTCTTTGCTAACCAGATAATAAGAGCAGCAGACACGGCAGGGATACGGGCCCTGGTGGGTCAAGGCGTCATTGATTTTCCTGCTCCCGGTGTGCCTGACCCAAAAGAAAACCTGGACGTTGGCGTGGCTTTCCTGGAACGATGGATTAATTTTTCCGATCGTATTACCCCCGGCCTATTCTGTCATAGCCCTATCACCTGCTCGGCAAGCACGTTGCGCCAGGCCCATGAGATCTCCACAAGATTTAACCTTCCCCTCCAGATTCATCTATCAGAAACTCAAGAAGAACTCGATGAGGTAGTGGAAAAGACACAGTTGAGACCAGCCTTTTTTCTGGATGACCTGGGTTTGTTAAACAGCAATCTCATTGCTGCACATGCCGTGCACGTGAATGATGAGGAGATAGACCTCCTCGCGAGCCGTGAGGTAAAGATCGCCCATTGCCCTGAAAGCAATATGAAGCTCGGCTCAGGCATAGCACCAGTGCCTCAAATGCTCGGGAAAGGTATGACGGTAGGCCTTGGAACAGATAGCTGTGCCTCTAACAATAATCTTGATCTCTTTGGCGAGATGGATACTGCTGCCAAACTGGCCAAGGCTGCCTTCCTTGATCCGACCCTTCTCAGTGCCAAAGGCCTTGTAAGGATGGCTACCACTGGAGGTGCCCGGCTCATCGGTCTAGAGAATGAGATTGGAACCATTGAAAAAGGAAAAAAAGCCGATATTATTATTATTTCTACAGAAACCCCCCATATGACTCCCATCTATAACCCCTATTCCCAGATTGTATACTCTGCCACCGGAGCGGATGTGAGAGATGTCATAATAAATGGCAGGATTGTGTACCGAGATAGGCAGTTTACAACCCTTGATAAGGCTGAAATCTTAACTGAAGTTGAGAAAATAGGCCAAAGGATTGGCGCCTTATAAAGGGATCTGTTGTCCCTGCTCCCCTCCGGGCACAGAAGGTAAAACTCTTGGCATACCGCCCGCTCTTGCCCTACCCTCCTCGGCTTGCTCTGTCGGCAAGCGATCTCAAGAATTCTTTTTTAGATATTTATCCAGCTCTGCCTTTGAAATTCCCAAGAAATACAATATGCTGATAATTCTATCACTCCTCAAGATCCCATCGGTCTTCATGCCTGTTTCATCTGGTTTGAACGAGATGGATAGGCCAACGGTTTCTCTAAAATGAGAGATGGTGGAACCGTCACCAACAGCAACTACCTGATCACGGCTAATATTCTCAAGGTTCATGATGAATTCAAGGATCTTTTTCTTGGTCGTGTTCGTAATAACAGGTTTCCCTAGTTCACCGACAATTATTCCATGTTCATCGGCCTTAAGCGTGTTTGAAAATGCATAATCGACACTTGCTGTATCAAGAATTCTTTTGATAAAGAAATCGAAACCGGATGATAAGAGTGCAATCTTAAAACCCATTGATTTCAAGATCTGTATCAACTCAAGCGTTCCGGTATTTAATTGAAGAATCTCGCAAAATTTCTCAAAATCACGCACCGGCATTCCCTTGAGTACGCGGGCATTTTTAACGAGCGCTTGGATCTTGCCCTGATTGTTATGCTCAGATTCGATCTTACTGCCAATTGGTTTCACTCTCTCGGCAATGCTCTCCAAAAAGTTCTTAAGGGAAAGATCCTGGATTAAGGTGGATTCTACGTCAAAGACAACGAGCTTTTTCGCTCTTTTGTAAATATCTTCACTTTGAATTACGACGCTTTGGTTTAATCCCGTGCAAATGTCTTTGAGCTCGCCTTTCATTTTTTCGATTGCTTCATTATGAGAATTGGGTGGTTCGGTGATTATCTTCCTGGTGTCTATAACCATCTCCATGGCAAAAAACTTCCCACGCGCAATCATCCTGCAATCTTTTATGTTGATGTTGTATTTCCGAAAAAAAGTGGAGATATTTGCTATAATTCCAGGTTGATCTATGCCCAAGACCGTCACTATATAGTCTTCTTTTTCAGTGAGATCGGTAACTTCATCTTCGTCACGTATTCCCAGGATGACCTTCAGACCTGTTTCATTTTCAATCGGTTTCAAGGCATGGAGTATCTCATCTATCGATTTTTCCGACGCTGAAAAATCGATTATAAGGAATATAGAAAACAATCCCCGCCGACAGATCTCTTCTACATCAATAATATTTCCACTCATTTGAAATATTTCTGTCGTGATCTTGGAAACCAAACCAGGAGAATCAACGCCAATTGCTGAAAACGTTATTATCTTACGTTTTTCGCTCATTTCAGTTACCTCTTTCTTCTCATCTAATAGGTTATTTTGGAATTATTGCTTCTTATCGAAAAAAAACAACAACTCCTCCCCATAGTATCTGCCATCTATAACCTGCCCTGGACCGAGGTGCTCCAGATTCTTACTTGCAAGAAATTGTGAAAACCTTTGGTTGATTTCCTCTAATGAGATATTCTCTTTGAACCAATAGAGCGGGACATTGACATTAAGCGGTCGTGGTGAGATCAAATGGCGCGTTGTTCTCGGAGCAAATACCTTTTTTCTTTTCGCAGCACCTACTACCATTTCTTTAGTTATTTGTGGTGTCCAAATAACCATTTCGCACTCTTTCAATTCACTGCAGAACTTGGTTTCATGCATATGCTGACATGGAAAATATTCTAGTTTTATACCTTCTTGCAGGAGCCTATCTTGAATTCTTGCTAGCACAGCATAGGCACTTACTGCATCATTTACCAGATCTTTATTGAACCTGATTGATGCATAAAAATTACCCTGTTGAACACCACAATCAAGATTACTATTTTCCAATGTTTTTTTTAGGGTTTCCTGGTCATCTACCTGGTGCAATTTGCCATTCATATCTTCGGCAATCTGTTTCAGTAAATCCAAGCCCTCAATGTTCTCCAACAATCTAAACCAATATCGTAACCCCACACTTTTATTGAAATAATTGATCCTACACCCTGGAATATATTTGAATTTCAATTCCTTGAAAACAAATGCACGGTGGTTTCCATCCAATATTATATTGTTTTCATCTACGATTATTGGATTTTGCAGATTTGCCCAGTTCCGAAACTCTAACAGCAATTCATCTACAACCTGTGGGAGGGTCTCTTCATGTTGAAACAGAGATTCCACAGGTATAACTTCTAATCTCAATTCCAAGCCTTTAGTCTTTATGCAAAACATTTGTAACTCAGATTGTCAGGTTCACGGTTCATGGTTCAGGGGTGCGGGCATTGCGCTTCTCATACCCGCCTCCCGGATGGCGGACAGGCCTCAATATCTTCAAAACGTTCAATCTTCATCGCTTTCTAGCCCTCAACCGTGAACCCTTGAACCGTCAACCTGGAGATGCTCACAAATAGGGAATTGGTTCGAGCCCCTTGCGTCTCCGAATAGCTTCTAACACACCAACCGTGCCGGTCATCATATTGTCTCCAAAGGGTGCTCCAAAGGTGATAGGCAACCGGGACTTCTCCAGCAGCCTGCGTTTCGGGCCAGTAGCCACAATGATCTCTACAGCCTGAAACCCAATGATATTGCGGATATATGCGCCATGGCCTCCTTCTTGTAGTATCTGCGTATGCTCCAATTTTCCCTCAGCAAGCTCAACTGCCAAAGATTCCAATCGTTCGAGAGTTATGTCATGAGTGTGGTACTCGAAAAAACCGGCGATTTCCCCACCCGCTATGGCAGCGCCGACGCTGTGAGAGGTTGCCACATCTAGAATCAACACCCTTTCTTTTTGGCCTGCTCGTCCATCCATGGTTGCTCCGAGGATGGCTGCCATTCCGCTATCCATGACATATATCTCGTCGGTGGGCAACATCGCGGCGCTCTCTGCAATAGAGGTGAGGCGATTCAAGCTGGCTGGGACCTCATTGTTTCTATACAGTAAGCCATGGGGAAAAGGGTTGTCATCCAAACTGGCCTTGAAAATAGTATGGCGATAATCTAGGTGAGATACCCCTTTAGGAGGTGTTCCGTGATCCTGAGCGCAGATACCGACTACATCAAATGAAAAGGGAATCCCGAGACCTTTCACAATGTGCTTCAATCGCTCTGTGTCCAGGTCTCCTGTATAGAGAACGCTATACTTGGAATCGTGCAATACCCTTTCTACATCTCTATCATCGAGTATGGTGATACCCAAGGAACGCACCTTGTCTAGGTCATGGTGGACCGTGGCCGCTGATGAGGTGGACATCAGAACTTCACCCTCCTGTGCCCGCTTTCTCAAGACCTGTGATATGGAACCCCCACCCATCTCGTTTCCTATAATCAGGAGATCTCCTGGAAGGCTGGCAGCCTGTTCGGCCAGGTGCAGCACAGGAGATTTCGCGACACTCTTATAGTGCAGATCGGACTCTGTATCGTAGTAGAGGAGATCCATGGTCCCGGCACCAATATCCAAGATTAAGAATCTGCTCATCGATAACCCCTTCTCTAGCAATCTGACTTGAACTCGGAACAGTAATTTATCATATCATGTTAACAATATATAGAACATCTTATCATTTTTTCATTCCCCGGTTAGGAAGAGAGAGGATTTCAGCAATAGGGAGTAAGAGGGGACAGAAAACTGCTTGGAAAGGGGTATGAATTGTGATAAGAGGCAACAGCTGTATCGGTGTTTTGGAAAAATGGGTTCAAAGGGAGCACCAACAATAAAGGAAATAAATGCATCCCTCATCCCACAAGAAGTATGAACCGAATATCTATGATAAACAATAAGAATACACACCGGCTGACCTTCCAAGACAAAGAGATCACCCTTGTTGGGACCGCCCATGTTTCGCAGGAAAGCACTGATTTGGTCGAGCAGGTCATCGAGCAGGAGAAACCCGATACAGTCTGTATCGAACTGTGTCAGTCTCGATATCAATCCATTACACAAAAGAAGCAATGGCAAGATACGGACCTCTTCAAGGTGATTAGAGAAAAAAAGGCATCTCTGCTCCTGATAAATTTCGTGCTTGCGTATTTCCAGAAGAAAATTGGTCAGAAGCTGGGTATCAAGCCAGGTGAGGAGATCATCCGAGCCATCAAGGTGGCACAGGCGGTAGGAGCCCGCATTCATTTGGCAGACAGGGACATACGCACCACCTTATCCAGAACCTGGCGTCTCATGGGACTATGGACAAAGATAAAACTCTTGGCCAAAATCCTGGCCTCAGCCGGCCAATTGGATGCAATCAAAGAAGAAGATGTCGAGGAGATGAAAAAAACGGATGTCCTCGAGATGCTCCTGTTCGAAATGGGGGAGTCTCTTCCTGAAATAAAACGCGTTTTGATCGACGAAAGGGACCAGTACCTTGCCTATCAGATTAGAACTGCGCCTGGTAAAAGAATTGTTGCAGTGGTAGGGGCAGGCCATGTTCCCGGTATTCAAATGTACTGGGAAGGGTCGGTGGATATACACATGCTGAACCAAATGCCTCCCAAAGGCAAGGTTTTGGGTTTTTTGAAGTGGGGCATTCCGGCCCTCATAGCAGTCCTGTTTATCGTGGGTTTTTTCATTGCTGGAGCTGCTGCGGGCACCGTTATGGTCAAATGGTGGGTTTTAGCAAATGCTGTTCTGGCAGGCCTTGGGGCTGCACTTGCACTGGGCCATCCCCTGACGATTTTGTCGGCAGTAGTGGCTTCTCCCCTGACCTCTCTCAACCCCATGATTGCAGCCGGCTGGGTTTCTGGTCTGGTCGAGACCCTATTGGGCAAACCAAAAGTGAGGGATTTCGAAAACCTGTCTGATGACCTCTCATCCCTGAGAGGATTCTGGAAGAACAAGATTACGCGGATTTTGCTGGTCGTGGTATTTACGAATTTGGGCAGTGCCTTTGGAACGTTTGTGGCTATACCTTTGATGGTGAGGGCATTTGCCTAGGCTCTATAAGGAGGCAATCTATGGCACCGGCTGCTCTTAGTGGATCTGAGATTACAGGTACTATGATCCAGGTGAGCCCCGGCTTGAAAAAGGTGTTGAGGTTCTGCTGCCGTGTTTGATAAGAAGGATAGGACTGTTTTAGTGAAAGAAGGAGTGGAAATATCATACATACTCAATACTGAAGCAAGAAAAAGACCTCCCTCAGGATCACTTACAGAGCCCTTTTCTTTGTCAGTTGCTGAGTCGGTGAGAAGATTTCACCAGAGTTTTCCTCAATACGATCCCACACCGTTGGTAACACTCACCAACCTGGCCAGACACCTAAAAGTTGCCAATATCTGGATCAAAGATGAATCCTACCGGTTTGGCCTCAATGCATTTAAGGTTCTGGGCGCCAGTTACGCCATAGCCCGTGTAATAGGCGGGAAACTTGGAATATCTGAAGATAATTTGTCTTTCGATATATTCAACTCTGCCCTTACTAGAGAAAGGCCAACAGGTACCACTTTTGTTACTGCCACAGACGGTAATCATGGACGTGCAGTAGCGTGGGCTGCCCAGAAACTTGGGGTTAATGCCGTTGTGTATATGCCTCAAGGATCTTCTCGAGCCCGGTTTGAGGCCATCAAACAATACGGTGCACAGACTGAGATTATTAAGGGTAATTATGATGATGCAGTGCACTGGGCGGCGGAACAGGCCCAAAAAAATGACTGGATTTTGGTTCAGGATACTGCTTGGGAGGGCTATGAGGAGATTCCAACCAGAATTATTCAGGGTTATCTTACTTTGTTCCACGAGGCCCTGGAGCAGTTGGGTGGCAAGATCCCTACCCCGTAGGTTCTCTCGCCTCTGCAGCTCAAGCCTATTTAGTAGAACTGTTTGGGACGAGGAGACCGGAATTCATTGTTGTTGAGCCTGGAAGAGCCAGCTGCTTTTATGAATCTATATCAATTAATGATGGAAATCCTCATAAAATCTCGGGAGATTTGAATACAATTATGGCCGGCCTGGCGTGTGGCGAACCAGGTTTGCTCGCCTGGAAGATATTACGCTCCTATGCGGATGTTTTTATTACCTGCAATGATTCTGTAGCGATAAAAGGCATGCGGATCCTTGCCAATCCTCTGGCCGGTGACGATAAGGTAGTTTCCGGTGAATCGGGTGGGGTAACCGCAGGGCTGCTTGCGTGCCTTGTGGGAGATGCGAGATACAGGGAAATCGCTGAAGCACTTAATATAACTCAAGAATCGAAATTTTTGCTCGTTTCAACCGAGGGGGACACTGATCCGGGTATGTACCAAAAGATAGT
>JAFDDT010000247.1 GCA_019310725.1 Deltaproteobacteria bacterium | reverse complement strand
GACTGCCCCTTTGACCGCATCTTCTGTGTTGCAGGGCGTTTGCAGTAGTTTACTACAGCAGCACACCCTGCGCCTTGAAGCTGCGGCCAAATAGGCAATTGCAGATTTTAGGTTATAAATTTGAAATTGCTTATGCTTTTACCCTTAAATGACATTTGACAGTCCATCAGGAAAAAGATTATCCTTTTAAAAAAAGGTAGATGAAATGAATAAAAAACAGAGCATCATTACCTTTAAAGTGAATGACGGACTAAAAACACATAGGATCTGACTCAAAAGCCTTTTTCCGTAAAAGGATTCAAAAATGATCAAAAATTTTAAAATCGTTTGGTCTCTTTTAAGTGCGATAGTGTTTGTGAAATTTATTTTCCCAGGATGGGTGCAGGCCGCAGATCGCACCAAAGTCTTTGTCAGCATTTTGCCTCAGAAGTATTTTGTAGAACAAATCGGCAAAGACCTGGTGGATATCCGGGTGATGGTGAAGCCCGGCACGAGTCCCGTTACGTACGAGCCCAAACCCAAACAATTGGCCGATGTTTCAAAGGCCATGATCTATTTTTCCATTGGCGTTCCATTTGAAAAGGTCTGGTTGAAAAAAATTGCCGCAGCCAATCCGCAAATGAAAGTGGTTCATACGGATCACGGCATTGAGAAGATCCCCATGGCGGCACATGCACACCATGATCAGAGGGAGCATCACGATAACGGCATCCTTGACCCCCACATCTGGCTGTCTCCGCCTTTGGTTAAGATGCAGGCATACACGATTCTGTCTGCCTTTCAGCAGTTCGACCCATCCCATGGAACCGTTTACGAGGCCAACTATCATGAATTCGTTTCCAAAATCCATGAACTGGACGGGCAATTGAAGACCACGTTTGCGGGTAAACAAGGACTCCAGTTTTTGGTGTTCCATCCGGCCTGGGGCTATTTTGCCCGCGCTTATGGAATCGAGCAAGTGCCCATCGAGATCGAGGGCAAGGACCCCAAGCCGGCCCGGTTGAAAGAACTAATCGAACATGCCAGGGAAAATCACATCACGGTCGTTTTTGTCCAACCGCAGTTTTCAACCAAAAGCGCCGATCTGGTGGGCAAAGAAATCGGTGGTCAGGTGGCCTTTGCCAACCAGCTGGCAGAGGACTGGATGGCGAACCTGCGAGAAGTCGCGGACAAGTTCAAAGCTGCCTTGAAATAGAAAAGCGAATATGAGCAATCCGATTATCGAAATAAGAAATGTGGCCTTTGCCTATAACGGAGAAACGGTGCTCCAGGATGTGAACCTTGATATTCGCCAGGGAGATTTTTTAGCCGTGATCGGGCCTAATGGAGGAGGCAAGACCACCCTTGTAAAATTGATGCTGGGGATACTCAAACCCGATAGTGGAACGATCCGAATCTTCGGAGCCCAATCCAGGAAAGCAGTTTCCCGAATGGGCTATGTGCCCCAGGACATCCATGTGAACAGGGGGTTCCCCATATCCGTCCAAGATGTCGTGCGCATGGGCGCGTTTAAAGGGGGTGGCGGATGGCGACCCTTCAGAAAGAAAGACAGATCTGATGTTCGGAGAGCCCTTGAGCGGATGGAAATGTGGAATTATCGTTCCCGGAGGATGGACGACCTTTCCGGGGGTCAGCGACAGCGGGTCTTTCTGGCCAGGGCACTGGTATCGGAACCGGAAATTCTCTTTCTGGATGAGCCCATGTCCAGCGTGGACACAAAGGGTCAAACCGATTTCTATGACTTCCTGCTGGAACTCAACAAAACCGTAACCATCGTTTTGGTCTCCCACGATGCCATGGTCCTTTCCAGCCATGCCAAATCCGTTGCCTGTGTCAACCGGCAGCTCTTCTGTCATGATACCCCGGAAATTACCAAGGATATGCTGGAAATGGCCTACCACTGCCCCGTGGAATTGATCGGACACGGATTGCCCCACCGTGTCCTTCCGGAGCATACAGAGGATTGAGATGATTGAAGCGCTTCAGTTCGAATTTATGAGAAATGCCCTTTTGGCCGGACTCCTGGCAAGCATCATGTGCGGAATAATCGGAACCCTGGTTGTGGTGAATCGTATCGTTTTTCTGTCCGGCGGCATTGCCCATGCCGCCTACGGCGGCATCGGTCTGGCCTTCTTTTTCGGGTTTTCCTATCTCTGGGGAATCATGGGGTTCGCCCTTTTAATGGCTGTTATTATGGCTGCCGTGAACCTCAGGGCCAAACAGAGGGCAGATACCATCATTGGTGTACTCTGGGCTGTGGGAATGGCCCTGGGTGTGATCTTGCTTGATATTACCCCCGGCTACAATGTAGACCTGATGAGCTATCTTTTTGGGAGTATTCTCACGGTCTCCACATCCGATCTCTGGCTTATGCTCATACTGGATGGCGTGGTAGTATTGTTCGTGGGATACTACTACCACGATCTGGTCTCCCTCTCCTACGATGAGGAATTTGCAAAGGTCCGGGGGGTCTCGGTAAGATTTCTCTACTTTTCCATGATCACCATGATCGCCCTTCTGGTGGTTATGATTGTTCAGGTTGTGGGCCTGATACTCGTCATCGCTCTGCTCACCATTCCTCCATACATCGCAGAAAAGTATTCCGGATCACTATCAAGGATGATGGTCTACGCTGTCCTCCTGAACCTCCTCTTCACTACAACCGGACTCTGGCTTTCCTACCATTTCAATTTAACCTCAGGTGCCTCAATCATCATGGTGGCGGCCGTCTGCTTCTTTATTTCAATTCTGGTTGAACATCTTAAGCCAAAATCTTCAGTCACAACTAATTAACATCTCAATAAAAAGAACTCGAAGCCCAACTCTGGCAGGCTCATAAGATGGAGTCATTTGGAACTTTGGCAGGTGGAATTGCCCAGCTGACTGTAAATGATACCGGGCATGGTATTGATCCCGAAATTCAAGATCGTATCTTTGATCCTTATTTTACTACGAGATAAGTTGGTAAAGGGTCAGGAATAATTGCCCCTCCTCATTCGAAAGAGGGGCATACAATTCTGTCCTAATGTATGTCTCCATGTGCTGGGCAAACTTTTGTCAGTTTTCAATACGATTGTTTTTCATGTATTTTGTTTTTTTTCGAGATGAGTTGCCCTGCTCATATGGCAATCCTCCAAAAAATTCACATTCGCTCTTTTGGTCAGCTACCTGCGGAATCCGCCACCTTGGCGCCCGCTGCCTTGACCGCTCCTCCGGGAACCGCCGATCTGGCGCTGTATGCTTCCACCCTGATGTCTCGTGTATCCCCCTTGACGGCTTTGAACCCCGCGTTCACTTGCCCTGCGTTCAAAGTTTCCGTTGCCCACGCCATGAAATGAAGTATTCCGGCCTTCAGGTATCTGAAGTCTTTTGCTCTCTGGCCTTGCACTAGGCACGCTGGCCCTTTCCCGGTGTCCTTGGGTACGCTGAATTCTTTCACGTTTAGTTCTTATCCGGGGCACATTCGCTGGCCCCCGGCGTTTGATAGGGTCCCTCGACAGAGCGACGGCCCTTGTTTTATTGTCTCTTGGTGGGTATACGCGCATTTCCGAGATAGGGGCCAACCTTCGATATGGTCTCTTTCCGAATCGCTCGCTGGTTCTTCTGTCCCTGTAAGCCACGCCTCTTCTGTGCACAGGGTCATGCTTCCAGAAATACCGGTCGGAATAATGCCTGTTGGGGAATCTGTGGAATCGTCTCGCTCTATGCACGTCTATATAAATATAGTGCCGATGCCAGTCGAACCAGCTCCATGCAAATAAATCGATTCCGATAAAAAAGCGAGGTCCAAAGCTGATAAAACCGCCCGTGATAATTACACCGGGGGGATAATACCAGTAATAGGGCGGATATGCAGGATACCACCACGGACCATAAACATAGAGCGAATCGTAGACCGGCACATAGACAACCTTCCGGTCGGCAGGCTCGATCCTGATGGCATCCTCCTCGTGGATGACTTTCTGTTCTTGGGTTGTCTTGAGATTTCCCCGCGTCTCGGCTTTTCGTCGCAATTCCTGTATGGTCGCCATGACGTCATCCTTTTGACCCAGAAAGGCGTCTCCCAGTTTACTGGTTTGGTCGAGTTTATCGCTCATTGCAAAAAGCACGTCAGGAAAATGACAAAGCGATTTTATGCTGGGGTCCCAAGATTTTTCCTTCAGGGCGTCGTCAAGCGCATCGCCCGTTAGCGTTTTGTTCTGTTGCATCCAACGCTCAGCCTGGACGATCTCCAGCGGATAGGTTGATGCCATCAGTATCTGGGCAATCAGCGAATCCGGATACAGGGCGATCGGCGCAAGCATCTGATCCAGTTCTTCTTTCCTGAATCTTTCTGTTTGCTCTGGCTGCTCGATATCCTGCGCAGGTATTGCGGGAGGTATGACGAGCATGGCGACGATCATCCAAGCCAAACCTCGCATAATAAGTTTTGCAGCTCTCATAATGTCTCCTTTCACGCGTCTGAAAAAATCCAGTCGCATGGGGTGAGCCAATGTAACATAACATTAAATTTCCGGTGATCACGTTGATCGTAGAAATGATATCAACAAAAAATGAATGGCCTATTCCCCGGAAAAAGTTTTCACATCATG
>JAFDDT010000045.1 GCA_019310725.1 Deltaproteobacteria bacterium | reverse complement strand
GGTTTACTGCGATGCCAGTTTCTTTGTCGCTTTATTTTCAAAAAGGGACAGCAAACACAAGCGTGCTCTAGAGCTGTTCAAGGGGATCAAGGAAAGCCGAATCGTGATCCACACCTCCTGGTTTATTATCTCGGAGGCCATGACCGTCCTTCTTTGCCAATACGGTTACTCTGAGGCGCTCACCTTCAATCAATCGATTGATCTCTATAGAGTCTATCATTCCACGGAAAGCCAACATCATCAAGCCATTGCCTTATTCAATCTCTTTGGTAAGGACAGAAAAATCTCCTTCGTGGACGCCCTTTCACGTATCCTCATATCAGGGGAACTTAAGAATATGCCGGCTCTCTCTTTTGATAAGGATTTTAAGGCCTTGGGTATTACTACCATTTCCTGAGACGTCTCGACCCCAGAGCCTACCTCAGAATTGTCGTCAGGTCTTGACATTAGGGAAAGGTAGTTCGCTTAGAGCGTTGGGTGCCAACAGGCGCCGCAATGGGACTGGGGGCACCTTCTGTGCGGCCTGCCTTGGACCTGGAGGATGTCTAAGTAAGATAAAACAGGCTCTAAACCAGCTCCCCAATTCGCCAATTTCTCTCTAGGTTTGCAAGATTCTCGTCCCCTGTTTTCTTTTTCTATTCGCTTCCAAGCGATCCCGCAATTGCATGTTGCGGGCTGAGGTTCTTTGTCTCATATCAAGACCTGGCACTGATTTCTTAAACCCAGATTGACTTCCCTCAAATTTGTGGGAAGTGTTGAGAAAATGTTTAAGAACCTACCTAAGCCACTGGAATGGCGATCATTTTTCAATAATAACCTTCCTTTACTGATACACTTTTGCAAAGAGGTCCAGGAAGTATCGATTCAGAGGTCACGTGGTCGCTGCGGTTGTCATAGCCCTTGCCGCAAGCTTTGGGGAGATGAGTTGGAGTGTCAATACCTATTATTCAAGATTTATCCCGCCCGCCCCATTGAACCGGGGACCCTGCGGGTGTTCAACTGGAGTTAAACGTTCTTGCTTCTATCTAACTGGGATGCGTGGTGTTTTCTACTTTGCGAAATGCTTCCAACAGCGAAACACAACCGTGCAAATCCCCGTATTTGCGAAGCGAATCCGTGTCAGAAAAAAATCAGTCGGGAATAAACTCTGGACGTAAGGGCACCCTTGATTTTAGACGGAATCTGGATCGGTGTTTTCGCGATATTGAGGAAGGATAAGCGGAAACTTACCAATTTCGTGGGCGAATACGAATCATTCCAGGAATAATCACGGTAAAGGTCTCAGAAAGCTCAGTGAGATGATCGCGTATTGCGCCAGATACCACTGCTGCTTTGAAGTCCGGAGAGAGTCCAGCCAAGCGTACGAGCAAGACACCTTTGGAAGCAAGGCCTTGACGAAAGACTAACTCGCCAAAATCCTTGTCCGCCGTCAACAGCAAAGCGTTACGCTCGTTTGCGATAGCCAATAGAGACTCGTCAGAGATACCAGGCTCCATCTCCACGACGGAGAGAACATCATGCCCGTCTTCGCGCAAGCGATTCACAATCTGAATGTCAACACTTTCATCCGCCAGGAAATTCACGACCCGGTGTGTCCCATGGGATAGACAACATCAGCGCGTATAACACTGGCTGCAAATGCCAATGCTGCCTGGATAGCCTCCCTCGTCAAACGGGGATGCGCCTCCAAAATCTGCTCAACCGTTTCCCCAGCAGCCAGCTTTTCTAGAACCAGTTCGACCGTAATGCGCGTGCCTGCAATAACAGGCTTACCCATCATTACAGATGGATCTGCTCGAATTAATTCGTTTTTCGCCTTTCCCATTTCCAACCCTCTTATTGACCAGTGCTTACCTTTTTTTGGGCAGCCCCTCATAAAGAGCTCAGACTTCACATACAGGCTAGTACCGGCAAATTCTTACCGCTAAATCTATTGCTATCCCCTTAATATTTAATCATACAACCAAAGACGCGGAACTCCAAACCAAAAAATAACCAGTTCGCAACCACCTCTTAACCAATCAAACCAATGAACCATAATGGATCTCACACACAGAGGCGCGGAGAGCACAGAGTTAATGGTTATTTCGGTTTCATCCGATCAGGCTCGATCGGATAAAATACCCAATCGATCTTCGGTGGAAGAGTTTATCTCCTGGCCTGTAAGGTCAGAGGCCTACCCCTGCCCGCCATTCTTCTGGCGGGCCTGCTCAGCAAGTTGTCAAGAGTGTAGGCCCATTGCTTTTCCATGATTCATATGAAACTATCGACGAATTCTTTAGAAGTAACAATCCTTATGCCGATATAGTTTTCTATTGCTATGAGACGCTTGTCTCCTGAAATGACAAAGTCGGCCTTCAAAGCAACAGCACATTCAATGAACTTATCATCATCCGGGTCTTCTTCGACTAAATGCAGCTCAGGTGTTTTTGCCGAGAAGGTACTATGAAAACCATGCGCAAAAAGATTTAACAGTTCGCTTAACTCTCGCTCATTCTTTAACCCAAGACGTTGAAGAACTTCCACGTATTCGTCGATGATTGGTTTGGAAAGGCAAAGAGTGAGTTGACCGGATTTCCATAGATCCACGATCTTCCTAGGATTACCGCCAAAGAAAGAGGAAACAAAAACGTTTGTGTCAACCACAACCTTGATCACTTCTTTGTTCTCACTTCCTGGATGACACTTTTAATGTCTTTTGGGCCAAATCCGCGAGATTCCAATTTGGCACCGATACGCTTCCACAGATCATCGATATAGAGGCCTATGTCGCGATCCTTGACATATTCTTCGAGTAATTCTCTGACAACTTCACTGATACTCTTACCCTCACTCTTGGCGAGGTTATTTACCTTAGTTTTGAGTTCAGGATCGATTCGGACTATCATTTGGGTCGACATCGTGCACCTCCCATAATATTGATATACTGTTTATACAATATATCTTAAGGATGTGCAAAACCAAAATTGGTATTGTGCTCAGAAGAGAAAAACCCTGTTAATAGGTTTGTTTATTAAACCGTCTGCGTAGTCCAATGTATTTTATCTTTTGCAGAATTCCCTGCTGGCTTGGTTTATTGGAATCAGTTTTCAGGAAGATTGTCAATCGTCGAGGCTTGACGTTGAATTTTTTGCAAGGAGGGGGTTGGGGAAAAAAGTTTGATCCCGAAAAGTGCTAAAAGTAAAAATGTGGTCCGGCTCACTTCGTCAACTTAGCTTTTTAAGAGTGTCCCTCTTGACACATGATGTTAGAGTTATTCAACATAGTCAAGGATGTCCCGATTTCATTCAGGATTGACAATTGGATTTTTATAGTATACGCTTCCACCCGAAATCCGATTGGAATTTGCTTGGAGGAGACAGTTTATGCAAGAAGAATATACCGGAAGGTTACTGGAAGACGGGCACCTTTACATTCCGAAGAAGATCATTAATAAGCTGAAGATAGGTAAAGGGAGCAAATTGCGTGTAACAGTTAAGGTGGAAGGAAAGGCACAAAAGGAAAAGATTCTAGCATATGCTGGCCTACTTTCTGACCTAACGGAAGAAGAAGTGAAGCGCCTTGATGAATCCATTAAAAGGAGAAGTTTCTTTGGTGAGAGAAAAGTGGGGATATGAAAAGATGCACCCTAGATACGAATATCATCAGTGCCTTCCTGAAGAAAGATTTGAGGGTGGTGAGGAGAGTTTGAGATTGCCTAGAATATTTTGATCGGCTTACCATCAATATTATCTCTTATTACGAAATCCTAAGGGGACTGAAAGAGCTTGGAAATGAGGAAAAAGTCAGGAAATTCGAGGAATTTGTCCAGGAAAACGAATTGGTGTCGACTAGAAAAGAAACGGTCGTAAGGGCTGCGGAAATCTATGCGTGCTTAAAGAAGCAAGGAAATCTAATCGAGGATGCCGATATTTTGATGGCATCTATTGCCATTGTTGAAGATTTGGTTCTCATAACTAACAATATTAAGCATTTCGAAAGAATAGAGGGCTTAGCGACAGAAAATTGGCTGGAAGATTGAGATATCAAGTCCAACCAACAATTCTGTGAGCTGGGAAATATCACCAATAGCCTATTCAATATAGTCAACAATTCCCCAATATAGTCAACAATTCCCCAATTCTCAAAATGTGATCTTGAAAAATGTCAAAAGTAAAGATTTGACCCCCGCTTCAATTTCCGCACGAGTGTCCCCCTTTATTCGGCCACTTCATAGCCGACTACAATCTCCGATTTGCGATAGATCCTGAGGTATCGAATCATAAGCTTTCGCTACCAACGGGTTGTAGGTAACGATAATACCGTGAGGCTAGGGGGTATTGTTATAGACATACCGCAAGGTCCCCACAAAAGAGGCTATGCCAGGGCAAAGGCAGAGGTTCGTCAGCTTTTAGATGGAAGTTGGAGAGTGTACTATAAAGACAAGCTCATAGCTCACACAGATCCAACTCCTTTAAAAGAACCAATCAGGGCCAAGCCCAGGAGAAAATCCAGGGCACGGGCAGCTTCTGAAGAGCAATGGATTTATATGGCTTCAGCGGCTTAGAGGGGACATTTTCATTGCGCAGTTAAGGGGACATATTGGCTGAGCTTAAACAAGCTGCTCTTACGGAATTGACAACCTTACCCAAAAATGGTAATGTATACACCATATTTCAAATAGGAGATTTGTTATGTCTCATCTTAAAAGAAAACAGATTTATCTTGATGAAGAGAGTGACCGGGCTCTCAAAAGGCTGGCCCTCACAAGCAAGATTTCTGAAGCCGAGCATATCCGAAGAGCTGTTAAGAAATATATTGCTAAACACAAGGGCAAGATAGCTGAAGAGGACCCTATTCGAAAACTCATCGGACTGTGTGGTAAGCCAGACGGCCCTACCGATGCCTCTATTCACCATGACAGATATTTATATGGAAAACAGGTTTGATTATGATTCCTGTGTTTATAGATACCGGCGCTTTGTGATAGCGATGGCAGCCACGAGGGATCGATTTCACAAACAGGCTGCCTCATACTATCGCAGACTCTCCAGAGAAAAGGTTCCCTTGATTACTTCTAACTATGTCCTGGTCGAAACCTATACCCGTATTCGCTATGATGACGGACATGCCAAGGCCATTATATTTCATTCTTTGATTCAAGAGGCTATCGAGGTAGGAAGACTTCATTTAGAATGGGTTACCCCCGCTATCCACCAAGAGGCCTGGGCCATTTTTGAGGATTATGCTGATCAAGCATTCTCCCTTGTTGATTGTACCAGTTTTGTAATAGCAAGCCATGCCGGTGTTAAGGAAGCGTTCGGCTTTGACGAACATTTCAACACCATGGGATTTATCCTTAGGCCATGAAATCGGCCCCCCGGCGGGTTGTCCATGTCTACTGGGGGTTGCAAGAATGAAGACATGGCCTCCGGTCACAAATTCCCTTCTTGTGTAACCCTCTGCTCAATCTCTTTATTGAGTGTCTTCATGTCACCCCAAAAGATGCATCGGGTGGGGCAGGCCATGGCGCACGCCGGCGGTTCATTGTTTTGGATCTTTTCGTAGCAGAGATCGCACTTCACTGCCACCTCTGTGTCTTCATTAAACTGCATAGCCCCGAACGGACATGCCTCGATGCATTCCTTGCACCCGATACAGAGCTCTTCATCTATGAGCACCATTCCTTGCTCGTGCCTGGAGATGGCATCTGCCGGGCATGCCTCCTTGCATGGGGCATTTGCGCAATGGTGACAGTAGATGGGAATAAAGTCAGGGGCCTTTTCGATCACCCTGATCAGCCTTGGTCCTAGGCCGAGGCCGTGTTCCTGCTTGCACGCAACCTCACAGGCATGACAACCCATACAATCATTCTTGAAAATAAGCAAAGATAGTTTTTCCATCTGGTTCCCTCCTATTGATCCTCACAGGGTGATATGTTGCACAGAAGGACCCTCAGGCTTGTTGCACCCATAACTGGATCTGTGGACTCATAGGAATTGTCTGTGAGCAGGTTGATATTGGAGATATCCCAGCCATGGCCCGGGTCTTTTATCTCAGGATACCACCATCCATGCTCGGCCACAACAACCCTGGGGTCAACGCCGGTGTTCAGCCGGGCACGCTGCTTTATACGTCCCCTGGGAGATTCTATATAAACCCAATCACCTTCTGTTATGTCATGGGTTTTTGCCGTGTCAGGGTGGATCTCCACAATGGGATCGGGCCTGATCTCCCTTAGCCAGGGAATCATGCGGTTTGCCGAATGGAAAAAGGTGGGGGTTCTCAGCCCAGCATTCAGGATATAGGGGTATTTTTTGAGCAATTCGGGTGTAGAAACAGGGCTTTCAGGAATCTCCGTGTAACGGGGGAGGGGGTCACGTCCCCATTTCTCCAATATGGTGGAGTAGAGCTCTACCTTGCCTGTGGGTGTGGAAAAACCCTTGTGCTCATATTTCCGATAAACCTGATCCCCTTTGAGATATCCCTTTTTCTTAAATTCTTCCCATGTAAGCCCCGAGGGTTCCAGCAGATAGTCAAGGGCATCTTCCACTGTGTTCCACCATTCCTGTCCCATCTTTTTCCCCAACTCCATAAAGATCTTGTGGTCCTGCCAGGCCTCGCCTATCTCGGCCGCTTTTTGTCTGGCTATCGCATAACCGTGTCGTTTCCAGTTGTCTGCCACATGGTTCTGCTCCAGCCAGGTGCCAGCTGGCAGAAAGATATCGGCCAGCTCGGCTGTCGGGGTGAGAAAGAAATCAATCACAGCCAGGAATTCCAGTTTTTCCAGGGCCTCATAGGCCTCCCTGGCATTGGCTCTTGTGGCCACAGGGTTGGTGCCACAAAGAAGCCCTGCCTTTAAGGGGTATGGGTTCCCGGTCAGGATGGCATCCCATGCCGCCTTGGGTGTAATAAGGGCCACCCGCGAGGCCAGCTTGTACTGGTCTCCGCCCAATCGCTTGTCCCGCTGCTCGGTAGGGAGATCTTTGTGACGGGAAAACTGTGAGACCGTGCGCAGGGGCGGCGCCACAAAGAAGACATTCCCGCCGGGAAGATCGAGATTGCCCGTGGCAGCCATGAGACCCGTGAGCAGCCGGGTGCAGTCGGTACAGTTCAGGGTCTGCTCTGTTGGCACACCCCAGTTGATGCATGCAGGTTTTGTAGTGGCATAGATCTGTGCTGCCTGTGCGATCAGCTCCTTTTTAACCCAGGTGATCTCTTCCACCCGCTCCAGGGGGTATTCCCTTACCCTTTCCTTGAATTCCTCCCACCCGTTGATGTAATTTTTAACAAATTCTTTGTCGTAAAGCCCCTCATCTATGATCACATTGAAAAACCCGAAGGCAAGGGCCGCATCTGTCCCGGGGCGAAGCTGGAGCCAGAGATCGGCCTTTTTTGCCAGGAAACCCTTCCGGGGATCTATCACGATGAGCTTGCTACCCTTTTTATAGGCCCGCCAGAACCCTTCGCCTTTATATTCGTCCGGATTGGTCCATTGCGGATTGCAGGCCCACATGACGATGCACTCGGGGCCGGTATCATAGTCGCAGACGGGCAGATTTCCGCAGGTGATCAGGGTGGCTCCAACCCGTGACACATAACACATATGGCCTGCCGTAAGCACATTGGGTGTGCCCAGGAGGTTGGCAAAACGATAGAGATGGCTCTCGTAGTCCCTGCCAGTCCCCTGGCCAACCACGATGGACTCTGCACCGTGTTCCTTTATAACCTCTTCAAACTTTTCGCTGATGGTATCCAGGGCCTCGTCCCAGGTGATTCGTTTCCATTTTCCGTTGACCTTCTTCATCGGGTGGATAATCCTGTCCGGGTGGTAGGCCAATTGAGTGATGGCCAGGCCTTTGGTACACATGCTCCCATGGCTTATGGGGGATTCGGGGTCCCCTTCTACCTTTATCACTCTGCCGTCCTTGACATGGGCAATAACACCGCATCCTCCGTGACAACTACGGCATGCGGTTTTGATCTTTTTTACTTCTTCCATAGTTCAACTCCTTTGCATTTTTGTTTTATCCTTTCGACCTTCCTGGTTTATCCAGCCTCCTGAAGATTTTTCGCAATGTCTTCTCGCAGGGATTTCTTATCTATTTTTTGTGCGCCTGTATAGGGCATGGCATCGATAAATTCAACCCGCTCCGGAAGCTGGAGCACAGAGGCCTTCTGCCCTCTCAAAAAGGAAATGATTTTATCAAAGCTCAGTTGAGCCCCGGGCTTGGGCTGGATATAGGCACAAACCCTTTCGCCCATAACCGGATCAGGCATGGGGATGACTGCAACGGCCGCCACCTCCGGGTGACGGTTGATGAGTTCTTCGATTTCAGTGGCACTGATACTCTCACCACCCCGATTGATCATTTCTTTAATGCGACCGGTGAGTGTGATATAGCCCTTTTCATCGATCGTGGCCATGTCTCCGGTTCTGAAGAACCCGTCCTCAGTAAATGCCTTTTTGTTCTCCTCTGGATTTTGGTAATAGCCCGTAAATACACCGGGCCCTTTAACCACCAATTCGCCCTGCGTGTTTGGAGGAAGCTCATTCCCATCTCTATCAATGAGCTTGTATGTGTCATAAGGGCATGTGGGCCTCCCCACAGTGCTGCAAATGATCTCTAAATCATCCCCGGGGCGCGTGATAGTCGTCATGCCTTCTGTCCCGCCATAACCATTGTAAAACTTCATCCCCAGCTTTTCCGTGACATCTTTGACGAGGTCAGGGTGGCTTGCCCCCCCTGCACTGTGCATCTTTTTCAAGGAACTCAAATCATACTTATCCAGGTCCGCGTATTGGAGCATCTTTTGTGCTAGAGTGGGAACCCAGATGATGGAAGTTACCTTTTCGCGTTCAATGGTACCACATATGTCTTTATTGTCTGTAGAATCCAGGAATATAACCTTTCCGAGCGTGATAATACTCCCGATGAAACCCTTGGTGAATGTCAGATCATGGCCGATCGGGCCAGCAATCAGGTTAATATCCTCGGTGCTCTGCTCCCACGACTTGGAGCAATATTCGATGCCAGTAATAAGGCTATTGTGTGTGCGAGGCACAATCTTAGGCGCTCCGGTCGTGCCTCCGGTCGGTCCCATATGGGCCACCTGCATTGGGTCCGGGCGCCGTTGTACGAGCCGGGCTACATCGCGCTCTGTCAATTCAGCCTCCTCGATCAGTCTTTCGAGGCTTGAGAAGGGCTGCTGATCCCCCCGCCCCCGGACGGTAATGACATTCTTGATTTCCGGGTGTTCCTTCAGAACGTCATTGATAATGGGAACGTAATCTGTTTTTTTGTATCTGGAGGCAACAATCCAGGCTGTGGCCCCTGTAAGGCTAACCAGGTGGTTGATTTCAAACTGGCGATATCGGTCGATCAACAACACCGGGATGGACCCAATCTTTTGAAGGGCAAAATAGGCAAAAACGAATTCGTTCCAGTTCGGAACCTGGACCAGGACCCGGTCCAAGGGCTGGATGCCCAAATCCATCAGGCCTATAGCCAGCCTATTCGTTTTTTCCCGAGCCTCCCCATAGGTAACCCGCTTTTTCCGATCCACAAAGGCCTCTTTTTCCGGGTGGATATCCGCAGCCCTGTCAAGGATATCCCCGAATGTCAGCCCTGGCCACCACCGAAACTCGTTATACTTTTCAGCATCCTTCTTTTTATAGGGTGTAAATCCTTCCAGAAACTTGGTCATGCCTCACCCTCCATTCTACCAATTTATTAAAGTGATAAGATGTTAGCGGGTTACGATTCATTCCAGGGAGAAACGGGTCTCGATGTTTTCGGCGATTCTCTTGAGCATCGACCTGTATAAAGGGAGCACCTCGTCCTTGATCTGGCCTTTGAGGCCGACGACCCAAATCGCCACGTTCAAATGGTCTTTGTTGAGCCTCAGCGGTACGGCAAGGGCCCGTATCCCTTCAATATACTCTTCATCATCTACAGCAAAACGCTCTCGACGGGCCTTTCTGATCATCTCTTTGTATAGTCGCTTGTTGGTGCACGAAAAGGGTGTGAACTTCTTCACTTTGGCCTTTGACAAGATCTGATCAATCTCCTCGTCAGGGAGCTGTGATAAGAGCACCTTGCCCCCGGCGCCTGCGAGCAAGGGAATTCTCATGCCGATCTCAGACGAGATCTTTATGTCATAAGCCGAGTCAACCTTATCAATGATAATGGCTCTCAGGGCCGAACGAATACCCAAGAAAGCTGATAGTTTCGTTTTCTGGCTTATATCCTCAAGAAAAGGATGGACGGTATGTATTAACTTTGAACCCTGATTGGCCGCCTTACCCAGCATATAGAGCTTTGTTCCGAAACGAAAGCCGTTATCGCCATTTTCGAGAACCCCTAAAGCCGTGAGGGTGTAGACCATGTTGAAGACTGTGCTCTTATTATAGTTGAGTGCTTTGGATATTTCGCTAATGCCCAACGGCTTTTTTTGCTTGGCGAAGAGCTCCAATATGCTGAAGCACTTATCCAGGGCCGGGACTCTTTTAAATTCCATTTTCATCCTTCTCTATCTCAACGCAGGAATTTGTTCTCTATAGAATACTAATGATCTCCATATAAAACCTTTGAGAACTTGTCAAGAAAAAAATAAAGAATCCGCGCCCACAGAAGGTGGTTTCCTTAGACGAATAAGGTCTCTTTGGGCGAGGGTAAATTAGCTCGTGGCTGATAGCTCCCGGGAGCAGGCGGGAGGAGCTGGCGAAGATTGTCAAGAGAATGAAATTGATCAAGGGAGGCAAATTTCTAAAGGATGGTCACAAGAAAAGATGCGAGATGACAATTTTTGAAAAGATACTGCAAAAAATTCTATCAGTTTGAATGTGTTATGAGAAATTCAGCGGTCCCTGGCTAGCCTTTTGAGTGGTCTAAATAGTTGAAATTAAAACAAGTCTTCTTTCTATATCATTTATTTACAGCTCTGGTATGATTCTTGCTGTCTATGAGTATGACAGGGTATTCCATGCCAGGTGTAATCTGGCGGATTTACCAAAAGGCTATGGACGCTCCGATAGAAGGCGAAAATGTGCGCATCTTCAGAAACAGAGAATTCCGAAGACGCAAAGAATATGAACGGGTGGTTTATCATGTTGAAAAAAATTTTGTTTGTAACCATTTTCCCGATCTTATTAGTAGGTTGCACTACCATGGAAAAGGCGCCACTGCCACCACAAGAAATTATAGTAAAAGTGCAGGCAGCCGAGCCGACAGATGTCAAGGTTCACAACGGTGATAGTATCCACAAGTCTATGCAAATTCCGAATCAGCAAGGAACCCTCTCACCCCTGTCTTTCATTATTAAGGATGAAGCCTTTGTCAAGATCTTTTCTGCATTGAGCGTTGGAGATGTTACCAATCTGTGGAATGATATCTGCGTGCTCACCAAGAGCACAGATATACGCACTGTGAACCTATTTATTAACTCTCCTGGCGGTGATGCTTTTTCTGGGCTTGCCCTTGCAGATCAGATTGAACGCGCGAAAAGGGAGGGGTTTCGAATCACAGCTCATGCCTCTGGTATTGTGGCAAGTGCGGCTGTGCCAGTGTTTGCAGTGTGCAATGAGCGTCTGGCTGCACCAGGAACAATTTTCATGGTACATGAAACCTCACTCTGGAAGTGGCCGGGGCGTGAGACAGCTTCAGACATTCGATCGCAGAATAGGTTGATGAGTCTTCTTCGTGAGCGGTATATAGGAAAACTGGCAAAATATAGCAAATTGAATCGAGATGAGTGGAAAGAACTGGAACACAAAACTACCTGGTTTAGTGCAGAAAAGGCAAAGAGTTACGGCCTTGTGGACAGAATAGAATAGGATCAAGAAAAGAAAGCTTGTGGTCACCTGTTTGGGGGCTGTTGCCGTAATCCCTTTTTGCTTAGTAATTGCCAAAACCCTCCCGCTTTTTCTCTCGCCCGCTCCCCTTGGACCCTTCGACAAGCTCAGGGCTCAGGGTCGCTTGAGCCCTCAGAGCTCGCTGAGTGATATGGTTCTGGGATGATTGCTTTACATTTAGGGGATGGGGGATGGGCAAATTGGGTTGCAGAGCTCTCTCACTCAATGATCCCTAAGATCAGGCTCCCTTCAACCGTGCCTTTTTTGACCGGATGTTGTTCCTGGCCGGTTGCTTGAGGTACCTGCTTCGATACGTATGCGTAGATCTCGTCCACTGTAATTAACCCGTCCTCATCGGTGTCTGCCTTGCCGCGAAGCCCTTCCAGCAAGTAATAGGTGAATATCCCATGGTGCAGCTCCTCATTTTCACTGCTCACCTCATTGGCTCCGCTCGCTGTTAGTATAACCCTGCCTTTCCCGCCTGCAATGCGATCTAGGTAGGCATCTGAGAGGCTCGCTCGGATTCCTGTTAGGCTGACAGTTCGCCCCCCGCTTGCACCGCTATAACAGGAGTCAACAATGAAAACTAAGCGTTCTGACTGTATGCGGTGGAAGATATGGGAGATCTCTCTCATGGGCAGTGCCGATGCATATAGGTCTTTAGGATCGGCGCCATAGGGAAGGAGATACTTTTCGAGTCCATCTCCGTCTGGACTCATCATATCTCGTTCGGTAGCCCCATGACCGGCAAAATAGATAATAACCATATCCTCCCTTCCAGCCTTATTTTTCAAATGGGTCCCCAAGGTACTGCGAAGTTTCTTGAGATTGGCCTTCTGGTTTAGAAGGAGGGTGACATTTTCGGGGGGTATGTTGTTGTAGTGCACCAGGTGCTGGTAGAAGGCTTGTGCATCATTAACAGCACAATATAGCTGACGAACATTCGGATAGGTATCGATTCCGATGACCACGGCCCACACATTTTTCCGTATCTCACGTTTGTGAACTGTGAGTATCTTTTCAGCGGAAAGGCCATCAGAGTCAAAGGCACGGAACGTAATGCGATTTTCCCCGTTTTCAAGAGTGATTCGCTCACGGAAATCAAGCCGTCGGGGATATTTATCTCCTTCCACCATAATTCCACGGTCTATCTGCGTTTCTAATAGCTTGTCATTGACGAGGATTTCCATCCGCTCGACCCCGCGATCATCTTCTACGACCCCTGAAACGGTAACGATGGAAGCCTCTACATTGCAGGCATCTTTGGGTGAAGCAATGACGATGACCGGAGGAGTCTTTTGACCACGCTCCAGTTGAGTTAATAGATCCTTTTCTCGCTGCTCTCTTTCCGCCAGCTCTTTGGTGAGAAGGTCAGTCTTTTTTCTCTCTTCATCAAATTTCTGCTTCATTTCCTCCAGTTGAGTAAGGGTTTTGGTGAGTTCTGCCAGTTTTGCCTCTAACAGGGTGATCTTTTCTTGCTTTTCTTCGGTGGCTGGGGAGGGTTTGGTCTGAAGGGAAGGTTTCTCCTTTGGTGTAACTTTTGCTACCTGTTTCTTTTCTTGCTCAGGTTTTTGTTTTAACCCCTCTAACTCTTTCTTTGTCTCCTCTATCTCTTTTGTAGCTTTCTGAGATGCGAGATATATGGGTTTTAATATCTCGGCGAGGCTGAGTGCGTCGCTGATAGCCTCGTTCTTGGGGTCTTTTCCTTTCATAACCCCAAGAAAGTCAGCAATCTGAACATAGTCTTCCCTCTCCCAAACAATGATATCCACACTGAAAGAACCACTACTATACCGATAATACTCTGGGTGGTCCGGTTCTCCGTAGGGGTTTACCGGCCCCCTTTTTATGCCAAGGTATAGATCACCTGAGTGGTAGGCACGGGTTACGATACCACTGTGTCCCCCACGGAATGGGCGGGAGTAACGATTCTTGCCAACCCTCGCCATGAGTGGCCAGCCATCCTTTGGCCTTACATTAGGATACTGGTCATTCATGTAAATGCTTCCCGTTGCAAGGATAGAATAAGGTTGGCCTTCACTCAGCTGGATACCTGTACCCTGCATGCCGGGGGTCTGACCATAAAGCATCATATGTTTATATTCCTTGACGATAGGTGGAAGGACTTCGGGCATCTGGAGAACGGGTTTAGAACATCCACTGATTATCAAGAGAGAAGAAAAGAAAAGAAAACGCAATGATGAAGGAAATATATCCCATTTCATTTTTTTCAGCCCTTAAATTTTTCGGAATCATAGTGAAATATGTTAAGGGTTTTTTTCATGCCTGGTCTTGGTTCTCTTCGGCCCCCTCACTCGTAATGAAAGCTTACGGCCTTGATTCAGAGCGAATCGCTTTTGGTAATGGCAGCGCAGAATAACATTGCTAATAAATCGTGTATGCTAGAATGGCAAAAGCCAAGGAAAAAAGCAAGACTAAATTGCTTCGAGCGGGATGTGCGATATGGGATAGGCAGGGCGGCTCATAGGTCGTAGCTCATAGCTGGTAGACTTGAAGGATGGGGTTAAGATATCTTCTTAACTGCGTTCCTGAGCTTAGGGTGTTTTCCAGTGAGATTTCTGAGTTCCGCAGCAATCCGCAGATCATAAGGGTCTTCTTTGGCAAGCATGGAGAGTGTCTCTAGTGCTGTCTCTGTATTATCCCTTCTGGCATGGATTCTCGCCATTCCAAGATGTGCGTACTTGTCATATCCAAACTCCAGGGCCTTTTTGTAATTGATCTCTGCCTGTTCAAGATCATTCAGGCTCAGGCAGGCATCACCGATTCGGGTCAAGGCAATTCGTGGCTCCATGCCACACGTAAGGGCAATGTGCCACGCATTGATGGCAGACGAATAATCTCGCATACCCCTGTAGCAATCCGCCTTTCCATGCCAGGCGTAGGAATTCTCTGAGTCGAAGGCAAGGACCCGCTCGTAGCACTTCATGGCCTTTTCATATTGACGTCGCTTTCGATAGATATTTCCAGCAGAAGTAAGTGCCAGAATGGGATTATCTGATTTATGAATGAGTTTTTCAAAATATCTCAGTGCCTGCTCATCGTTGCCTTCTCTTTGATATATATCTCCGAGGCCCATCAAGGCATAGGGATCATCTAGATTTTCCTCAAGGGCCCTAAAAAAATATTCCTTGGCTGCCTCAAGATCCCCTTTTCTCTTGAAACCATCAGCCACTCTTGTCACTACCTTGTAGTCATGGGGGTGTAATGACAAGTAATGCAACCAGACCTCGAGTGCTTTTTCCACCTGGTTCAACCCCCTGTAAGCATCGCCGAGTCCTGCAAGTGCAAACCTATTGTCCTTTTCAATCTCGAGGCACCTCTGATAGTAATGGGCAGCTTCTGTGAATTGTTTTTTCTTCCGTTTCAAATCCCCAATACGCACCAGGGTGAAGGCATTGTTGGGCTGGGTTTCTAAGGCCAGGGCGTGGTTATATTCAGTGCCTTTATGGCTTCCCTCTCTAGTCACTTTTCGGGAAAGCCTGTCAAAGGTTACCGAATCCCATCTTGTCTTGGACTTTTTCCTTCTAGTTGCCATGGGATATTACTGCAATATCTTGGGGACAGATGATAGATAGATGCCTCACCCTATGTATATCGGAAGAAATTGCCATAATATTAGCGATTTACGCGCAGAGCGCATGGGGGCAAAGGCCATGGCCCAAGAGCAGTTGATAGGAGTTGAGGGATGTGGGATGGGAGACCAGGGTCACATCATAGTGAAACCTAAGGCTATTGATTTTCAGGCTTCTTGCAGGGTATGGGTATCTTTTTTTTGGTTATGCCTTATAACATGGCCCCTTACTGGGTCGTTTCAAAATGGTTTATTGAGCCATAAGCCTTGGAATCATTGGCTCCATCTATATAAACCATTTTGAAACGCCTGCCCGCCATGCAAGCAAGGCGAGGCGGGCGGGCCCACTCATCTAAACTATGTGGGGCATAATCCAAAAAAAAGGTACCCATATCCTGAACTTTGGGGAGATGGATTGATGTATACAAAACTTGAAAAAGGATGGTATACTTACCAGAATTCTTCTCCACGAGTTTTGTTGTGCAAGGCATGGTTAGACACTCGTGGATAACCATTTGTGTTTGTCCGGGAGCGAAGGGATGTCAGATATAGGAAAAGCTGGAAACAGCGGGGAAGAGAAGGATTTTGCCGATCTCTTAGACTCCTATCATGTAGAGATGCGCGATGATCTTCAGATCGGGGATAAGGTTGAGGGAGAAATCATTTCCATTGGAAGGAATACAGTTTTTATCAACACGGGGACCAAGACGGACGGTGTCGTGGATAAAGAAGAGCTTCTTGATGACAAGGGGGAAATGCCTTTTAAGGAAGGCGACCATCTCGAACTCTATGTAGTGTCAGTTTCTGAAAGTGAGGTCAGGCTCTCCAAGGCCATTTCGGGTAGTGGCGGCGTCAATCTCCTAAGGAATGCCTTTGAGGGGGCTATCCCGGTGGTAGGCAAGGTGAAGGGGTTGTGCAAGGGTGGTTTTCGCGTTGAAATCCTGCAGAGAAGTGCCTTTTGCCCAGGTGGCCAGATGGATGTGAGCTTTGTTGAAAATCCCGATGAGTATGTAGGGAAAGAATGCCAATTTCTGATTACGCAGTTTGAGGAGCATGGCAAAAATGTCGTAGTTTCAAGACGTGAACTTCTTGAACGAGATCTCAAAAAGGCCCGACAAGAGTTCTATGAAACCCTTGCCATTGGTGCCCAGCTGGAGGGCAGGATCACCAGATTGAAGCCGTTTGGGGCATTCGTGGAACTTTTTCCTGGTATCGAAGGAATGGTTCACCTTTCGGAGCTGAGCTGGTCGCGGGTGGAAAAACCTGATGACGTGCACAAGGTTGGAGAACCAGTCACGGTCAAAGTACTGGGAATTGAGGAGGGTGGAGGTTCTGGTCAGGTGAAGATAGACCTTTCCATTAAAGGAGTCACAGGAGATCCCTGGGACACCGTTGAAGAGAGATTCCATGAGGGAGATGAGGCCACTGGAACGGTGATGCGATGTGCAGATTTCGGCGCTTTTGTGGAGGTGGCACCCGGTATTGAGGGGTTGGTTCATATCAGTGAAATGAGTTACAGGAAGAGGGTTTTGAAGCCTGAAGATGTGGTAAAGCCTGGTGATACCGTTCACGTGATCCTAAAGGAAGTTGATACTGTGAGAAGAAGGATCTCCCTCAGTATACGGGATATTGAAGGAGATCCATGGATGGAGGTAGAAGGAAAGTACCACGTGGGCCAGTCACTAGAGGGCGCCATAGAGAAAAAGGAACAATTTGGGTATTTCATTGCGCTAGAGCCCGGTATCACGGGGCTGCTTCCGAAATCGAGAATAGAGAGCTCATTTCAGCCCGCATCGATTGAAAAGCTAAAGGAAGGGGACACTATCCCCGTCACTATTGAAGAGATCAAACCGGATGAACGAAAAATAACCCTTGCGGTTGGTGATTCACGGAATGAAGGGGACTGGAAAAGCTTTGCAAGGGCCCCAGAAAAGCCCTTAGGTACCCTGGGAGAGAAGCTGCAGCAGGCTCTCAAGTCTAACAAAAAGTGACTCAGTCAACCATCGAGGCCTATCGCCTGTTTACCACAAGGCACCCAGCCATCATGTCGTGAAGGCCTTGCTTTCTTGAAGTAAAGGCCACCATGAGATAACCGATAAGAAAGATAAAGGTGGAAATGATCTTGCCAAGGTGCCGCCCGGTGGCTCTGCCAAACGAAATCCTATTTTCGGATAAATCGGTAACCTTGATACCGAGCGCCATTTTGCCCAGTGTGCCTTGTGTCGGTGAACTCTCCATGATGGCGAAGTAGAGCCACCCCAGAATAATTCCGCCGAGGTTACCCAAAGCCCCTGCACCTGCCGAGGTTCCGGCGGTAAACCGGTACACGAAACCGATGAAGCCCCCAATGATGAACCCACAGACCATCAAAATGAGTCCATCAATGATGGATGCAGCAAATCGTTTCCAGAACCCGGCATAGCCCTTGAATGCATCCTGTTCGGTGATGAATTGAAATGCCCCGGCTTGTGCTTGAGGAGGGAAAGGAGGTTGTTGGAAAGCGGGTGGTTGAGGACCTGATAGGGGCTCAGCCTGGGCGGTCTGATCGGATCCTGTTTCTGCCCTTGGTTCAATTACGATCCTACCACCGCATTTCTTACACGTGGCAACCGCGCTTTTTCCCGGAGGGATTGTATCATCGGGAATCTTGTAAATGGCGTTGCAGGTAGGGCACACAATCTTCATGATTTTGCTCCGGAGGAACTGTCACAGATACCGATGAAACATGCCACAGTTTTTTCTGTTCTGTCAAGAGGGTTCGGACTTTTTGGGGTCGAAACACCGGTTACCACTCGTTTACGAATTGCCTCCCCCCAAAATCAACAGGTCAAAAAGATGCCACGAGGCAGCGAGAGCTTCAAAACCGAGGCTCCTCGTAGTCCATGTCAAAGGCCTCGGCGACTGCCTTCAGGGCCACCTTTCCCTGGTAAATGTTGAGTCCTCTCGCGAGTGCCCTGTCCCGGGCCATGGCGAGCTCGGGGCCCTGATCAGCGAGATCAAGGGCGTAGGAAAGGGTAGAGTTCGTCAGGGCATAGGTTGAGGTACGGGGTACTGCTCCCGGCATATTGGCCACGCAATAGTGGACCACCTTATGGGCGATGTAGGTGGGATCATCGTGGGTGGTGGGGTGGGTTGTCTCGCATACCCCTCCTTGATCCACCGAGGTATCCACGATGGCTGAACCGGGCTCCATACTCTTTACCATATCCCTGGTCACGAGTTTTGGAGTCTTGGCCCCGGGAATCAGCACAGCCCCGATCACGAGATCGGCGCCCAAAACCTCCTCTTCGATATTGGCCCGATTAGACATAATGGTTGTTACCGATCCTTTCATGATATCGCGGATATAGGCCAGCCTGGTAGGGTTGATATCGATGATGGTTACCTGGGTTTGCATGCCGGCCGCAGCATGGCAGGCATTGATGCCCACGATACCTGCCCCGATAATCACTACCTTTGCCGGGGGAACCCCTGAGGCACCGCTCAGCAAAATTCCCTTGCCCCCGTTTCTTGCCTCCAGGCAGTGAGCCCCTGCCTGGATGGCGAGGCGACCAGCCACCTCACTCATCGGGGCCAGGAGGGGTAGGGACCTGTCGTCAAGCTGGATGGTCTCGTAGGCTATTGATATGGCACCGCTGTGGATAAGGTGCTCGGTGAGGGGTCTGCTTGCTGCAAGATGGAGATAGGTGAAGAGAATCTGCCCCTTGCGGATAAGTGGATATTCTGGTTCGAGGGGTTCTTTGACCTTGAGGATCATATCTGCCCGCTCCCAGATGGCACTCGCATCCTTAAGGAGCGTGGCCCCTGCTGCCTTGAATTGCCTGTCGGTGATACCGCTTCCCATGCCTGCGTTCTTTTCAATGAGAACCTGATGTCCATGGGCTGTCAGGGCTGAGACCCCTGCTGGGGTGATAGCCACACGGAGTTCCTCTTTCTTGATTTCTGTGGGGATGCCAATGATCATGATTTCTCCCTCCCAAAAGGTTTTGGCAAAGCCTGGAACTTTCAGCAGTTGTTTGGGGCAAGACCAGGGTGTCTGCATTATTATACATGGACTAAGCAAAAAGGCAAAAGGCAAAATGAAGGAAAAAAAGAATCGAAGATTATGGTTACAAACCGCATCCTCTGGGTGTGGATTCTTTAAAGTTTTCTAGATTAGAGGGAAACAGGGCGAGAGGCCCGCTTCGCTTTCAGGAAAGGGCGGAACCAAAGCAGGGGTGCCATAAATTTTGATGGCCTCCCGAGATGCCGATGATATCTCTATATAGATACACGAACATCCGAGAAGCCTCTTACACGCCACGACTCACTCCCTTTTGTTCAAGTATAACCTGTGGAGGCAGGATAACGTCAAGGTCCAGGGTATGGGTAGCCAAAAAAAGACACCCATACCCTGCAAGAAGCTTAAAAATCAATAGCCTTAGGCTTCACTATGACGTGACCGTCCGATGGTTTTCTTTAATAATGCTGGGGTTGTGTAGCATGCAATTCATTTTTCTTAACTTGCGGTTTTACTAAAATCTAAAATTATTTCAAGTACTTGTACTTATAGGTATAAGTTAATCCTGAAAACCAAGATGTAAAGGTCTTGCCCCGCATTTTTTATTCGCCTTCGCCAGAATACCCTGTCCCGATTCATCGGGGCTGCAGGGAGCTTCATTGGAGGCTCAAAAACTCTTTTATTTCCTCAAGCCCAGGAATACCCTTACGGGCCCCTATTTGCCTGCATTTCAGTGCAGCAGTGGCCGAGGCGAAACGCATGCATTCTGGGGCATCCCAGCCCTGAAGCAGACCATAGATGTACCCACCATGATACACATCACCTGCCCCGGTGGTATCCACTGAATCAATGGAAAAGGCCTTCTGAAAAAGGAGTTCCTTATGGCTCAACCCCACACTACCTTTTGAACCCCGAGTTATGATCACCTCTTTTGGGCCTAACTCGCGGAGGGCCGCAAGGGCCTTCTCAGGGGGTGCGCCTCTTCCCACCAGTGGTTCTGCAAAACCTTCTGAAGCGATCAACACATCCACCAGGGATACCAGTTCCCGGGAACGATCCCTCATCGTTCCGGCATCCATGATTACGGAAAGCCCCTTTTTCCGGGCCTGGCGTGCTGCCTCCAGGCATGCTTCGATCATCAGGCCATCCAAATGCAGGATTTTGGCCTTTGAAAAAGGGCTAAGGTCTACGTCAGCAGCTCTCAGATGAGGAACACTTCCCCGGTGCCAGAACACGGTCCTTTTTGCACCTGCTTGGGTTATTGCAATAAAGGCAAACTGAGAGGTATATCCCGGGGTTATCTTTAGATAGGTAGAGTCTACTTTTTCGTCTTTAAGCCCCTTTGCGATTTCACTGCCAAAGTGATCGTCAGATATGGAACCTAAAAAGGATGTGTGTATGCCCAGGCGGGAAAGGGCGACAAGGGCAGTAGAGGCCGGTCCCCCACACTGAATATGGAGGTCCAAGAGCTCGCACTTGCCATCTTCTTCAGGATAGACTTTAAGTCTTCCCAGGAAATCAAGGCAAGCTTGGCCAAGGCCAATAACCTGAATGTTTTCAGGGATAGAAGTGCTCTCTTTTATCAATGGGGTGAAGCCAATATGCGTGATCGAATAGGTTTTCAACCCTTTAGTTTACTAAAGAAGTTTACTAAAAACAAGACTGAACCAGTACCCAACAGGGTAACTTCAAAGTCCAGGGTATGGGTGTCTATATAACCCAAGATCTTTAACATTTATCCGCCAGACTTACGGCGGATTTAGGTCAAGTTTATGCTGTAAAATGCACGATTCTACAGGGACTTCGAAATTCGAAATCCGAATATCTAAATCCTAAACAAATTCCAAATTCAAA
>JAFDDT010000246.1 GCA_019310725.1 Deltaproteobacteria bacterium | reverse complement strand
GTGAATAGAAGATTGCTCCTGCCTTGCGTATATTTAATAAAAATAGGCTCAGGTAGTCAATTAATAAGCAGTGTGACTATATTTTTTTGTTGACCTTAAAGAATTTTCACATTAAACAAAAATAATTAAACAATTAATCGTTAACTTTAAAGGAGGGGAGCGATGAAAAGAGTCATTCTTATTGCGAGCGTTCTAATCTTTTCTATAGCCTTCATTTCAGGTGCCATGGCACAGGAGATTAGGGTTGGAACCCTTATGTCGTACACGGGGCCCTTAAAGGAATTTGGGCCGAATATTAAAAATGGCGCTGTTCTCGCCGCCAAACAACTTGGTGCCGCCGGTTTTCAGATGAGCCTTTTCCACGAGGACACAGAAACGGCACCCATTCCGGGCACCAATGCGGCGAGGAAACTCGTTAATGTAAACAAGGTTGTTGCTATCGTTGGAGCCTTGTCAAGTGGGGTGACTTTGGCTGTAGCCGAGTCAGTCACCATCCCTAATAATGTCATCTTGATCTCTCCGGCATCGACAAACCCATTGATGAGCGTCCTGCCGGCTGACAAGGGCAAAGATTTCCTATATCGAACCTGCCCATCCGATGCCCTGCAAGGCGTTATTGCCGGAAAACTCTGCGCCAGCTATAACAAAACCGCCTCTGTCCTTTACGTAAATAACGCCTATGGCCAGGGACTTGCAGAACAATTTAAGGCCTCCTTTGAAAAACGTAGGGGTAAGGTGCTGGCAATGGTTCCTCACGATGAAAAAGCCGCCGAGTCATACACGGCAGAGCTCAGAAAGGCCCTTGCTGGAAACCCCGACAGGCTCTGTGCCTTCAGCTACCCTCAGCATGCTGCTATCTATCTCAAAGAGGCCATCGAGTTTTTCAAATACAAAAGATTCCTGTTCTGTGATGGAACAAAATCATTAGACATTGTCAAGGCCGTTGGAGCAAGGAACCTTGAGGGTCAGATGGGCACAGTTGCTGGCTCACCTGGTGGAAAGGCCCTCGTGCTCTTTAGTGCCGACTATAAGGCAGAATTTGGTGAACTTCCTCCACTGCCATATATCACCAACGCCTATGACGCGATGTCAGTTATCGGCCTTGCTGCATATGCGGCAAAGGTCAAAGGCCTGCCACTTACCTCAAAGAATATAAAGAACAACCTAAGAGTTGTTGCAAACCCACCAGGAGAGACTATTCTGCCTGGTCAGTTTAAAAAGGCCTTTAGCCTGCTCGACAAGGGTAAAAAAATCAATTACGAAGGAGCAGGCGGATCAATTGATTTCGACAAGAATGGTGACGTTAGAACACCCATCGAGGTCTGGAAGTACTCCAAGGGCAAGATCGTAACGGTGAGGATAGAATACGATATACCCAAACTTTAGTTGACAAACCCAGATACCACATAAAAGCGGGGTCCATCTATGGAGTAGACCCCGCTTTTTTGACCTTTATAAACCTGAGGCACATTTATTCTATCAGTTTGGATACTTTTTTCTCTTCCCCTAAAAGTCCCTGAGGCCGGTAGATCAGGATTAACTCGAGCAGGATTCCAATCAGGAGAAACCGGATAAAGGGCGCCCTAGCCTTCAGGGTATAGGGGAGAAAATCGGTCATGAATTTGGTCCCTATCCAGACGGCCCAAATTGCATATGCCCCGAGAATAGCCCCCTTGTTATTGCCGCTTCCGCCAGCCATCAGCATGACCCATATGATGAATGTTCCATACAAAGGGGTAAAGGCCTCGGGTGAAATGGCTATCGTGTAGTGGGCATAGAGTGCCCCTCCGACCCCCATGACCATCGATCCAAAGACAAGGGCCTGCATTTTGAAATTAAATATATCCTTTCCGCTCATGGAAGCAGATATCTCGTCTTCCCTGACTGCCCTTAACACCCTCCCCCAAGGGGAACGGATGGCCCGTTCGATCAACAGATACACAACAACCATTACTATCACCACAATGATCAGGTAAACGTAGTTGTAGCTTTTCGGATCCACGAGGCCTTGCAAGGGTTGCGGCAAACCGATCAGCCCTCTCGGTCCATTAGCGAGCCAGTATTCGTTGTTGAAGATAAGTCGAAACGTCTCAGCTATTCCCAGTGTTGCAATGGCCAGATAATCCTCTCCCAATCTAAGCGTGGGGATCCCAATGAGAAAAGCAATGATACCGCACACTATGGCTGCTCCGACCAATCCAAAAACAAAGGGAAGGTTGAGGCCGAGGATTTGATGGACATAATGGGCGTAGATGCCCGTGGGCTTAGGGGTGGTGATCATGGCTGAGGTATAGGCCCCGACACAAAAAAAACCGGCTATCCCGATATTAAATAACCCTGTATATCCCCACTGAATGTTCAAACCCAGGCAAAAAACGGCATATATCCCTGCCATGATAGCAAACGACACCAAGTATGCAATGATTCCCCCAATCTCCATCAACCATTACCCCTTTCCGAAGATACCCTGCGGCCGAATCAGGAGGATTAATATCATAATTACAAAGGCCACTGCTAGTTTGTAGGTGGGCAGCAGGAAGGCGGTAGAAACCTGTTGTGCTATTCCAATAGCAAAGCCTCCCACGAGCGCACCATAAATGTTACCAATACTTCCCAAGATTGTGGCTGCAAAAAGCGGAATCAGGAAATGCCAACCCATCCGAGCATGCAACTGCACATCTATTCCATAGAGAATTCCCCCTGCAGCAGCCAGGGCTCCTCCTATTCCCCATGTCCAAATAATAATCCTCTCGGTGTTAATACCTGATATGAGGGCCAGCTCCATGTTGTCTGCGGTAGCCCTCATGGCCTTACCCATTTTCGTGTCTTGTAAGAACACATGGAGGAGGCCAACAAGAAGGAACACAATGAAAAGGATCACAATCTGATCAGGCCTGATCTTGATCCCTAAGGGGACCTCCAGGGCTGGCCTCATCAACCCCGGCCGGTAAAAGAGGTAGTCAGAGCCCCAGACAATAATGATAATCATTCGGATGATAAACGATGTACCCAAGGAAGACATGGCAAACATTACCGGGCCACTGTTCTTAGCACGAAGCTTGCGGTAAAGAACTCTATCGAAAAAAATGGCCAAAAATGCCACTCCAGCCATGGAAAATGGGAATGCGAAAACCATTCGCCAACCAAAGGAGAGTATTCCAAAGGTGTTATCCGGGATACCGATCCATGAAAAAACGCCCGTGACCATAAACAGCGCAAGATAGGCCCCTGCTGTCATGAACTCTCCATGGGCAAAATTTGCAAATCCAATGATCCCGTAAACGAGACTAAGGCCTATTGCTCCTAACGCAATGATGCCCCCGAGAACAATGCCATATACAATGAGCTCTGCCATCCTTTAGCCCCCTAAATAGAGACGACCGACCTCATCATTTGCCAGCAGTGCCTCTCCTGTGTCGTCTAAGACATTCCTGCCCATGGCCAGAACATACCCATGATGCGCCATTTTCAAGGCCTCTTTAGCATTCTGCTCAACAATTATCATTGCCACACCTGTTGCATTGACTTCTCTAATCTTTTCAAATATTCCAGAAACAAGAACCGGTGCCAAACCCGCTGATGGTTCATCGAGCAGCAGTACCTGAGGATCCAGCATCAAAGCCCTGCCCATTGCAACCATCTGTCTCTGTCCGCCGGAGAGATGCCCTGCCTTCTGTTTCTTCCTCTCTCTCAAAACAGGAAAAAGATCAAAGACCTCTTCAAGTCTTTGACTGTAATCATCTCGCCGGATAAAGGCACCCATTTCCAGGTTTTCCTGGATTGTCATGGAGGAAAACACGTTCTCCACCTGGGGAACATAGCTTATCCCTTTTCTCACGATCCTGTCGGGTCTTAAACCTGTAATATGCTTTTCTTTCAAAGTGATGTTTCCGTTCCTGGGCTTCAGAATGCCAAAAACTGTCTTTAACAGAGTGGATTTTCCCGCCCCGTTAGGCCCAATAACAGAAACTATTTCTCCAGATCTTACCGTAACTGTAACATTGTGAAGGATATCAATCTCAGTATATCCTACAGTGACATCTTCAATCTTCAATAATATCATCGGTATTGCCCACCTAGATACGCCTCTAAGACCCTTTCATCCTTTTTGATCTCTTCAGGGGTCCCCTCTGCCAACTTTTTCCCCTCACTCATAACAATCACCGGATTGCAAAGGTTCATTACCAGATCCATATCATGTTCAATCAAAAAGAAGGTTATCTTTTTCTCTTTACACAATTTCCTGATATTCGCCATAAGTTTTTTCATCAGGGTCAAGTTTACACCAGCCCCCGGTTCGTCTAAAAGCACCATTCTCGGCTCGGCCATCATACTTCTGGCCAGTTCCAGAAGTTTTTTTTGTCCGCCAGACAGGGAACCTGCATATTCGTCCTTGAGATCTATCAGCTCAACGAATTCAAGGACCTCAAGGGCCTTCTCTTGGATAGCCTTTTCTTGCCTTCTAATCGATGCTGGCCGAAACCAGGTGTTCCAAATCTTTTCCCCAATTTGGTTCTCTGGCATAAGCATTACGTTTTCCAGAACAGTCATCTGTGCAAATTCACGGGTAATTTGAAAGGTTCTATAGATCCTTTTTTGAAATATCTGATGGGGAGGCAATCCATCAATACCCTCGCCC
>JAFDDT010000044.1 GCA_019310725.1 Deltaproteobacteria bacterium | reverse complement strand
GGTCAGGAAGGTTTGATGGGAGAGACCATAAAGTTGATCCAAGATTTAGCCTATGTGCAAGTCTACGAAGACACTACTGGACTCAAGCCAGGTGAAGAGGTTGTAAGAACCGGCGCCCCCGTTTCAGTTGAGCTTGGCCCAGGAATAATTACCAATTTCTATGATGGAATCCAGCGGCCTTTGCTTGAAATCAAGAACCAGGCAGGGGACTATATAACCCGAGGGGTTAATGTTCCCGGCCTGGATCCGGTTAAAAAATGGGACTTCACCGGAACAGTTAAAAGGGGCGATGAGCTTGTTGAGGGTGACTATCTCGGGGAGGTTCAGGAGTCTAAGGTTATCAAGCATAGGATAATGGTGCCGCCAGGTATACAGGGAAAGGTGGTCGAGATAAAGAGCGGGAACTTCACTGTCAATGAGGTCATAGCTGTGCTTGAGAGTGGAGGAAAGAAGATTGAACTCACCATGAAACAGAAATGGCCGGTGAGGATCGGGAGACCCTTAAAGCAGAAGCTTGACCCAGAGGTGCCGCTGCTCACGGGCCAGAGGATTTATGATACATTTTTCCCTATAGCCAAAGGGGGGACAGCTGCAATTCCGGGGGGCTTTGGTACTGGTAAAACAGTGAGCCAACATCAACTGGCAAAATGGGCTGATTCGCAGGTAGTCGTGTATGTGGGTTGTGGAGAAAGAGGGAATGAGATGACAGAGGTTTTGATAACCTTTCCCGAACTGGACGACCCAAGCACCGGGGAGAAACTCATGGAGCGGTCCACTTTGATCGCCAACACCTCCAATATGCCGGTTGCAGCCCGGGAGGCGTCTATATATACAGGGGTTACCATTGCCGAGTACTATAGGGACATGGGGTATGATGTAGCCTTGATGGCAGATTCATCATCACGATGGGCTGAGGCATTGAGGGAGATTTCAGGGAGACTTGAGGAGATGCCCGGCGAAGAGGGGTTTCCGGCCTATTTGGGCACCAGGCTCGCCGACTTTTATGAAAGGGCGGGCAGGGTAGTTGCCCTGGGCAGCGAAGAGCGGTTTGGATCGGTTTCGATCATCGGAGCTGTTTCCCCACCAGGAGGTGATTTTTCTGAACCGGTTGCCCAGAATACCTTGAGGGTAGTGAGCGCCTTTTGGGCATTAGACACAAATCTGGCAGACCGGAGACATTTTCCTGCCATCAATTGGTTAACCAGTTATTCGCTCTATTTGGATTTTGTAAAACCCTGGTTTGATCAAAACGTAGACAAGGATTTCCAGGGCCTTCGAGGAGACATGATGGCGCTGCTGGAACAAGAGGCAGAGCTGCAAGAGATTGTGCAGCTGGTTGGACAGGACGCACTGCCAGAATCAGATAGGGCCCTTTTGGAGGTGGCGCGTATGATTAGAGAAGATTATTTGCAACAGCATGCGTACCACGAAATAGATTCATATTGTTCTATAGAGAAGCAATATCTCATGCTCAAGATCATTATGAGATTCTACCAAGAGGTCAACAAGGCAATAGAGTCAGGAGTCGGGGCGAACAGAATAGCGGCGGTGAAGGTTAAGGATGAAATAGCTCGCATGAAGTATACACCCAACCAGGATTTTCCAAAGAGATATGAGGAGTTAATACAATCCATTGAACGTGAATTTGAGTCTTTGAGGAATCAAAAATGAGCGAACAGGCTAAGGATATTAAGTCGAGGGAGTACCGATCCGTTACCCAGGTGGCAGGCCCTCTTATGATTGTTGAAGGTGTGGAAGAGGTGGCCTATGGGGAGGTTGTGCACATCCGGACACCAGGGGGTGACAACCGCATGGGCCAGGTTCTGGAGTCACAGGAGAATGTGGCTATTGTGCAGGTATTTGAAGGCACACGAGGACTTGACACAGACCAGACCCGGGTTAGATTTGCCGGGGACATTATGAGAATCTCTCTTTCCAAGGAGATGCTTGGGAGGTCCTTTGATGGTTTGGGAAGACCGATTGATGGCGGCCCAGAGATTATTCCAGAGGCTCGATTGTCAATCACCGGCGCTGCCATTAATCCAACAGCACGAGCCTACCCGAACGAATTCATCCAGACCGGTATCTCCACCATCGATGGAATGAATACCTTGGTGAGGGGGCAGAAGCTTCCCATCTTTTCAGGCTCAGGATTACCCCATAATGAACTCGCTGCACAGATAGCAAGACAGGCTACCGTTTTGGGTTCGAAGGAACCATTTAGTGTAATTTTTGCTGCCATGGGCATAACCCATGAAGAAGCGAATTTATAAACAGCTTCGAATCAACAGGGGCACTGGAGCGGATAGTTTCATTTATCAATCTGGCAGACGACCCTGCCATAGAGAGAATTATTACCCCCAGGATGGCCCTTACCGCTGCAGAGTTTCTTGCCTTTAATTACGACACCCATGTGCTGGTTATCCTTACAGACATGACCAATTATTGCGAGGCCCTCAGAGAAATCTCATCTGCGAGGGAAGAGGTTCCCGGAAGGAGAGGGTATCCAGGCTATATGTATACCGATTTAGCAACCAATTATGAGCGGGCAGGAAGAATCGCCGGAAAAAAGGGTTCTATCACACAGATGCCCATTCTCTCAATGCCGGATGACGACATCACCCATCCCGTACCTGACCTTACCGGGTATATTACCGAGGGGCAATTCGTTCTCTCCCGTGAGCTGCACCGGAAGGGAGTTTACCCCCCTGTGGATGTTCTACCCAGCCTTTCCAGGCTCATGAATGAGGGAATCGGTGAAGGCAGAACCAGGGCGGATCATTTAGGGGTATCTGATCAATGTTACTCTGCCTATGCTGAAGGAAGGGACGTGAGGAGTCTTGTAGCCGTTGTGGGAGAGGAGGCATTAAGCGTAAGAGATCGCCTCAATCTAAAGTTTGCGGAGGTCTTTGAGGAGCGATTCGTCACCCAGGGAGTCGATGAAGACAGAACCATTGAACAAACACTAGATTTGGGGTGGGAGCTCCTCTCCATGTTTCCAGAGGGAGAACTCAAGAGGATTGATGAAAAATATGTCAAGCAATATTATAAGAAGGGATCTCAAGTGGGGGCAGAAGATTAGTACATGGCAGAGATCTTAGCAAATGTGAAGCCCACCAGGATGGAATTGTTAAAGCTCAAGAGGAGGGTGAAGCTGGCTGACAGAGGACACAAGCTTTTGAAGGAAAAGAGAGATGCATTGGTGTCCGAGTTCATGATAGTACTAAGGGAGTACAGAGAGGCAAGAAAGAGAGCAGAGGAAAGCCTGCAGATCGCCTTTCACAATCTTCTCATGGCTGAGGTCTTGCTCGGGTCTTGGGACATTGAACAGATAAGTGACATAACCTTGCGGGATATAGATCTCGATTTTGCAATCAAAAACATAATGGGGGTCTCGGTTCCCATTTTGAAAGTCGACAACCTGGTGAGGAAGGTGAACCAGAGAGGCTACGGGTTTTTGAGCACCAATGCTCAGCTTGATGATGCTGCAAAGAGTTTTGAAGAATCTCTTATGGTAATCGTTAACCTGGCCGAGGTGGAAGAATCTGTCAGAAGGATTGCCGAGGAGGTGGAAAAGACAAAGCGAAGGGTTAATGCCCTGGAATACATCGTGATCCCGAGGCTACAGGCAACCATCAAGTATATAGAAATGAGGATGGAAGAGATCGAGAGAGAAAGCTTTATGCGGCTCAAGAAGATCAAGGCCTCTCTTGAAGCACGCAAGAAGTAACCGGGATTCAAAACCCTGCTTTATCCTATTGCCCCTTTTTTCACCTGAAAATAGCTTCTTTGCCTAATATCGATAGAGAAAGCCCAGATCTCAAAAGCCAAATGCCCCTTGTATTGGGCTGATACAATATGATTATTAAACTCGACCTGAGCAAGAGAACCAGAGCGTACGAAAGGGATAGAGACACCAAGAAAACGCTGTTTTACCTCTTTTTTATAGCCCAACTCTGTTCCCTGTTTTGTTTGGTTGTGGGGATCCTTTTTTTTATTTTACGGTTCTTTCGGATCATTTGACTAGCCAACTTCCCAGCTGAGAATATGGTGAGGGCTCACCGTTTAGTGAACCTTTGAACCCGTAGGTGGCTACCGATTATGCTTCCTGCCCAGGCGCCTTGCCCGTTTTCGTTGACCGATTTCCCCAGAAAAACTTCTATGAGCACGGTAAAACTGTTGGTTTCTCTGGATACCCTCTAAAATCCTTCCCTGCAACAGCCCTGGTTGTCTGAAATGCACCACTATGAATCCCTATGTCTCACAAATAACCGCTTCTACCAGAGTGCCAACAAACAACAGGTTTTGGTCCGCGATTTTCTTAACGCTTGACTTTCACCACAAAAAAGATATACTAAGATCCATAAAATATTATGATGATATGGGATTGGAAGAAATAGAACAGTTTGATCTGCTGGAGCAGAAGATTGAATCACTCATCTCAGTGATCGGCACCCTTACAGAACAGAAGACTGCGCTGGAGCGAAAGGGTAAAGGCCAACAGACGGAACTTGATGCCCTCAGGAATGAGATAGAAACGTTAAGGGCTGACAGAGAGTTAGTTCAAAAAAGAATAGCAAACCTTTTGAATAGGATCACAGAATTTGGTATATGACCATAACAGGCTGTTGCCGAGATCCCTTTGGGCAGCAGCGCATCAACAGATGAATGCCATGGCAGAAATAGTCAAAATTAGAATACAAAACAGGGAATTTGCTGTTAGAAGCAGCGATGATAGAGAACAGATATTGAAAGTCGCAGCATATGTCGACAAGAAGCTGAAAGAGATCAGCGATTCTGCAAAGGGGTTATCCGATGATAAGACAGCCGTTTTAGCTGCTCTTGATATTGCAGGCGATTACTTTCAGCTCATAAAAGAAAAGGAGGATCTATTAGCTGAAATAAATGACAGGTCTAAGAGGTTAATACAAAGCTTGAATTTAGTATTAAACTGATTTGTTCCCCTGCTATGCTCGTGATTGGCGGGATGTTTTTGATCCAACAGCATTATGAAAGGGGGTTCTCTCTTGCCTCTGTGTGTCTTTTTGGTGAGTGAGCAAAAGAGACCTAATGGGGTAACGGAACACCCACCTATGTAAGATTAGGTTCAAAAAGGGCTGCTGACACGGCATTAGAGCGGGGGAGCATTAAGAGTGGATTGATAGCCTAATGTTAAGGAGCGCACTGCTGCTTGACTTTATCATAAAACAGGTAAAATATCCCATGGATGCTGAAAACTGGGTGAGTGTAGACAACTATTCAGGGAAGAACACACATGCTGAGTAACAGGACTGTGCCGTGCAATGTTTTTGAAGTGAGCTTTTAGTGCGCTGTGTTAATGCCTTCTATTTAGCGTCACCTACCTATCATTCCATTCGGCCTCAAGCAACCCCTCTTTTTCCTTAAGCACAACCCTAAAACAGAGAAGGCGGTGATAAAACTATGGCGATAGCTCAGTTGGTTATTATTGCGCTGGCAGGCATGATGGCTGGAGTGGTGATTGGCATCATTGTCCGCAAAAAAATGGTAGAGAATAAGCTTGATTCAGCTGAAGCCTATTCGCGGAAGGTTATCCTTGAAGCCAGCAAGCAGGCAGAAACGATCAGGAAGGAGGCCCAACTTCACGCCAAAGATAAACTGTATCAAATGAAACTCGACTTTGAGGAAGAGACAAGGGCGAGGCGAAAGGAGTTGCAGAACCAAGAAAGAAGATTGTTTCAAAAAGAGGAAACCTTAGACAAGAAGATGGAGCAGGTTGAGCAAAGGGAATCAGCAACTGCCAAAACCGAGAGGATTTTAGCAGATCGGGAAAATGGTCTCAGGCACAAGGAGGAAGAACTCAACGGTCTCATTGGAGAGGAGAGGCGAAAACTGGAGAGAACTGCCGGGATTTCGGCTGCCGAGGCAAAAGATATGCTCGTTTCCTCTATGGAATCAGAGGCACGCCATGAGGCCTCCAAGCTCATAAAGAAAATAGAGAGTGAGACAAGAGAGATCTCTAATAGGAAGGCCCAAGAGATTTTGGTCTTGGCCATGAAGAGGTATGCCGGTGACTATGTGGCTGAAGAGACTGTATCAGTGGTTAACCTGCCAAACGATGAGATGAAGGGAAGGATTATTGGTAGAGAAGGCAGGAATATTAGAGCCATAGAAGCGGCCACTGGCATAGATCTTATTATTGATGATACACCGGAGGCTGTTGTGCTTTCTGGGTTCAATCCGGTGAGAAGAGAGGTAGCTAAGGTAGCGTTAGAAAGATTAATTGAAGACGGAAGGATTCATCCAGCTCGCATTGAGGAAGTCGTGGAAAGAGCGAGCAGAGAAATCGAAGCAAACATCAAAGAAGCGGGGGAACAGGCTACTTTTGATATTGGGCTTCATGGTATCCATCCGGAGTTGATTAAATTGGTTGGTCGGTTAAAATATAGATCAAGTTATGCTCAGAATGTCCTTGAGCACTCTATTGAAGTTGGCTTTTTGTGTGGCATAATGGCAGCAGAACTGGGCGTAGATGAGAAACAGGCCAAAAGGATCGGACTTCTCCACGATATCGGTAAAGCAGTAGATCATGAGGTGGAAGGGGCGCATGCAACCATAGGTGCGGATCTGGCCAGGAAATACGGCGAATCTGACGAGGTAGTACATGCCATAGCCGCTCATCATGAAGATATCCAGGCTACCTCTATCATGGATGTGCTTATCCAGACTGCTGACACCCTGTCTGGTGCACGTCCGGGTGCCCGGAGAGAGATGTTTGAATCGTATGTGAAGCGGTTGGAAGACATGGAAACAATTGCCAAGTCTTTTAGAGGTGTCGGCAAGTCATATGCCATCCAGGCAGGCAGAGAACTGAGGATAATGGTAGAGAGCGATGCGGTGGATGAGTTCGAGTCAACCATGATATGCAGGGAGATAGCAAAAAAAATAGAAAAAGACCTCTCATATCCCGGCCAGATAAAGGTAACAGTAATACGAGAAACCAGGGCCATCGAATATGCCAAGTAGAATGCCCAGTCATCTGGAGTGCTTGCCAGAGGTCCAAGGTGACAGCATGCGTGCCCCCGTATCTTCTTGGATCACTTTAAGGGATAGATTCGTAACCTCGTAGCATCCTATCATTTTCATTGGCTAATGCTGACAGAATCGCAAAAAGTGTTTTGTGAACGAGATTGAGCATTTTTGGCTGAGAGTAACTAGTGTGTGGATTTTCCCAGCAATAATCAAATGTATCGGAATTTCTACAATCTATTGAAAATATTGAGGTTTAATAAGACTTGATATTTATGCCTAGTACATGGTGTAATGAAATGATGGAATATTGGAATGTTGATTTTTAAGGAAAAACACTCTTTTATTGACTTCAATGTCAAGAGGAATTTTTCAATATCCCAATTTCCTATTTCCTAAAAACCATTTATTCCACCACTACAGTATTTCAACATTCCAATTGCGAGCGAAGCGAACTAAGTTCGGGATCTTTTTGCAATGATCCGACTCTTCCATGTCTATAAAAGCTTTGGATCAAAAAACCCCGCCCTCATAGATATAAGCCTGACAGTGCCGAAGGGGGAGTTTGTTTTTGTGACAGGGCCAAGTGGTGCAGGGAAGACCACCCTGTTAAAGATAATTTTCTGTGCGGAGAAGCCAACCAGCGGTCATGCGTTAGTCGACGGAAGAAATCTTATGAGGATCAAAGACGGTGAACTTTCCTCTTTACGTCGAAGAATTGGGGTGGTGTTTCAGGATTTCAAGCTGCTTCCGCTGCGCACCGTGTTTGAAAATGTGGCCCTGAGCCTGGAAGTAATGGGCGTACCCTCCTCGATAATACGGAAAAAGGTTCATCAGACGCTGAGATATCTGGGCCTGGCAGACAAGGAAGGATACTATCCACCCCAGCTTTCGGGTGGTGAACAACAAAGAATAGCTATTGCACGGGCAATTGTCAATAATCCCTTGATTCTCTTGGCTGATGAGCCAACGGGCAACCTTGACTATGATTTAACCATGGAGACGATGGCTCTCCTAAAAGAGATACATGCGAGGGGCACCACGGTAATTGTGGCAACTCATAGCCAGGAATTGCTAAAGGGGACGAAGAGACGAATAATTGCCCTCCATAAGGGCAGGATGGTGTAGATGAAAATTACCTTCTTTCGCTATTTTGTCAGACAGGCAATGAGAAACATGGCTGAAAATCGATTAGTCCATCTCATAGGTCTGGGCACCATGGTAATAGCATTTCTTATGTTTGATGCTTTTATCCTCATTTTCGTAAACCTCAATTCTTGGACACAGGAGCAGGGAAGATCGCTGACCATGTCTATCTATCTTAAGGGGGAGCCAGAAAGGGCCGTGATTGAAAGCATCAAGAAGGAGCTGCTCCAATATCCTGTAAGCATTACAGATTTCATTTCAAAGGAAGATGCTCTGAAAAGCCTCAGGAAGCAGCTTGGAGAGAAGGCCGGATTGCTTGATGGGCTCGGGGAGAACCCTTTGCCTGCTTCCCTTGAGATCGTTCTTTCGAGAGATGTAAGCGGGGACTCTCTTCCTTATGAACTGAAAACAACGCTAGAGAGAATAAATGGTGTTGACGAGGTTCAATACAGTCAGGAGTGGGTAGAGAAATTTCAGGCTATAATGGGGGCGGTAAGGATCATTGGTTTGGTTTTTGGGGGGTTGCTTTTTTTGGCGGCGCTCTTTATCATAACCAATACCGTAAAACTAACCATCTATTCCAGGAAGGATGAGATTGAAATACTCAAGCTGGTAGGCGCAACCAATCGCTTTGTAAAGATCCCCTTTCTGGTTGAGGGATCAATCCAGGGCTTTCTTGGCGGTTCAGTCGCTCTCATTGTTCTCTTTCTGGTGTATGTGGCAATTATGACCAAGGTAGACCTCAGCATTGGATTTGCCTCCCTTGATATCATCTTTCTTTCGCCGCAATTTATTCTTCTTCTGTTGCTGATGAGCAGCATCATTGGTTTTATTGGAAGCACGGTATCATTGGGTCGCTTTTTTAGAATATGAGTCTAAGAATCAACGATTTCCTGTCGCCGTTCTCTATCATATCTGCCGTTACAATGGTTTTCTTCTCTCTGGAGTTTTCCGAAGCAGAAGAAAAACCTTATGTCGACAGTGCCCGTTCTCAGGGTACACAGATAGAAGAGTATCTCTTAGAGCAACAGGAAGAATTGCTCAGCGTTGATACCAAGGAAAAAGACATCTTGGGACAGTTGGAGAGGCTCGAAAAAGATGTGACGCGAAAGAGGGGGGAATTAAGGAAACTATCAAACAAGATAGAAAGGCTCTCATTAGAGATCCTGGCTGGCCAAGAAAGAATTCGGCAACTAAACCAATCTTCTGTGGCTGTTCGGAGAACGTTAACGAAGCGTTTAGTTGCCTTCTACAAGTTTGGGAGACCAGGATATGTAAGGCTCCTCGCTAGCTCCACATCTCTCCAAGAACTTCAGAAGGCCATAAAATACACCAAGACCCTTATGAATCAAGATAGAGAGATACTTGATATGCTGGCCCGGCAGACGAGTCAAGTTGAGAACGAGGTACAGCTACTCAAGGAGAATGTGGCTGCCTTTGAGGCATTGAAAAAGGCTAAAAACGAGGGCATGGCTCTGGTTGAGAAGTCTATCGAAAAAAGGGTTCTTTTGCTAATGAAGGTACACCGGGAAAAGGAGTTTTATGCAAAAGCAGTTGAGGAGCTCAGAGGGGCTACGCAGGCCCTTAACCATACCGTAATGTATTTAGAAAAGGAAGACAGGCAAGAATCTCTGCCCAGCGGGTTTGCTGAAATGAAAGGAAAGATTCCCTTGCCCTTAACCGGAGACATATTGAGGGGTGCGCAGCTCGCTAAGTCAAATCCATTTATGCATAGAAAAGGAGTATATATTACGGGTTGCGCACGTGAGGAGGTTAGGTCTGTGTTTCCCGGCAGGGTAGATTTTTCTGGATGGTTCAAAGGATATGGACAGCTTTTGATCATTAATCACGGGTCGCGCTATTTTACTGTGTTCGCCCATCTTGACGAGAGGCTCAAGCAAAAGGGTGAGATGGTTTCAGGCGGAGAGGCAGTGGGTCTTGTGGGAAATCCTGGTTGGGATGCGGGACCCGGGGTTTATTTTGAGTTAAGAAAAGGAAGAGAACAGCTTGACCCCAGGGCATGGCTTAAAATAGAATAAGAATAATGTGAGGCGGGCGGGCGATATCCATCGGCTGAGCATGAGGTGGCCAATCTTTGAGGTCTAAGATACGTTTTCTAAATCAGAGGAAGCAAAGGATGTTTAAAACAAAACGTACCCAATGTTTGTATGAGGCACTTCTTTTCATAGTTATCATATCTTTCCTCATAATCAGTGGAAGCTCTCAGAATGTTGTGGCTGACACGGAAGAGGTATATAAGAACATCGAGGTGTTTAGTGAGGTTTTGCGCAAAGTTGAAAAGAACTACGTTGAAGACACTGATGCAAAAGCACTCATTCATGGGGCTATCAAAGGCATGGTCGAAACTCTGGATCCCCACTCTTCTTTTATTACCGCAGAAGACTATAAGGAGCTGATGATAGAGACCAAAGGAAGTTTTCCTGGGGTAGGGATTGTAATAACCGTAAAAAACAAAGTCCTCACCGTTGTTTCTCCCATTGAAGGAACCCCTGCGTATGAGGCCGGCATGAAAGCAGGGGATCAAATCATCATGATAGGAGACAAATCAACCAAGGACATATCCATCAGGGAGGCAGTCAAGCTTATCCGGGGACCCAAAGGCACCAAGGTTAAGCTGACCGTTAGAAGGAAAGGCTTGGAAAAGCCAATTGATTTTGTGATCACGAGGGATGTAATACCGATAAAGAGTGTTCGCTCGTTTTCCCTTCCTTCTGGTTTAGGTTACATAAGGATCTCAAACTTCCAGAGCAATACCGGTGAAGACCTTGCTAAAGCGTTGAAAAAGATGGACAAAGACGAGGCGTTAAAGGGTTTGATTTTGGATTTAAGAAACAACCCCGGAGGACTCCTTTCCCAGGCGGTAAAGGTAAGTGATGCATTCCTGGATTCAGGTGTGATTGTCTCAATCAAGAGCCGCGATCAGCGGGAGCAGAAAAGCGTTGCGCACAAGGCCACTGAATCCCGAAAATATCCCATGATTGTCCTGGTCAATGAGGGAAGCGCCAGCGCATCAGAAATAGTCGCCGGGGCCTTGCAGGACAACAAGAGGGCCCTCATTTTAGGTACAACTACCTTTGGGAAAGGCTCTGTCCAAACCCTCTTCCCTCTCTCAGACGGTTCGGGCTTGCGCCTAACAACCGCACTCTATTATACGCCAAGTGGAAGTTCGATCCAGGCAAGCGGCATCGAGCCAGATATAAAGGTTGCATTTGTGCCACCAGCGAAAAAACCGGTCGCAAAAGAGAGATCTGTCATAAGAGAGAGGGATTTGGAAGGCCATCTTGAGAACGACACACCTGGTGGAGAGGAGGAGGAGAGCGGAGACGTGTCAGATGAACGCAGCGATATTCAAAAACGCATTGCGAACGATAATCAGCTGAGCAGGGCAATACAGATACTGCAATCCTGGAACATTTTCTCTACGATAGAGAGCAGGCAGGGCGCGGAATGATTGTGAAATAGCATTACATGGTCCAATCAAAAAATAAGCAAAAAAGGAAGCTGATCCTTGTCATTGTTGGTCTCGGAGTTATAGCTGTTATTTTAGCGATATTGATAGGCTATCTCTCACGATTAGAAAAAGGAGGACATCTCTTACCATTTGAGGAGGTTTATGCTACTTCAAAGCAACTCAGTAGAGATATCCGTCTTGTAGATAAGGCCATTTCAGACGGATTATACGCTATGGGAGTGCCCCAGGAGGACATCGTGTTTGTCTCTGTTGTTCCGAGAGAGAAAGATGGCTATCACTGGGATTTTAATGATATAAAGGCCAGGATCCCACGTCAGCACCCTCTCTCCCAGGTTGCAAATGAGATCAGGGCCAGGGTTTCCAATCTCAGGAGACCGGTAGAAATCACCATAGCGAAACAGTCGCCGAAAGAAATAATCTATCATATATTCTGTAGCGGTCTCTTTACCCACCGACTCAATATCCTGAGGGATGGGTATCCACCCCCTCATCGATTGCCATGCCCCAAAGTCGGTATTATCATTGATGATGTAGGTTACGACAGCTCCCTTGCAAGCGCCTTTATTCGGCTTGACTTGCCCCTTACTCTGTCTATTTTGCCCTTTGCGCCTGGTTCGAAATCGATTGCCCAGAGGGCCAAGAAGCAGGGCAGAGAGATAATGCTTCATCTTCCTATGGAACCTAGCAATTACCCTGTTGTTGATCCAGGTGATGGGGTCTTGTTGCTCTCTATGGACAAGGGAATGATTTTAGAGGTGCTTAATCGTGATCTGAGTTGGGTGCCTTTTGTCTCTGGTGTCAATAATCACATGGGCTCACGGTTTACAGAATGCGAGGAGAAGATGCTTGTAGTGCTAACCGAGTTGAAAAGGAGGGGTCTCTACTTTGTCGATAGCAGAACAACTAGCAAGAGTGTGGCATTTAAGTTGGCAAAAAGAATGGCCCTGAGAACAGCAAGCAGGGACATATTCCTGGATAATGAACTCTCAGAAAATGCCTTGAAAATACAAATGGAAAGGCTGCTGAGCCTGGCAAGACAAAAGGGTTGGGCTATTGGCATTGGCCATCCTCACCAAGAGACCCTGGAGCTCTTAAAGAGATACGAGTCGACCCTTACCCATGAGACCGAGGTAGTACCTGTTTCTAGGCTTGTGAATTGATTTTTGGGTGCACCCGCACCCTGAGCTCACTCGAGAAAGGAGAATCCAGGTTGAAAGTACCATTACTAGACCTAAAGGCACAGTATGAAACCATCAAAGAGGAAATCCTGGCAGCTACTGCGGAGGTTTATGAATCGCAGCGGTTCATAATGGGTGCGAAGGTAGAAGAACTAGAGCGTAAAATAGCCACTTACGCCCAGGTCAAATACGCGGTAGGCGTTTCTTCAGGGACCGATGCCCTGCTCATATCCCTCATGAGTGCTGGGGTTGGTCCAGGAGATATGGTGATCACCTCCGCCTACACCTTTTTTTCGACTGCTGGTTCAATTGCTCGTTTAGGGGCTATCCCTGTTTTTGTTGATATTGACCGCCATACTTACAATATTGATCCAGAGAGATTGGAGAAAAAAATTTCTACCATGAATGGCGAGGAGAGATCTCGTGCAAAGGCCATAATACCGGTTCATCTCTTTGGGCAATGCGCGGATATGGACAGCGCCAGAGCCGTAGCAAAATCCTTGGGCATAGTTGTTATAGAGGATGCCGCTCAGGCCATCGGTTCAGAATACCAGTCTTCTCACGGATCTTTGCACAGAGCGGGTTCTATGGGCACCTATGGGTGCTTTTCCTTTTTCCCCTCAAAAAACCTTGGTTCCTATGGGGATGCTGGCATGGTTACCACAAATGATGCCGACGCATTTGAGCGACTAAAGATACTAAGGGTTCATGGGTCACAACCAAAATATTATCACAAGGTGATTGGTGGAAATTTTAGGTTGGATGCTCTCCAGGCAGCTATACTGCTGGTAAAACTCAATTACCTTGATCAGTGGACTGAAAAGAGAAGAGAGAACGCCCGTATCTATAGGAGCCTATTTGCCGGCAAGGGCTTAGAGCAAATCGAACTGCCTTCTGAGAATAAGGGTAGGCACATATACAACCAGTTTGTAATAAAGGTCGGGCCAGACAGGGATGATCTCAAGGCATATCTCGCCAGTCAGGGTATAGGCAGCGAGATCTATTATCCCGTTCCACTTCATGTTCAGGAGTGTTTTGGATATCTCGGGTATCGTGCAGAGGATTGCCCTGTTTCCGTTGATGCTGCGGCAAGAACTCTTGCCTTACCGATTTACCCGGAGTTACAATATGAGCAGATTGAATATGTTGTGGAAAAAATCAGCTCATTTTACAAAGCATAAAGAGATTTCCGCCAGCTCCGTCGCTTCCAGAGTATTAGATAGGGTTTTCAACGGAATCACATAGCAAATTTGAACTATGTGGGGCATAATCCAAAAAAAGACACCCATACCCTGGATTTTGACGCTACTCTGTAGCAAAGTCATGTTGGCATAAGAGAAATGGTGGGAGAATATTAGGCCATGGTCGAGGAATCTGTTAGCTTTTATCAAATGCCTCAATTGAACAAGCCCATACTGATTGCCGGATTTGGTGGTTGGTCAAATGCTGGCAATACCGCGGTAAAGTCAGTTGAGTACATCATCCGAAAAAAAAGGGCCACCTTGCTGGCTGACATAGATCCAGACTATTTCTATCAGTTTACGCAAAACAGACCACTTATTGCTATTAAGGAAGGAAGACTTCAAGACGTCCAACTTAAAAAGATATCTTTCTATTTTTGGCCCAACAAGGAGGGGACAAATGATCTTATCCTTGTAAAGGGGCAAGAGCCAGATTACAGATGGCCCACATTTGTGGAGATTCTTTTTCGATTATGCAAGCAATGGGGGGTTTCTCTCGTTGTCTGCCTTGGGGGGATGTACGACGATGTTCTTCATACCGAATCCATGGTCTCCGGGGTGTATACCATTGAGGAGTGGAGAGATTTTTTTGGCAGAAATGATATCAGCCTGATAGATTATGAAGGTCCCTCAGGCGTGCATTCACTTATTATGAAGAGGGCGGAGAAAGAAAAATATCCATTTGTTGGCCTCTGGGGTCATTCTCCACTCTATCTGCGGGGTACCAATTTTAGGGTTGTAGTCAGGATGGTTAATCTGCTCGCATCTTTCTCTGGGTTTTCCATTGATACGCTCGAACTGGAGAGTGCTTTGAGTGAATTTGAGCATCAAATTGAGGGGATCTTGGAGAATAATGCGGAATTGAAAGAGCATATAGCGAAGATAAAGAAGATCAGGAGAGGGGAACTGCGAAAGAAGGATACGCCAAAGGTAGTGCAGATAAAGGACTTTTTCCGACCCAAGAATTCATAGATCGGAGGCCCCTCCTCATTGCCATCGGGTGAGGAGGTGAGGGAGATTGGGGTGCTCCAATGTGTTCCGATCTCGGTTAGACTAAAAGAATATTTTGGCTATCATCCAGAGAGATGCTGCTATCAGTATTACCGCAAATCCCCCGCTCAATGCCCGCTCCTTTACCTTTGTATGGAGTCGAGAACCTATTTGCGATGCTACCAGCACAATGGCCCCAAAGATCAGACACAACTTCAGATCGACGCCCCCCTCAAGGCATGAGCGAGGAAGGCCATTGAAGAGGAGCTAAGGACCAGAAACGTGTTGGTTCCCATTTGCGACCCTACATGGAGAAAATGAGCGAGATGGAAAAGACAATGAGACCTGTGGTGATAAGATGGCCCAGCAGAGCTCACCTCTTTTTGCGTTCAAGCCTCGCTATATTATCTTGGGCCTCAGCCAAGTGCCGCCGTAAGGCCGCCATCTCTTCCTTAAGCCTGGACATCTCGTCGCCCTCAAGCTGGCCTGGTAGGGGCGTCTTTCCCGGGTGAGAAGAAACCGTATCCTCACTTTCATTGCAGGGCTCTGCTCCGGCTAGACTGCCTTTGAGGTACACCTCAACCACATCTTTCACCCTACCCGAGGCGCCGGTAATGGCCTGAATCCCGAACTGCTCGAAGAAAGAAATAGCCCTGGGCCCCATGCCGCCGGCAATGATAACCTGCGCCCCTTGACTCCTAATAAAGGACGGGACCTCGCCAGGCTCTCCGTGATCGTCATAGAATGGATTAGGCGCTGACCTAACATCTTTGATTTCTGCCCCTTGTACATCCACCAAGGTGTAATATGGGCAGCGACCAAAGTGGTGACTTAGCACGGCCTCAAGACCGCTGTTGTCGTCTGTGGAAAATGCAAGAATCATAACTCTTACCTCCTTTTGTTGTTTGATTGGAGCTTTGGCCCCTTTTATTGCTTCCTATCCCGAAGCAGCCCTTGCTCTACGGTAACTGAATTACCTTGCCCATATCCAGCGGGATTGAGCGAGGGTTCATCCCTGCCTTCTCTTGCTGAAAAACCGGATCGTGTAATATTGTCCCCCGGCCTTGCTATTGTATCTCACTGAAACATGCCCCTGGCTCATCGAAGCTTATCAAAGAGCTCGCGCTGTCGCTCTGCCATGTCTTTCAGGATGTTCGAAGCTGCAGCCAGTATGTCAAAAATCCGCTCGTCTACAACTGCGTAGTAATTATTTACGCCCTCTTTCCAGCTCTCCACCAGGCCGAGACTCTTGAGTATTGCCAGATGACGAGATACTACAGAGATATCGATCCGCAGTCTTGGGGCTATGTCGCAAGTGCATTTTTCCCCTTCCCGCAGGAGTTTTAGGATCTCAATCCTCTGACTACAGGCCAGGGCTGCAAACAGCCGGGTCCTCGGGTCGTCCACATATTCATGAAAGCCCTGCCATCGCCGATTTCTCCATATGTTTTTTAATTTGCGAGGCATAGATATATTGTATTATTGCATAGTTGTGCAATAATGTAACAAAAAAAACCACTTGTCAAGTATTATTTGTGGCCTTATCTTTTCTCTGCTGAATGAAACCTTACAAACTTCATATCTAAATAGAGGCTCCATTCTTCCCCCAATTACTTGTTATTCACATAATATATTCGTGGCCTTAATGAGCTTTATAGAACTCTCGTTTCCGCAGAATTTTGGAGATTGACTGGATATATATAACCATGAATGGTACTTGGATTAGCACACCACCAATGGCTACCCCAAGAGCTGCCTGGGGGCCAAAAATCATAAAGGCCAGCGCCATGGCGATGGATTCATTCTTGGCTACGCTTGTTACTGTAATTGAGCTGCTATTCCCATAATCCAGGTTGAAGAGCTTGGGAATAAAAATTCCAATAAACATAATAGCGGAAAAAAAGCCAAGTGAGGCACCCATGACAATTACCAAAATATGCCAGTGCATGATGATGTTCCGCCCATTAATCACAAAAAGAAAAAATATCATAAATAAAACGCCCAAAAAAGAAAAGCCTTCGAAGGAAGGGGCGATTTGAATATAGCGCTGGGTTCCCAGCTTTTTTTCTATCAATAATCTCGTAAGCCAACCTGCAAACATAGGAATTAGTATTACAAGGGCAATCTGGCGCATCATGAATGGAAAGGGCACAGGGATTGACTTGTGCATAAATACAGTAACCCAAAACGGTGCAGCAACAATGGTCAGGAGGTAACTGACGGCAATTATTACTAATGTCAATTCTATATTCCCACCAACAAAGGCAGTTGCGGCCGTATTCATGGCTGAACAGGGGCTCACACCGACAAGTATGAGCCCCGCGCCAATTATGGGGTCATGAGCCAGGAAAATCGAGACCAGCACGCCAATAATGAGCGGGGAGACAATAAAGTTAAGACCTAAAGAAAGGCCCACTTCTTTGGGTAACTTGATCATCTCAACCAACTTTCCCATCCTAAGATCTATCATCATCGGATAGAGCATCCAGAAGAGACCAATTATGATTGTAAACTTGAGCCGCATAGCTATACTATGTGGAGTGAAATAGCCTATTGTTAACCCTGCAATCATTGCCACTCCTACTGGCAGTGCAATATGGCCTACCATCCAACGACTGAACCTGATAAATCTTTCTAATGGTATAGGACCCTCCTATTCTTCTATTCCATTCGGTTTGATCTGTTTCTCCACCTGCTTTCTCCTTTGAGTATTCACATAATTGTTGTAGCACTTTAGGTGTTTGAAAATTACCGATCATTTTTTGGAGGAAATGACGCCTTTTTAGAAAAATGAATCTCATCAGGCGCTTTAATGGGAACTATTTAACCTATTGGGATTCGGATTTTGTTGTTCAGCACCCCATTAAATGTTTTTTAATGAGCTGTGATTTTCTGGGATAAATGATGGATAGCGCTCACCCTTATTTTATACTGGTCGATGAGTTTCCTCCAAGCCGAGGCAGCGAATTCAGGTATTAAGAGGCTCCTGTGCGTCAGCAGCATTGAGTAAAAGGACAGGATGCAACCACACCGAGAACAATCCGCATTAGGGCCGAGCTGGCAGGGGATCTTTGGCTTCCCCATCGGGTCATAGCTGAAGCCGATCTTCGAAAAAGGGCCGTTTTGGGTTATCTTAGGTGCCAAATCAGATCTCATCAGGTGATATATCCGGTCACTCACATGGATAAATCCTCTGTACGTTTCCTTTAATGCGAGGAGTTGATCTATAACCTTATCCCTCTCCGCCCAGTTGAGCCATAGCTCGTTGCCTTCCCCTTTCATCGGCCTATAGAATTCGAAAACGATACCCTTGACTGATGTCTGGCTCCATTCTTTCACCATGTCCGCTATGCATTGATAATTGATGCGGGTCACACAGAAGGCGATCACCACATCAAGATCGGATCTATCAACATTTTTTTAATGTGCTGATAGGTCCCCGGCTTTGCTCCGGTCATGCGGTAGTAATAGTCCTCTGTACCATGGATGGAGACCGAGAAGGTGACATCCGGCCAATCGGGGAGATCAATAGTTCCATTTGTAAAGATAATGTTGCTCTTGAAATATCTGCGCCCTTTGTCCACAAGCTCCTTTCTTAGAAGTGGCTCTCCGCCCATCCAGCCACAGATCATAAAAGGGAAGCCATTGTCTTTTAGCCTTTCAAATTTTGCCAGCCATTGGTCTGTGGATAATTCGCTGTGGTATCCCTGTTTGAGGAAATAGCAATGCCTGCATCTCAGGTTGCACCGGTATGTCACATCTATTCCGCCAAGGGAATTAGCTGGCATGCCGTTTAGACCAATTTTTATGTAATCAGAGGCAGTCCATGTATTGGACAAACGATCCATAATTGCCCCTCCTCAAGGCAAGATTCTACGCGGTCCAGAGCCATTGTTTTGTTGGAAAGCTTCCAGAGCCCGATAATACCATTAATCCATGCTTGCCACATCTCCCCTCACCTCCTTTTTTGTAGGCATTCAGGGGTTCAAAGTTCCATTCTTGTCCCCGGACTGCACTTGGGCTGCATATTTATGAGAAAGGCATCAGTTCCTCAGGCGTAATCCAAAATTTGGATCCAAATTGGCAATTACTTGGGAAATGACCCCTTTAGCGAGGCCTTAGGGTCCTCAATGCCTTCTTTTTCCTTAACCGTGAACGTTGAACCCTGAACCTGTGAACGGTTACCCAATATCTGGGTTCACTTATTTGCTAAACCGTGATTCTACTTTGGGAATTGGCGACGAAGATGTAAAAGGAAGCCTTTCATCATAGCCAATCTCCTCTTCTCTTAGATAGATCTTCTCCCAATATGGATCTAGGAG